>CAYLKH010000011.1:0-40912 GCA_964384255.1 uncultured Oscillospiraceae bacterium | reverse complement strand
GCCGATTATAGCCAGAATGGAAAAGGGGATTACAAGCCCCCAGCTTGACACCATTCTAAAGATATTAGCTCCGCTGGGAAAAACGCTTGCAGTAGTCCCGCTGGAGAAAAAACAACCTGAATAATGCTAAAGCTCAGCTGGAAGGCTGAGCTTTTGTTTTTAAGGGGATATTGGTCATCTGATACCCATAAACTTTCCGAACTTGTTTCTGCGCCCGGAACGGGTGGTTGGGATACCTGTGACTTTTGCAATTTTGCGTTTGGCCATAACGGTTTTATCCCGTGATGAACTACTGACAAACTTTGCAGGGAATATAACCAGCTGCTTCGGCTTCTTCTACGCTGTCAAAAGCGATAAGGTTATCTTCGTTGATCTCAGATGTCCAGCGGCAGTGGGGATAGTGATATCTGTTGCTTTCACTGCTGGCAACGTAGTTGTACTGATTGAGCCAATTGACGTCGGCTTTTTTGTATTCTGAGGAACTGCTACCAGATGATTGGGAGATAGAGGTACTACTGGAGCTGAGAATAACGGTCTTGGAGGAGCTGTCCCACTGAACGTCAAGACCGAGAGCGTCGGCGACGGCTCGGACGGGGAGATAGGTAGTACCGTCTATAATGAATGGTTCAACCACATTGCCACTGGCATCCATAGGCGTGATGACCTGGCCGTTAAGAGTTATCTTGATATCGGAATAATTTACGGTAGAAATAGTGGAACCAATTGAGTTCGAAATCAAAAAAGCAGCGTTCATGGCTTCGGCGCTGCCGGAGCTGAGGATAACGGTCTTGGCGGAGCTGTCCCACTGAACGTCAAGGCCGAGAGCGTTGGCGACGGCTCGGACGGGGAGATAGGTAGTACCGTCTATAATAAACGGTTCGACCACATTGCCGTTGGCATCCTTGGGGGTAACGGATTGACCATTGAAAGTGATTTTGATGTCGGAGTAGTTAAGGGTCGCAGTTTTTGTGGCGGTGGCGGCCGCAGCAGGAACAGAGAACAGCAAAACAATGCAGATCGCAAAAATCAGAATAGTGCCTTTTCTTTTCATTGGTTGGACTCCTTTACAACTTTTTCTATTTTACCTTGCTGATAAAATGGGTGGCTTTGCCGAGGATGCGGATGCTGTTCATCTGCTCGCCAACAAAGATCATAGGTTCGTAGTTAGAATTCTCTGGCCAGAGGATAATTTGATTTGGGGCAAATTTAACACGTTTCAGGGTCGCTTCGCCGTTGATAATTACGGCTGCTATCTCGCCGCTTTCGACTGTGGGCTGTTGACGGATGCAGACGATATCGCCGTCATATATTCGGGCGTTCACCATGGAATCACCCTTGCATTTAAGAGTGAAGTCGCATTTTACGTAATCGGGAACTTCGTCGTGATCTTCGAGGTTCTCGACTGCGAGGACGGGTTCGCCGCAGGCGATAGCACCCAGCCGAGGAATCTTTTTTGTCGACGGCATTGGGGATATGTTGGAAGGCGGAGCATTGTCCCAGCCCATCAAATAGGCAGGCGTGGTTTGCAATGCGGCAGCGAATTCTTCAATTTTGGATTGAGTTAAATCGTTGATACCGCTTTCGATTTTAGATATAGAAGAACGATCTTCATATCCCAATATGCTTGCGAGTTCTGACTGGGACAATCCCAAAGCTTTTCTGCGCTCTTTTATACGGTCATACAGCGTCACATTTATACTCCTTAAACCAAGATAAAACCAATATATCACTATGAAGATACGTTGTCAACAAAAAGTGCATATTAACGCAATTAAATGTTGACAACTAAGCACGAGCGTGTTATAACACTATGTAGTGATTACAAATCACGTGCAAAAGGAGGGAACAGAATGACAGCGACCTTAGAATTGAAAAATGCCATAGAAAAGAGTGGAATTAAATATGGAGCAATCGCAGAGAAAATGGGACTATCTGGGTACGGATTGAGAAGAAAAATTACAAACGTGACCGAATTTAAAGCTAGTGAGATAGTTAAACTATCGAGCATCCTTGAATTGTCAGAAGCGGAGAGAAATAAAATTTTTTTTGCCAAAGAAGTGATTTAAAATCACGCGTTCTGGCTCTTCCAAAACTTCAAACTCCGTACAAGCAAGATGGATAAGCCCTGACACATAGGATTGGAAAAAGGAGGTCAGGTGAAATGGCAGGATTTGAATTTACTTTTCCTTTTGAACCGCCGTGGGAAGACTGCGTTGCCAGCGGCCAGACTGCCAGCGGCGCAAAATTCTTTATTTTCAACACGATGTTCAAAGATCAGACCGAGGAAGAAAAACAGCGGATACACGAAGACGTTGACCGGGTGGTGACCAGGATCTTTGTCAACAAACATATCCGTGAGCTGGAAGCAGCCAAAGCTGAAAACCGAAGAAAGGAGCTATCACATGAGCAGCAGACTGAATTACCACATGATGACGGTGGCGAATCGTCGGGAATTGGCGGAGCAGCTGGTTAGGCTGGGCGCCTGCCCGGAAATCTACAACGGCAGAAGCCGCTGCGTTTACAACAACTGCGAAGAGTGTCTGGAATGCCTGAGCCTGTGGCTTCAGGAACCTACTAATGAAAACAAAAAAGAAAGGAAAAGCAGAAGATGAATAACGAAAGAACCCTGGATCTGTGCTTCGATTGCGAAAGAATCGGTGATCCGTTTCTGACGTGTGCGCTGATAGATCCGCTGTGGCGTAAATACGTATTTACCATCACGAACACGGTCGTCGCTTGCAGCGACTTTGTCGAAAGAAAGGAGAAAAGAGATGATGAGAATTCATAACGTATGTCAGTCCTGCGGCGCCGTTTTGGACAGCGGCGAACGCTGCGACTGCGGTGGAGCGGGAAGAAGAACCGAAGTGAGGACACCGATACCTTCGGCGGCCAAAACTGTCAGGCGAACAGGTAGAAAAACCGAGTGGAAGCCGAAACCCGGCACCGAGGCTTATCGAATATATCAAAGGGGACTGTGAAATGGTGATTTTGTACCGTCCGGCGGACAAGCCCAGGATATGCTTTCAGCTGATCGACACCCGGATGACGCGGGATGCCTGGGCAGAAATATGCGAAGTTTTGGGGGCAGCTGCTGATAAGGCCTGGCACATGATGGTGACAGTTGGTGATGTCGAATGCCATAAGGTCATCCACCTGCGTCGGGACGGCTGTAGATACGCCGAAGAATGGGCCAGGCTTTGCAGTGAGCTTCGGCAGGATCCTGAAAGCTGTGAGGAAATGGATGTGGCGGTGGGCAGCTATTACATATTTCCTGCAAACGGCGCAAGAAAAATGCCGACCTGACAAGCCAATAGTCAAGGTCGGCAACGGAAAAAGGATATGTGAATAACATATGCAAGTGTATTATAACGCAGATAGGAAGGATCTTCAAGATGGTAGTCAAAAAAACGGGGCCGGACAAGCTGCAACTTTATGCCAGAGAAGCCCGGGAGTGTGGACTGAGCTACGGAAAATACATGGCCATAAAGGACGATCCGGTGAAAGTGGCCGAGCTGAAGGCGAAGCACTCTCCCCGGCTGAAATACACCGCTGAGATCATCAAGGCCAATGAAGCAGCGCATCAGGCCGGGCCGGTTGTGACGATTCAGGGCGGAAAAATCCCCATGGGTACTGGTGACCGGGCGGTAAAGCTCTTTGAGTTGTGGAAGGCCGGTAACAGCGACATGGCCATTGCAAAGAAAATAGGAGTCCATTACCAGACGGTTCACAGGTGGCGAAATTCTATGGGGCTTCCGGCTCTGTGGCACGGGCGAAAACCCGAAGGTAATTGGAAACTGGTGAAGCTGACCAACGGCGCATGGTATGGAGAAAAGGAAGGGCGATATGGAGCATAGACAGATATTTACCGCCATATTAACTGCGTTGGCTATCGTCATAATAATCCTTGCTCTGACGTTGGATAAGCCGGAAAGGGCTGGACCGGTGATTGAGGAAACTGAGTATGTGCAGCTTCAATGGATGCTGATCATCGACGAACCGGAAAAGGTTGAACCGCTGGTGATTACGTCCAAAGCTGAATCGGAACCGGATGAAGATGCCATAGTGGTTCGATATGTAAACGTTACTGCCAAAAACAGAGAGGAAAAACCAAAAGTGATAAACAACAGTTTCAATGACTACGAGGATTTTATGCAGCAATGCTGCGAGGATTACGGCGTTCCATTCGCTCTGGCGCTGGCTGTGGCAGAGGTGGAAAGCGGTTTTGACCCTCAGGCTGTCAGCTGCACCGGCGATTATGGATTGATGCAGATAAATGAGATCAACCATGAATGGCTGTGGTCTTTGGGCATTGACCCAATGACCGTTGAAGGCAACATCGAAGCCGGGGTGTATATGCTGTGGGAGAACCTTGTGGCATATGGCACCGTGGAGCGGGCGCTGATGGCCTACAATTGCGGCGATGCCGGCGCTCTGGAGCTGTGGAATCGCGGTGTAACCGAAACGGATTATACCCGTAAGGTCATGGAAGCCTATGGGAGATGGAAAGAGATTTATGAAACAGTATAAATACAGGCGATGCCAGTGGTGCCACAGGCTTTGGAACGTCCCCAAAACAGTGCAAGACCGGGGCTGGTACAAATGCCCGGACTGCGAGCTGCGGCATCAGAACAAACGAAAGGTGGCCGAAAAATGCTGATCGTTTATTACGTATACAAGCCTACAGGCTCCATCGTCAGACATCATGTTGCCAGGGGAGAGTATACGGCACAGCAGCTGGAGCAGCTGATCAGGACTTACAACAGAAAAACACCCCTGTACGAAGCAATAGCGATAGAGCTGGAAGAAGGAAGCTTTGAACTGTACCTCTTTGAAAAGCTGGACAGGCTGACTGAAGGCTTGAAAGAAATAGTAGATAGATACCGGATCTGAATCCAAAAACACCGCCCCGGCCTTCGGGGCGGTGAAGGTGATATTGCTGAAAATTTTTGAAAAATGCGCGTCTGCGCATTTGCAGGCTTGTAAGCAATATTAAGTAATCGACGATGGAGGGAGAAAGAACGTGCAGCGGTTGATGCATTATCGGGATGTGCGATATATTTGCGGAGATTACATGACCGTTGACGTTTTCCCGGTGTTCACTAAGCCGGGACAAAAGCGTAAACGGGGCAAGCCTTCATCGGAGATCCAGAAAAAGCTGAACCAGCGCCATGCAGAAGAAAAGTTCTTTCGCCTGGTTCACGCAAATTTCACAGCCGAGGATGTGGCGCTGCATCTGACCTATGATAATGCGCCGGACACCCTGGACGAAGCCAGGAAAGATATCCAGAATTTTTTCAGACGGATAAAATACATCCGGCGTAAAGAAGGGCTTCCGGAGCTGAAATATGTCTACAAGACGGAAAAGAGCCGCACAGGCCGTATCCATCATCATGTCATCATGTCCGGTGGCCTCAGCCGTGACCTGGTTGAGGAAAAGTGGGGCAAAGGCTATGCAAACAGCAAGCGCCTTCGCTTCACCGAGACTGGCGTTAAGGGTTTGACAGTTTATATGCTTAAGGGCGATGAGACCTATCGCCGGTGGACTTCCTCGAAGAATCTGATAGATCCTGCGCCAATGAGCAGAGATTATAAGATCACCAAAAAGGATGTTCAGGAGCTTATGGAGCTGGACAGCGTAGTGTCGGCGGCTGAAAGCATCTACACAGGCTGGGAGTTCGTGGAGGGTGACAGCCAGCGCAACAACGTCAATGCGGGAGTGTATGTCAAACTGCTGCTGAGAAGAAAAGAAGCGGCGAAAAGACCGGGATAATGAGAGGGTGATAATCTGTTTAGAAAAATGCGGGGGATCCCTCTGCCTTACAGGGTGCAGGGGTGGATCTTCTTTACCTGCCAATGCTATGACCTGCTGCCAAAGAGGCGGCAGGGAATGATAGACGATGCCATAAGTTCAGCCTGCGGAAGTTGTCCGGAGGCTTTAAAGGCTGTGCTTACGTCCCAGCGGTCTGTCAGAAGCATCGCCATGGAATACTACGTGTCGGAATCGACTCTTTACCGGATGCGAAAACAGTTTTATCTTGAATACTGGAAGATGATAAGCACCCCCTGAACTGCGGTTTTTGGGGGTGAATTTGCGCCGGAAAAGTTGCAGATAACGGACACTGCCTTCGTGTTATGCTGGTAAAGTCGGAGATATCACGTAGGTGTGCCGGGGGAGATGTACCGGAGGGATCAGGAGGGAAATACCGACTTGGAGGGAAGAAATGAAAAGACCGAAGAATTGACCGCACAGGAGCTTTGGAGCGAGCTGACGCCAAAGCAGCGGAAATTTTGTGAAGCCTACGAATCCTGCGGCAACGGCACGAACGCTGCCATTGCTGCCGGGTATAAAGAAAGCTCTGCGGCGGTACAGGCCAGCAGAATGTTAAAAAATGATAAGCTGCTCGCATACCTGCGTGCGCACGCACGTGAGGAGCTTAAGGCGCTGGGACTGGAGCGGGAGAGCATATATCTGAAAACCTACGATGTGTTTAAACGCTGCATGGTGGCTGAACCGCACCTTTCCTGGAACAGTGAGGATCGGAAATATGAACCGGACGGCAGCTGGATATTCGACGCAAAGAACGCATTGAAGGCGCTGGATATGCTGGGTGGCTGGATGGGTCTGAAAAACGAAAGTGCCGGAGCAGTTCCAGGCAATTTGGCTGAAGAAGATGCCCTGAGCAAGAGCCTTCGCCAGTTGGGACAGGAGCTTAATAGCGATGATAAGCTCTAAGCAGATGAAAATATTGGCGTTCCCCTATTCCGACTACGATGCGCTTATATGCAGCGGCGCAGTTCGCAGCGGCAAAACGTCAATTATGATGGTCGCCTTCGTGGACTGGGCGATGCGTGAGTTTTCCGGCCAGAGGTTTGGCATATGCGGAAATACTGTTGGCAGCGCTACTCAGAACATCGTTGTTCCCTACACGCTGATGGCCTACGCTAATGGAAAATATGTGATACGCTGGCGAAAGTCTGATAAAATTCTCGAGATCAGCCGGGGACCGGTGAAAAATTATTTCGAAGTCTTCGGCGGCAAGGATGAAAGCTCATACAAGCTGATCCAGGGACGCACCCTGGCTGGCGTATTGCTGGACGAAGTGGTGTTGATGCCACGGAGCTTCGCCCAGCAGGCGATGGCCCGATGCTCGGTGGATGGGGCAAAGCTTTGGTTCAGCTGCAACCCGGATTCGCCGAAGCACTGGTTTTATACCGATTGGGTCAAGCGACACAGAGAACGTAATGCTTTGCTGCTGAACTTCACCCTGGACGATAACCCGGGGCTTAGTGAGGAGATACGCCAGCGATACAGGCGAATGTTCAGCGGCGTGTTTTATCAGCGCTATATCCTTGGTCAGTGGGTTTTGGCGCAGGGGCTGGTGTATCCCATGTTCGATGAGAAGCTGCACGTGGTGGATAACGTACCGGAGCGGGGAACCTGGTTTATATCTATCGACTATGGCACGGTGAATCCAACGGCTATGGAGCTGTGGCGAGTTGACGAAGATGCCGGATCTGCGGTGTTGGTGGATATGTATTACTACAGCAGCCGTGACAACGGCAGGCAGAAAACTGACGAAGAATATTATGGGGCGCTGGAAAAACTTGCCGGAAATATCGATCCGGAGCGGGTGATCGTCGACCCTTCGGCAGCCAGCTTCATTGAGTGTATACGCAGGCACAGGCGTTTTCGGGTTATGAAGGCAAAAAATGACGTGCTGGACGGTATCCGATTCACCGGCGCTATGATTCAGCAGGACCGGGTGAAGATCCATCGAAGCTGCAAGGCAATATTGGAGGAATTCGGCCTGTACCGCTGGGACGATAGCTCAGCTGTAGATCGGGTCATAAAGGAAAATGACCACGCTATGGATGCTATGCGATATTTGTTTTTCACGCTGCGGAAAAGGTATTTTTATGACAGAGGTGAGTAGAAATTAAAACATTTCAGGATCTTCAACGGGTGGGAGCCAGTGAGAAAGCCAGAATGGAGTTTATTAAAGAGGCTATCAGCGCCCACAAGCTCACTGAGGCGTATCAGATAGCTGCTGTTGCAGAAGAATATTATGCCAAAAGGAACGTCACTATAAGCGATTTTCAGCGGTTTCTGTATAATATCCAGGGACAGAGGGAACCGGATCTGCTCAGCGCCAATTACAAGCTGAAATCCATGTTCTTCAGAAAATTCGTTATTCAACAGGTGCAGTACGTCCTGTCCAACGGCGTAGTTTTTCAGAAAAAGGATACCAAGCAGAGACTGGGCAGAAACTTTGACAACCAATTGGCCGCTGCCGCCAAAAAGGCGATGGTGGACGGTGTGGCGTACTGCTTCTGGAATTACGACCATCTTGAGGTTTTTAGCGTGGTCGAAACCAGGGCTTCGCCCGGATTTGTGCCACTGCTGGATGAAAACAGCGGAAAGATAAAAGCTGGTATCAGATTCTGGGAGCGAACTGCGACAGATACGAAATATGCGACGCTGTACGAGATGGACGGTTATACCGAATACATCGAGATCGACGATGGACCAATGGAAGCGCTGAATGAGAAAAGGGCTTACATTCAGCACGTCAGCCAAAATGCTGCCGGTGATGTGGAAGCCATAGAAGGTACAAATTATCCGGGTTTTCCCATAATACCCATGTACGCCAACGACCTCCGGGAATCGGAGTTGACAGGTATCCGGGAATGTATCGACTGCTATGATTATATTAAAAGCGGCTTGGCTAACGATATCGACGATGCATCCGGGTTCTATTGGCTTATTAAAAATGCCGGTGGAATGAAGGATAAGGATCTTGCTCAGTTCTTGGACAGGCTCAGAAGGGTAAAGGCGGCGGTGATCGACACCGATGACGGCGTTGATGCAGAAGCACACACCCTGGATATTCCGGTGGAGGCCCGAACGGCAATGCTTGACAGGCTCAGGGCTGATTTATACAGCGATTTCCAGATCATAGACATCCGGGCGCTTTCAGCTTCGTCCAAAACGGCTACGGAGATCAGAGCGGCGTATCAGCCCATGGACGATAAATGCGGAGACTTTGAGTATTGCGTCAGAGATTTTATTATTCAGCTGCTGGCGCTATTGGACATTGAAGACGAACCCAGCTTCAAATGGAACCGAATTGCGAATCAGACCGAAGAAACCAGCATGATAATGACCGCCGCAAACGTCCTTGGCGAGGAACTGACGCTGAAAAAACTGCCGTTTTTGACACCGGAAGAGATAGAAAAACGGCTGGAAGATCTGTCTGCCGAAAGTCTTACACGGTTCGGCTTAGAGGATTAAGTTATGGCTGATTATTCCGATAAGCAGACGGATAAGCAGCTTGCGGCCCTTGAAAAGAAGATCCACAAGGTGTACAAGGAAGCCCAGGATGATGTCCAGGGCAAAATTAACGAGTATTTTGCCAACTTCAGGGAGCGGGATAAGAAACAGCAGGAGCTGTTGGAAAAGGGCGAGATCGACCAGCAGCAGTACACCCAATGGCGGCTGAACCAGATCGGACGTGGAAAACGGTATATCGCCATGCGTGATGAACTGGCGCAGCGCATGACCCAGGCCAACGAAACGGCGGTGGCGTACATAAACGATGCGACGCCGGGGATCTATTCGCTGAACCGGAACTATGCCGCATACACCATCGAAGCTGCCGGAGCCGACGTAAGCTTCACGTTGATGGATGAGCAGACGGTCAAACGGCTGATCGAGGAAAATCCGGAGCTGATGCCTTATTATCCACCGTCCAGAGCTGTCAAGCGGGGAATTGACCTTGAGTACGGAAAAAAGAAGATCACGGCCTGCGTCACTTCGGGCATAATCCAGGGCGAAAGCCTGGGCAAAATTGCCGACAGGCTCCAAAGCAGCATCACGGATATGAACCGTACCTCGGCGCTCAGAACAGCCAGAACAGCGGTCACAGGTGCGCAGAACGCCGGACGAATGGACAGCTACAAAGCTGCTGAGGACATGGGAATAACGCTGAAAAAGCAGTGGGTGGCGACTTTGGATGGCCGTACCCGCGACAGTCACCGTTGGCTTGATAGCAAGATCGTGGATATCGATAAAGATTTCCCCAATGGTTGCAGCTATCCCGGAGACCCAAGCGGCCCGGCCAGCGAGGTGTATAACTGCCGCTGTACTATGATAGCTGTGGTGGACGGCGTCGATACTTCCGATGCTCAGAGACGGGCTAAGGATCCGTCGACCGGCGAAACGGAGCTGGTTTCCAATATGAGCTATCAGCAGTGGGAAGGGTGGAAGGAAGAAACGCAAAAAACTGTTGCAAATGACATTGATGACGGTATAATTGTAAGTGACGGCTTATTAAAATCAATTGGGATTCAGTTTTTTGCAAACAGTGATATACAAAAATGGAAAACGACCAGCATAGAGAAAGCGATTTCTAAATGGGGAACGCGTATCGAAGAGCATGAAGATAAAATAGCCAATCCCGAAAAATATGATCGGGAATGGAAAAGTAAAATTCAGGCTGCAAGGGATGGCGAAATACTTCATTGGCGCAAAGAAATTCGCAATTTCAAGGATTTAATACAGCAAGCAGAATCAGAATTGGAAAAGAGGCGAAAAGAGGATGGATGATAACAAAATCGTGGTCTACGAAACGTTTATCAAGGATATGCTCAACGCTTTTGATGAAAGATATAACGAATTGTGCGGGAAAAAAGAACTCAGTGAATTTGAACAGGGGCGAAAACTTGCATATTGGGAGATCCTTGAGATCATTAAAGTCAGAAAAGATATGATAGCTGAAATTCTTTCTGAGGACTGACGGATGAACATTCACCATGGATGCACACCTGAAGAAGCAAAACATTATGTTAGTACAGCAAAATGTTCGATCAAACGGAAACGGTGGGATGGATACCACACAAATTACTATTCACTTGATGGAGCGACTTATATTCAGGATAGCATCCAAAAAATTAATACTGCTTTTCCAAAAGCAGAGTTTGATCCAGAAGTGAAATCAATCGTGGAGGTGTTTGAATGAAAACTGTTTATTGTCCGGTAAAAAAAGGACAAATAAATGGTGGGGACTGCATTGTTATTTGCGATGTTGCAGACTACATGATAAAGCCGTCTGTTTTGCCGGAGAAAATTGAGTGGAATGAAGAACAACGGCAAAAGTGTTTGCAATGTAAGTGGCACGCAGACGAGGATTGACCAAATGAACATTCAACTTACCGACAACTCCGATGAAGTCATTTCCGTAATGAAAGCTGCGGCTCTCCGTGCGCTGGAAAAGTGCGGTCTGACCGCTGAGGGCTACGCCAAAAAGCTTTGCCCTGTGGATACCGGCAACCTGCGCAACAGCATTTCCCATGGGGTCGACAGCGAAGAACCGGCTGCGTACATTGGAACCAATTCCGAATATGCAGCCTACGTGGAGCTGGGTACCGGCCAGTATTATCCCGGCGGTCGCCAGGACCCCTGGGCGTATCAGGACCATAAGGGCAACTGGCATCGCACCAGCGGCAACAAGGCGCAGCCGTATTTGAAGCCTGCTGTGGCTGACCACAGCCAGACTTATAACCAGATCATCGAGGATGAAATGAAAAATGGATGAAAAAACCATCAGGGCTGTTGAAGAAGCCCTGAAAAAAGGCCAGAGGGTGGAGCTGACACCCAATAAGGACGGCAGCGTAACTGTTCGCACCGTCTGGAGAAAAACAATAAAAAACCTGAATATTGTTCCCACGGCATAAACTGTTGCCGGGAAGGACCGAACGGGGTCGACTGCTGAAAATTCGTCAGCAGTTGGCCCCGTTTTTTCTTTTGTGGATAAATGCGGCGAAGGACTGCCGATTTTTATAAATAACTATCGTGGGCGAAGGACTGCCCCCAAAGGAAAGGATGATAGTAAGTGGCGCTTACAAGAACTTTGCTTCGAGGAATGAATCTGACCGAAGAACAGGTCGGGACCATCATCGAGGCCCATACGGAAACCGTTGATGGCCTGAAAGCTGATATTACCAGATACAAGGCCGATGCGGAGAAGCTTCCGACCGTCCAGCAGGAGCTGGAAAACCTGAGGTCAGCCGACGGCGGCTACAAGGAAAAGTACGAAAAGGAACATTCGGACTTTGAAAATTATAAGGCTCAGCAGCTGATCGTGGAAAACCGACGGGCTAAAGAAGCAGCCTATCGTGAAGTCCTTAAAGCTGCCGGGGTCAGTGAAAAGCGTATCGAATCGGTGATGAAGATCTCAACCGATACCATCGAAGCGCTGGAGCTGGAAAACGGGAAAACCAAAAACATCGAACAGCTGGTGGAATCGGTGAAGACTGAATGGGCTGATTTTATCGTTTCCACCAACACCCAGGGAGCGGGTACCAAAACACCTCCTCCGGAAAACAGCGGCGGTCAGGATCTTGGAAGCCTTAGCATGAAGGATTACATAGCCGCAAGAAAAAATATGAAATGAGGTAATTAAACATGGCAAACACTATTTTGACCCCTGAGATAATCGCCAGAGAAGCACTGATGGTGCTGAGAAACAACGCCGTTATGGCGAATCTGGTATGCCGTGACTACTCCGACGAATTTGTCGGCGCTGTCGGCGATACCATTACCATCCGCAAGCCTGCGTCCTTCACCGCAAAGGAATTTGCTGACACGATTGAAGTGCAGGATGCCACCGAAAGCGGTCTGACCGTGACCATGGACAAGCATCTGGACGTTTCCTTTGCGGTGAGCGCAAAGCAGATGACTCTGGACATTGAAGACTTTTCTCAGCAGCTGCTGACACCGGCAATGAACGCCTTCGCTGATAAGGTAGATCAGTATCTTATCGGTTTGGAAAAAGAAGTCACCAACCGGGTAGCTCATGCCTCCGGCGAAATAGCTCCGGCAGATCTGATCGCCGCAAGAAAGCTGCTCAACGAAAACGCAGCACCCATGGCTGACCGCCGCTTCGTGGTCGGCACCGCCGCTGAAGCTGAGCTGCTGGGCAATGAACTGTTTGTTTCTGCTGAAAAGGTAGGCGATGAAGGCACTGCCCTGCGTGAAGCATCCCTTGGCCGCAAGTTCGGCATGGACATCTACATGGATCAGAACATCGGCACTGTCAGCGCAACTACGGCCTATGTTCCTTCCCTGGCATTCCACAAGAACGCCTTCGTGCTGGTCACCAGGCCCCTTGCTCTGCCTCAGGGTGCAGCCAAGTCTGCTATAGTCAGCTACGACGGCTTCGGCCTGCGTGTGGTCTATGGCTACGACATCAATACCAAGAAGGATACCGTATCTATCGATATGCTCTGCGGTGTAAAACTGGCTGATGACAGGCTCGCTGCTGTTGTTGTTGACAGCAGAACCTGATAAGGAGGTCAAATCGTGAAAACTATCGTTACTAAAAACGGCTGTGACCACGACTGCACTACGCAGCAGCTTCAACGGTTCCTGAATGCCGGGTGGAAGGTCAAGACCGATAAAAAGAAAAAGGTTTCTACAGAACCCGTTGAGGATGAAGATCAGACCGAAGATCAGTAAGGAGGATACCTGATGCTTGAACAGGTTTTAAGACATCTGAAAAACTGGTTTGAGGTCAACATCTTCGCCGGAAGCTTTTCTATCAAAAATGGGACCCTTGAACAATCGGGACTGGCTGATGGCCAGTATTTCCGCATCCTGGGCAGCGTTTTCAACGATGGGGTATACCGATACCCTGCTCAGGGTTTGACCGATGAAAGCTTTTCCGGCACCGTCTGGGCTATGGCTGTTCCAAAAGCAGTCGTAGACCTGGCCAAGGAAATTGAACAGTGGCAGGAAAAAAGCGGAGACCCCAGCCCGTACAATTCCGAATCCTTTGGCGGCTACAGCTATTCCCGGGCAACCAACGCCCGGGGAACGGCTGTAGGCTGGGAGGACGTTTTCGGGGCCAGACTGAATAAATGGAGAAAAATATGAGCCTGATAGATGAGTTTATGCAGCAATGTGTCATGCTTGAGCCTGTTAGCGTTCCGGATGGCGAAGGCGGTCAAATCATCACCTGGAAGGATGGAGACACCTTCACAGCGGCAGTGGTAAATAACAGCTCAGCAGAAGCTTACAGGGCTGATCAGGCCGGTTTGACCAGAACCTACACCGTGACCACTGACAGAGATGTGGTGCTTAAATACCACAATGTATTTCGCAGGGTCAGTGACGGCATGGTGTTTCGGGTCACGTCAGATGGTGACGATGTGTTGACCCCCGAAGCGTCGGACATCAGGCCGTTTTCTCAGGTCACTGCGGAGGAATGGAGACTAACATGACTAAAGAAGCTGCATTGCAGGAGTTTTTCTCCGGCTTTGGAATGGACGCCTACCCATCAACTGCGGTGCCGGATAATGTGGTATTGCCCTATCTCTCCTATGACCTTGTTGTCGATGCCTGGGGCGGTGGGCCGGTGAATCTGACAGTCGACTTGTGGTTTTATACCGACAGCGAAGCGCTGCCTAACGCCAAAGTCCGGGAGATATCTGCTGCCATCGATGTCGGCGGAAAGATCGTCAGCTGCGACGGTGGCGGGATATGGCTCAAACGGGGCAGTCCCTGGGCGCAAAGCCTGACAGACGATACAAACAGGAGCATAAAACGCCGTTACCTGAACCTGACGGCTGAGTATTTAACAGTAAATTGAGAGGATGAATTAAATGAAATTTACGCAGATCCCCGAGACAGCTTTTCAGGAGCTGCAAATGAATGCCGGTATCCTGGTTACAAGCTTTGACCCCGAAACCGGCGCATTGGAAGCGGAAAATATACTGGCAGCCACTACCGGCGGCATCGGTTTTTCCGCAACGCCTGCTTTTTCCGACTTCGGCGAAGATATTGACAACTGTCCCAAGAATGTTCTTGAGCTTAAAAAGCTGGAATCATGGGAGGTCAAAATGAGCGGTACCTTCGTGACCATCAACGTCACTTCGGCAAAGCTGACTATGGGTGCTGCCGATATCAGCAACGAAAACGAAACGAAGCTGGTTCCCAGAAATGATATCACCACCCAGGACTTTCAGACCATCTGGTGGATCGGTGATTATTCTGACAAAAACGGCGACCAGAACGGCGGCTTCGTGGCTATCAAGCTGCTTAACGGCCTTTCCACCGGCGGTTTCCAGATCCAGTCTACCGATAAGGGCAAGGGCCAGTTCAAGTTCGAGTTTACCGGACACTATTCGATATCTTCCCAGGACACCGTACCCTATGAGGTCTACATCAAGAGCGGTTCCGAAGAAACCGCGTAAGGAGATCAAAAATGAAACTTTCTGAATTCAAAAATGAACAAGCGCTGGAAGTCCTGGCCGATATCATCGAACCGGCAGCGGCCATATGCGCAGATAAAGAGCTGGCAAAAATCATGAAAAACGGTGGTAAAAAGATCGCCGCCGTCCAAAGACTGCTCCGGGAGCATAAGAGCCAGGTCATAGAAATTCTTGCAGCCCTGGAGCGGGTGCCGGTGGATGAATATCAGGTAAATATTCTTACGCTGCCCATGCGGCTGATGGAAATACTGGGAGACCGGGAACTGATGCAGCTTTTTCAATCGCGGGGTCAGAGCGAGGCCGCTCAGTCCTCTGGCTCTGCATCGGACAGTACCGTGGACCGGGAAGAATAAATGCATTTTTGCGGTATGCGGAGGCCAGGCTGGAACAGGAACTGCTGGACTACGCATACCGCGTTTATATTACTGACAGCTTGAAAGCCCGGGGCGAAGGGATGCGGCTGACGGAACGCTTTGCAGATCTGGTGAAGCAACATCCGGTGGATAACAGGACCGGTGAACAGATCGCAGAGGATATTATAAAACGAGCGGGAATTGAGGTGATTTGATGGATCTGTTTGACCTCTTTGCAAAAATATCCCTGGATACCAGCGAATATGAGCAGGGTCTTGACGATGCCAGTGGGAAAACCAGCAGTTTTGCGGACACCCTGGGTAATGGCCTTGCGGCGGCGGCCAAGGCTGGAGCGGCAGCATTGACAGCAGCGGCGACAGCAGTAGCATCACTGGCAAAGAACGCTGTTGAAAGCTATGGAGAATATGAACAGCTGGTAGGCGGCGTAGAAACATTGTTTGGTGCCGGAGGCAGTTCCCTGGAAGAATATGCCGAATCTGCCGGGAAGGCTGTGGAAGAGGTAAGCGATAAATATGATGCCCTGATGCAGGCTCAGGAAATGGTTTTCGATAACGCCAGCAAAGCCTTTGAAACTGCCGGTATTTCAGCCAACGACTATATGGAAACAGTTGCAGGTTTTTCAGCTGCGCTGATCGGTAGCCTGGAAAATGATACTGTCGCTGCCGCAGCGGTAGCAGACCAGGCGCTGATCGATATGTCCGACAATGCCAATAAGATGGGTTCGTCTATGGAAAGTATCCAGAACGCTTATCAGGGCTTTGCCAAGCAGAATTACACCATGCTGGACAACCTTAAGCTTGGCTACGGCGGCACCAAGGAAGAAATGCAGCGATTGCTGGAAGATGCCGAAGCTTTGAAAGCAGCTAACGGCGAAATGGCAAGCTATTCTATCGAAAGCTTTGCTGACATAGTTGAGGCTATTCACGTAGTTCAAACCGAGATGGGTATTACCGGAACTACAGCTCTTGAAGCCGATGAAACTATCCAGGGCAGCATGTCAGCTATGCAGGCGGCCTGGGAGAATCTGGTTACCGGCATGGCCGATGATGAGCAGGATTTTGACCAGCTGATAAACAATTTCGTTGAGCGTGTTGACATTGCGGGCCAAAACCTTCTGCCCCGTATCGAAATGGCGTTAGGCGGCATTGGTAAGCTGGTCGAAAGTATGGCGCCACAGATAGCAGAAGTGATCCCGGAGGTGGCAGACGATATTTTGCCGTCAATGCTGGATGCAGCGGCATCGATGATAAGCAGTGTTGCAGCGGCGCTGCCGTCTTTGGCAAAAACCATAACGGGACAGCTTCCTCAGGTGGTCAGCCAGATCAGCCAGGTAGTGCCGGATATGGCAACCGAGTTGATGGGACTTTTGCCGGTGCTGGCTGAAGCCGGTGTTGAGATCGTACTGGCCCTGTCTGATGGACTGGTCGAAGCGTTGCCGGAGATTATCCCGGTGGCAATGGAAGCGGTCGAACAGCTGGCAACAACATTGACGAATCCCGGTACCCTTGCTCAGCTGATGACAGCGGCGATGACGATCGTAGCGACGCTGGTCGAAAGCCTGATAGACGCAGCACCGCAGCTGATAGACGCGGCTATTGAAATGGTTGGCAATTTGGTGACGTTTATCATGGACCCCGATAATCTGGAGCTGCTTATAAGCACGGCAGCGACGCTCATAGCGGAGATATCCGACGGACTGATGCAGGCCATACCCCAGCTGCTTACGGCGGCTGTGGGGCTTATTACCGGACTGGCGGCCTATCTTGCTGACCCGGACAATCTGGAACTTCTGGTAAATACGGCAATTTTCATCATTGAAACCCTTTCCGGCGCTCTTGTGGAGGCAACGCCCCAGCTGATGGAGGCGGCGACGCAGATCATTATTGGCTTGATAGACTACATCGCGGATCCGGATAACCTGATGCGGCTTATGCTTATGGCGGTAGATCTGGTGATTGCTATCGGCGAAGGCTTACTTGAAGCGGCGGTGGAACTGGTGACCTGTGCCGATGAGCTTATCAGAGACATCATAGACCGGTTTTTGGACGAAGACTGGGCTGAAGTAGGGAAGAACGTTATTAGCGGCCTGTGGGAAGGATTAAGGTCCAAATGGGAGGATTTGAAGTCCTGGTGGTCAGATACCGTTGGCGGTCTGATCGAAAAAGCCCAAAAGGTGCTGGGAATCGCTTCACCGTCCAGGGTCTTCAAAGAAATCGGTAAAAACATGGTGGAAGGTCTTGGCATAGGCTGGTCAGATAATATTGGCCAGGTTTATGACATGATAACGGCTTCTCTGGTCTTCGATACGTCGGAGGGCAACGCCTGCGCTACGGCCGGAGCAGGTTCGGGTTCGGGAACGACTACCGGAACCGCCAGATCCAGCACCGGAAGCGCTCAGAATGATGATGGGACCATGGCAGCGGCTACGGCTGCACAGGGGATCGTTGAACTGCTGGCTGAAGCTTTGGTGGATATGGCGACGTTGGAGGATGAATTAGGCACCGGCTTGATTCCGGACCCTTCCTTCGAGGATGCGGCTATCGAGATGATCGATGCGTTGATGGATTTTCTTCTTCATGACGAAGAAGAGGTCAACGAAGCGAAAATTCAGGAAACTGCCAGGGAAATAATCGAAACGCTGGCTGATGGCCTTCAGGAAGAGGAAGCTCTTCAGCCGCTGGAAGAATCGGCGCAGACCATGATTGAGGTCATCAGAGAGCCTTTGATGGACGAACCCTGGGAAGATATCGGTACATACATCGATGACGGCATCGGAGCGGGTATTCAAGCAGGTTGGCCATGGCTGGAAGGACTGGTTGCGGAGCTGGCTGAAAGCCTGTATGCAGCTGCCTGCGCTGCACTGGGCATCGCTTCGCCGTCCAGGATGTTTATGCGTATCGGTGACTATATGGCAGAAGGTCTTGGCCTGGGCTGGGAAAGAGCGTTTGCTGACGTTAAAGACGGAGTTGTCAGCGATTTGGATTTCGGTACGGCGACTCTGGACACCGGCGTGACCGGCGGCGGTTCCCGCGGATATAGTCTGGTACAGAATATTTACGCCAAAGCACAAAGCCCGGCAGAACTGCTGGAAGAATCTCATTTGGCGGCCAGAAAGGCGGTGTTCTTGGGTGTATAACCTGAGATATGTTAGAAACGATGGAAAAACAATAACAATGACCCCGGACAGCGATTATATAATTGCCACGGTATCCGGGGTCACCGGATATGAAACCAGCCTGTCGACTTCACAGGGTTATGAGCAAACAGGCAACTCGGTGGATGGCACATCGGTTTCCGGCCAGTCCATAGCCATTAACGGCTTTGTACTGGGGGTAAAGCCGAAGGCGAAGCGGGAGCTGCTCAACATCTTTGCGCCACAGACCCAGGGAAGGCTTTATTGGGAAGAAAGCTGCTGGATCGATGTCTACGTCAAATCATCGCCTTCCATTACCCAGGAGGTCAACAGCAAGTTCAGCCTGGTCCTGTTTGCGCCGTATCCCTATTGGCGCAGCGTGGAGCAAAGTGTTAAAGCGCTGGGTATTACAACGAAGATGTTCCGCTTCCCCGTCAACTACAGCGAAAGCCACTGCTTCGGCGAGGTCAACACCACCGGTGAGGTCAACTGCTATAACGAAGGCAGCGCCGCAGCAACATTTACACTTTACCTGAAAGCGCCGGTGAAAGTCGTTGACCCGGTCATAATCAATACGCTGAGCGGCAAAAAGTTAAAATTCAACGGCACCTTGCAGGCCGGAGATCTGTTGACTCTCTATAGAGATGTGGGGGCGGTCAGATTGGAGCTTACCCGGGATAACGTGACCACAAATGCGCTGGATATGCTGGATGACAGCAGCGACCTGTTTCAACTGGATATCGGTGATAACGTGCTTACCGGCGATGCGGAGCTGAACGGGGCCAGTATGCAGGTAACGATAATTTATTACAACTCATGGGCAGGGGTGCTGATAGATGGAATTTAGCGTTTATGACAGGACGTTGACCAAACAGGCGGTCATAACCGAATTTGTATCCCTTGTTTGGAGCGAGGAAGCACGAGGCCCCGGAGAAATGCAGATAGTCGTTAACAAGAACGCTGTGACCATGGGGATCCAGCCGGGAATGTTCGTGGGGATCCGCCGTTCGGACAGCCTGATGTATATCAACGGCATGGAAGACAAAAACGGTCAGCTGTGGTTTTACGGCGTGGATGCAAAATATCTGCTGGACGACAGGATCTACAACGGTCTGATCTCCTGCGGCAATATTGAAGAAGCGCTGAGAACGGCCTTTGAATACGCCAGACCCTATCCCATTATGGCGCTGGGAGAGTTCAATGAGTTGGGAACTGAAACTCAGTCCCAGTATATGTACACCTCAGTCTTCGCCCTGTCGGTGGCATGGTGCGAGCTGGCAGGCTACTGCTTCAGACTGCGGCACGACCGGGACAATAAGCTGCTGCTTTATGAGGTGTACGAGGGTCAGGTGCTGAGCGACGTCAAGTTTGCGGAAAAGTACGGCAACTGCTATGACCTGACCCGGGCAATATCAGAATCGGGATATAAAAACGTAGCCTACGTTGCCGGAAACGGCGAAGGCATGGACAGAACCTTTATCGCCTGCGGCGATCTGACCGCCGAGGGTCTTGACCGCAGAGAATTGTTCGTTGAAGCGAACGATATCAAGCTGGAAGACGGTATGAGCCAGACTGAATATGAAGCTTTGCTTGCTGCCCGCGGGCTGGAAACGCTGGCAGAGTATTCAAAGGGTGATGAAATAAGCTTCAGCATACCTGTTGATGATTTCGGCAAGTATTTTTCGCTGGGCGACAGCGTGGTGTGCGTGCTGACCGAGTATGGCGTGGGTCTGACCGTACCGATAGTGAAGGTCACCTTCACCTATGAAGGCAATGAAGAAAAAGTTAAGCTGGGATTTGGAACCCCGGTGGTCAGGAGGGTTTAAATGAGCATAATCACATATCCGCTGAACAATATCGACTATGGCGCAGAGGATGCGGAGCTGTATAACTGCACCCGAAGCAGCGGCGTTTTCTCAGCGGATGGCAATCTGGATGCGGAAGCGGCCGGTGGCATGACGCTGAACATCACCAGCGGCATTGCCTGGATAAGAAACGATGATTTTGCAGGTAAAGTCGTGGCGGTCAAGGATACGGTCACGCTGAATATCGGCAACTCGGACGCAACTCTGGACCGGATAGACCTGGTGGTGTTGCGCTTTTCAGCTGCTGATAACGCCAGCGAAATTGCCGTCAAGGTCGGTAATCCGAGTTCGGCGGCAGTGGCACCGGACATTGAACGGACGGCATCTGTGTATGAGTTGGGACTGTATGAGATATTAGTAACTGCCGGAACTACGGAGCTGACGGCGGCAAACGTTATAGATATGCGTCTGGACGAAACCGTTTGCGGCCTTATGAGCGATGGCGTGACTAAAATACCGACGGCGACCCTTGATGCGCTGTTTCGGGAAAAGCTTAAAGAATACGAAGCTGCCATAGCCGGAGCAGTTCCGGACCATGCCTTGACCCATGGACCCGGCGGCGAAGACGAGATCCTTCAGACTATCGATATCGTCAATGTCACAGCGTCCATAACCCTGAGCGATGCTCACCTGGGCAGACACCTGTATTGCAGCAACGACGCTGATATAACAATAACAGTTCCTGCCGGGTTGGGTGCCGGGTTCAACTGCACCATCGAGCGTTGGGGCGAAGGCGAGGTGAACATCGCTTCAACTGATGTGACGCTGAATGGCGGCTCTGATGCGTTGATTCTGGGCGCTCAGCACATCGCCGCCGTGAGCGTCGTTGCACTGACGGATACCGTTTATTCGGTCAAGGGAGGTCTGCTGACATGATACTTAACAGCGCGAGGCGTGGCGCACTTTGGAATTCTGACGTAGTGGCCTATGGCGGCCCTACTCAGTGGACCATAACGGAAGACGGTTCCTGGACAGCTCCGGTGACCGGCGTTTACAGCATCGACGCTTACGGCGGCGCCCGAAGCGCTGGAGGTGGCGGTGGTCAGAGTCTTACTGCTGGGTACCCTTTGGGATTGGCAAGAAACGGCGAGCTATCGATCACCATTGGTGTTGGTGGTGCCGGTGGTGCAGCTTCGAAAGCCGGCAGTGACGGAACAGCTACTGTCATCGAAGGCATATTGACCGTATCCGGCGGCTCCGGCGGCGGTGCTGGCAATTCAAGCAATTTTGTGGGTGGATCCAGCAGTTCCAGCAGTTCCGGTGGATCCGGTGGTGGCGCTGACGGCGAAAGTGGCTCTGCTGGCAGCGGCAGCACCGGTGGTGCTGGCGGCGGTACTGCCGGTGAATACGGCTCCGGCGGTGCCGGAGGCAACACTGGCAGCGCAGGCACCGACGGCGAAGACGGAGCGGTCATTATTACGCTGGTCCACATCGGACTTAAGGGTTACACTTTCGGTTATACCAGCGACGGCATCTTCAGAGTACCGGTTACCGGAACCTACCAGCTGGATATTCGCGGCGGTGGTGGCGGTGGCGGCGGCAGCGCAAGTCGTAGAGTCGATTATTCACTTTGTGTCGGAATTGGTGGTTCTGGTGGTCGCAGCCGGGATGTAAGTGAAGTTGAGCTTGTGGCCGGAGAAACATATGAAATAACTATTGGCAGTGGTGGGAAAGCAGGAACTCAGACAAAAGTGAGTAACGTTTACTCGGGTACGCCTAGTTCAGCAGGCACGGCCACTTCGCTCGGGGATTTGATCACAGTTGCCGGTGGCGGTGGTGGTACTGCTGGGGAGGTTACTAGTTCTGGGAAAACCACAAAAGGCACTGACGGAAGTTCTGCCGGCAATGCAGCGGACCAGGGTTCAGGAGATCTGGAAGGTGGCGGCGGTGGTAAATACGGATACTTCACTTATTACTGGTATGACAGTACCTATGGTTACTACGTCGATTCGAGCATAGCCCCCGAAGCCGGTGAAGATGGCGCAGTTTATATCACTTATTTAGGTTAGGAGAATGATATGAAAATAGTATTTGAAAACGGGACGAAATTCGCGATGGCTTCACGGTCGGTGCAGCGAAATTACGCAGACAGCAGCCGTCAGTGGAAGGGCATCGACCTTGTATCCGATGTGGAATCGGCCAAGGCGGCCTTTGTGGACGATGAGGTCTATTATAAACAGTGGGAAAGCATTGCGACCGACGATGACGGCAATGAGGTCACCGAAACCTGCACCGAAGATCTCAGTGCCTGGTGCGTGGCTGGTGAGATCGTTGACCACCGTGACGGGACCATAACGGTTTACATGGGCAAAAAAACGGAGCTTGAACAGCTTTAGGAAGAAAACGCAGCTTTGCTGTTTGAACTGTTGACCGGGGAGGTATTTGAATGAGCAGCAATTATGAAAAAATCGCAAAATACTATGCCAAAGGCATCTACAAGCTGAAGCACCTGAAGAAGCTGGTGGGCGTGGATGGCGGCATCACCGCCGAGGAATTCCAGCAGATTACCGGCCAGCTGTATCAGTAAACGGTCGGATGGAGGGAAAAGTGAGTATTTACGAGCTTTTAGCGGGCGGCGGTGGGCTGGTGGCCATCCTGTTGACCCTTGTGCAGCTTTCGCCGGTAAAGGTTGACCCGTGGTCACGACTGGCAAAGACCATAGGCAAGGCCATTAATGCTGATGTATTGAAAGAGATCGAGGAAATTAAAGTGGTCCAAAAGCAAAGCCGGGAAAAGCTGGAATCCCACATAAGAACTGACGATATCCGCGCGGTGGACAGCCGCCGAACAAGGATCCTGCATTTCAACAACGAACTGTTGAGGGATATTCCTCACACAAAGGAAGAGTTTATTGAGATCCTGGCAGACATAGATGCTTACGAAAGGTATTGCGATGCCCATAGGGATTACGAGAACAGCCGTGCCGTTCATGCTATCAGGAACATCAGCCGGGTCTATGACGAACGGCTGCAAAAGCACGATTTTTTGCAATGAGAGGAAAAAACAATGGATATTTCTTTACTTATCGCCGCCACAGGCGTTCTTGTGGCGCTAACTAACGTAATAGTCGAAGCTGTCAAGCAGGCTACATGGGACAAGCTGCCCACCAATGTACTGGCGCTGTCCGTGGCTCAGATGCTGACAGTGGCAGCCGGTATTGCGTACTGCCAGATCAAGGCGGTGGCCATCTGCTGGTATACCGTTCTGGCGCTGGTGGTGGCAGGGTTCATGGTGGCCTATGCAGCCATGTTCGGCTTCGACAAGCTCAGGGAAGTTATGAATTGGAGTGATGACTGATGACGGCTCAGGAAAGAGTTCTGACCATCGCCAGAGTGGAGATCGGATATCTGGAAAAGGCGACTAATGCGTTTCTGGATGATAAAATCGCCAACGCCGGTCGGAACAACTGGACAAAGTATGCGGCGGCGCTGGACGAGCTGGGCATATACAACGGCGCTAAAAACGGCTACGCCTGGTGCGACGTGTTTGTCGACTGGTGTTATATAAATACCTTTGGCGTAGATTTGGCCCTTGCCATGACTTATCAGCCTATGGGCGGTTATGGAGCGGGCTGCACCGAATCGGCCCGGTATTACAAACAGGCCGGTGCGCTGCACAGCTCAGACCCACAGTCCGGGGATCAGATCTTCTTCAGCGCTGACGGTGGCAGTACCATGTATCATACTGGACTGGTGGAAAAGGTGGAAAATGGCCGGGTGTACACCATTGAGGGCAACACGTCAGCTGATCCCGGTGTGGTGGATAACGGCGGCTCCGTCAATAGCAAGAGCTATGCGCTGAGCTTTTCGCAAATAGCCGGATACGGCAGACCGAATTGGTCACTTGTTGAGGAGGATGAGAAAGTGCCAGGAATTACCCAGGATGAATTTAACAAGATGTTTATAACCGCTATGGCAGCCTATCGTGCTTCGCTTCAGGACAACGATTGCGGCAGCTACAGTCAGGAAGGCAGGCAGTATGTTATGGACAGCGGCCTGATGGTAGGCGGTGCAGCGCTGGAAGACGGCAGTCCCAACTATATGTGGGAAGACTTTATGACACGGGAACAGCTGGCGACGGTTATGCACAGGTTCGCCAGACTGGCAGGTTTGGCGTCATGAAGGGAAACATGGATTACTCAAAAAAGCTGTCTCAGGATATACGGCAGCTGCTCTGGGTGGTTACAGCTGGCGGCTTGCTGCTGGCGTTTTACTGCGTCTATCGAGGGTTTACCGGTGCGCTGCCCTGGGTATCTGCTATGGTTGGCCTGCCCTGGACGGCTCATGGTACGGTGTGCAGCTTTTACATGAACCTCTGCAAATCCGACCACAGCGAAGGCGGCATAACCTTCGAAGCTGCCAAAGCCACCGGATTTGTCCAGCAGCGCAGCAATGACAGCCCGGCGATATGATAAACCCGGCGACGGAAAATTGACCGTCGCCGGGTTTGTAATTGCAAATCAAAAGGCTTGATTGCCGCGTTTTTTTGAAAAAAAGTAAATTAAGCTTGACATACTGCAAGCAGTATGCTACAATAATAGCAGAAAGGAGGTCGGTACGTTGAGCAAGCAAAAACGCAAAAAGAAAAGCGGCAATCAGAAAGAAACCGTCGAAAGCACCTTTAACCTGATAGCCGCAATTCTAAATCTCATCGCAACAATTCTTGTTGTGATTGAAAAATCCCTCAAATAGAGGGCAGGGAGAGAAATCTCCCTTGCCCCTGATGGTATCACAAATCATGCTCAATGTCAAACTGCTATGACAATAGTTATCTGTATTTTGTGCGCTGTAAGCGCAGCTTTATCCGTGGCTTCGATCATTATCAGTATCAAAGGGAGGCGTAGCAACGATGGAAGAAAAAAGGAAGACTAAAACATCGACCGAAGTAAAACAGCGGTATCTGAACAAAACCTACGACAATATTTCGGTTCGTGTGCCAAAAGAAATGGCTGCTGCCTTTAAAGAAAAATGCGCCGCTGATGGGATCTCTCAGGCGCAGATCATCAAAAAGGCAATCGAAGACTTTTTGCAGCGGTAAGCAAATCAAAGCGCAGAGAGGAGCAATTCCACTCTGCGCTTTTGCTGTTTTAAGTAACATACATCTTAAATGGTGATATACTTATGGCCCGCCACTGGCGGTGGCTCCGCTGCCCAGCGTCAGGCGGGTGCTGGATTATGCCATAACCGAGATACCTCCGGAGAAGATATTTATGGGGATCCCGAATTATGGATATGACTGGACGCTCCCTTACGTCCAGGGGGAGACAAAGGCCCGGTCCATACCTAACGACGAAGCCTATGTGCTGGCGGCAAGGTATGGAGCGGAGATACGGTTTGACGAGAATTATCTGACCCCATATTTTAATTATACTGACGACGACGGCAGAGTACATGAGGTCTGGTTCGAGGACGGACGCAGCATAAAAGCCAAGCTGGAGCTTATTGCAGAATATGGCTTCAGAGGAGCGGGATATTGGAACATGATGCGGCCGTTCCAACAGGGGTGGAGCATATTGAACGCCATGTATGATATTGTGGATATGGAATAAGCCGATCGTGCAGACAGGCACAGGGTCAGAAACATAACCCTGTGCCTGCGGTCTTATTTATGTTCCGTATGGACGGTGTCGAATTGTTGAATGTCGGGCGAATCGTCGGGAACCCTGACAATAAGCTCGTCCAGCTCACAGTTCAGGGCCTGACATATCAGGTCCAGATGTTCCAGCTTGACCCGTTCGGCAAGCTCGTGATACAGCTCGTTGATGGTCGAGGGTCGTATGCCGGTTTTGCGGGCAAGGTCGGCTTGCGTCCACCGCCGTTCGCCCAGACGGGTAGACAGTAATATTCTGATCATAACCATGCTCCTTTATGATAGAATATAACAGATAATTACACAAAAGGCATAAGTTTGTTAGATTATTACAGCATCGGTTAAAAAATAACGAATATCGAATTGGGCCTTGCGGAGTCGTCTACATGGTGTCTTGACTTGGCCGGAATCAATACGTCTCCGATGAACAGCTGAAAGAATTGGCCGGGGCGACTGATGCGCAAAAAAAGACCCTGTGGCCGATCGGCCACAGGGTCCATGGTGGAGATAAGCGGGATCGAACCGCTGACCTCTTGAATGCCATTCAAGCGCTCTCCCAGCTGAGCTATACCCCCAAACATATTTAACAACAAGATTATACCACATAAATCAGAATTGTCAACATTTAATTTTTCGCACCTGGCGTGAAGAAGGAATGTTGATGCTGTAGACAAAGGCTACCGGGCCTTTGCCTGCAAGTTGAATGTTGACAATTTTCATCTGCGGGCGCATATGATTATCCAAAGGGGTGGTTCAGTTGCGACGAAGAGGGAGCGGGTGGGGTATTGTATTCATCTGTTTGATAGTTGCGGGGGTGGCGCTGCTTATAAGCGGACTTATTAACGCAAAGCTGACACCCCTGCTGGCGCAGATAGGTCAGGCACAGGTGGCATACGCTGCCAAAGACGCCATGAATCAGGCTGTGAGCCAGTTGGCTGATGAAGGCGGGCTGAATTATGACGCTATAGTCAGCTTTGAAAAGGACGATTCCGGAGCCATAACCGCCGTCAAAACCGACGTGGCCCAAATCAACCGGCTGAAAACCATGGCGACTGAGGCCGTGCTTGAAAAAATCGGCTGTATCAGCGTAGATGAAATATCCATCCCGGTGGGCAATCTGCTGGCGTTGGATTTTCTTTCGGGTATGGGGCCGGAGATCCCGGTTAAAATAATAGGGGTAAAAACGGCGGCGGTGGATTTTGCCAACGATTTTGAAAGCGCCGGAATAAACCAGACCATCCACCGGATATACCTGAACTGTGATGTTGAGATAACTGTCCTCATCGGCGGCAAAACCGGCACTGTTCAGACCCAGTCCATGTTTTGCGTTGCCGAGACGGTTATTGTGGGCGCGGTGCCGGAAAGTTATACCTACTTTTCCGAAACCGATTCGGCCCAGGACGCAATGGACAAATATTTCAATTTTGGATAACAGTCTGAAAAATATACAAGGTGTTGTTAATGAGTCGTAGACATTAACAACACCTTGTGGTATACTGTAAAATGTATAAGTGTTTATGGAGGGGAACCATGGAACCCAAACAGGAAATATTATCCCTGACTGCGGAGCTGGAGCAGTATGGCTATGAATACTATGTTCTGGATGCTCCCACAGTCGAGGATTATGAATACGATATGAAGCTGCGCAGGCTCACCCGGCTGGAGCAGGAATATCCCCAATTTGCCCTGGCAGATTCGCCCACCCAGCGGGTCGGCGGTCAGGCGCTTAAGGAATTTGCCCAGGTGAGCCACCCGGTCCCGCTGGAAAGCTTGCAGGATGTGTTTTCCTTTGACGAGCTTGATTCCTTTGTTGATAAGGTATGTCAGGATATTCCGGGCGCAGAGTTTACTGTTGAACCCAAAATCGACGGGCTTTCCGTTGCTCTCGAATATATCAACGGCCAGTTTGCCCGGGGAGCTACCCGGGGCAACGGCACCGTGGGCGAGGACGTTACCGAAAACCTCAGAACCGTCAGGTCCATACCCCTCAGGCTCGAAAACGCTCCTTCCCGGCTTATTGTCCGGGGAGAGGTGTTTATGCCAAAAGCAGTCTTTGAAGCCATCAACGCCCGGCGTCAGCTGGATGGCCAACAGCTTATGGCCAATCCCCGCAACGCCGCCGCCGGTTCGCTCCGTCAGCTCGACCCGAAGGTAGCGGCGTCCCGAAAGCTGGACATACTGATTTTCAATGTCCAGCTGGCCGAAGGAATTGAGTTCAGGACCCATAGCGAAAGTCTCGATTATCTTCGATCGCTGAGGTTTAAGGTCGTGGACCACACCCTGGTCAGGAACGCTCATGAGGCCCGGAAGGCTATCGAGCAGCTGGGCGAGTCCCGGGGTCAGCTGGCCTTCGACATCGATGGTGCGGTGGTCAAACTGAACGGCCTTTCGGGCAGGGTCGCCCTGGGAAGCACGTCAAAATTCCCCCGCTGGGCCGCAGCCTATAAATATCCTCCCGAGATTAAGCAGACCGTTGTGCGGGACATCCTTGTTCAGGTGGGTAGAACGGGGGTTTTGACTCCCAAGGCCGTGGTGGAGCCGGTCCGGCTGGCGGGGACCACAGTCACCAACGCCACATTGCACAATCAGGACTTTATTTCCGACAAGGATATCCGCATTGGCGACACTGTCAAAATCAGAAAAGCCGGTGAGATAATCCCCGAGATCATTGAGGTCGTGACTGACAAGCGGCCGACCGAGGCTCAGCCCTATGTGCTGCCGTCCACCTGTCCGGTGTGCGGAGGTCAGGTAGTTCGGGATGAGGACGGGGCGGCATTCCGCTGTACTAATGGCTCCTGTCCGGCTCAGCTGGCCCGGGGCATCGCCCATTTTGCGTCCAAAAACGCCATGGATATTGACGGGCTTGGCTCCGCGGTGGTGGAGCTGCTGCTGGAAAGCGGGCTTATCTCAACTCAGGCAGACCTGTATTTCCTCGACCCGCAGGCCGTGGCAGCGCTGGAAGGAATGGGCGAAACATCGGCCCGAAACCTGATAAAAGCCCTGGAAAGCTCCAAATCCAACGACCTCTGGCGGCTGATATTCTCCTTTGGCATCAGGCAGGTTGGGGAAAAGGCGTCAAAGCTTCTGGCAAAAAGGTTTGGTTCCCTGGATGCGCTGGCAGCGGCAACGGTGGACCAGCTGACCGGGATAGACGATATCGGCCAGATAACGGCCCAGAGCATTGTGGACTGGTTTTCGCTGGAAAGCTCGCAGCGCCTTATCCAGAGGCTCCGTCAGGCGGGGGTCAATATGACCGCGCTGGATCTCGGCAGCGACGAAAGCTTTGCCGGCATGACCTTTGTGCTGACCGGGGCGCTGGAAATGTTTACCCGGGACGAGGCTACGGCCCTTATTGAACAGCGTGGCGGAAAGGTTTCCGGCTCGGTTTCAAAAAAGACGACATATGTTGTGGCCGGCGCAAACGCCGGATCAAAGCTGACTAAAGCTGGCCAGCTGGGGATACCTGTTCTTTC
Organism: uncultured Oscillospiraceae bacterium; assembly: GCA_964384255.1. GTDB lineage: Bacteria > Bacillota > Clostridia > Oscillospirales > Oscillospiraceae > SIG469. The sequence goes on along the minus strand of CAYLKH010000011.1, from coordinate 11,208 downwards.
CGAACAGCAGTTCCTGGATATGGTCAACGAATAAATGGCCCCTGAATTGCTCAGCGGCCACAACAATACTCAGGATTGGATTTAAATTTGATGACTATTAAACGATTTATCGCACTTATATTATCGGTTGCCGGGCTGGCATCTGCGGGACTTCCTGCGCTGGCTCAGGGGATCATCCTTATTGACGAAACTCAGACCCCTCTGGTCAACAACACCGAGGATCTGGACTGGCTGTTCACCGATGATGACGATGACGACCGGCTCGACGATGACGACGATGAGGTCGATGACGACGACCAGCTTCCCGGGCAGTCCGACGAAGAGGACGAGGATATGGACACCGAAGACCCTGAGGACGGCGACACCGACGACGAGGATACTGACGAAGAAGCCGACGACGAGGATACTGACGAAGAAGCTGAGGAAGAGTCCGAAGAAACCGACGGAGAAGCCGACGACAAAGTTGAAGAAAAGGTTTATGACATCGAGCCGGTAACCATAGAGGATTTTGAATGGGAGCTGTCTTCCATCAGCTATCTGGAAGCCGCCTTTGGTGACATCGCCATTACCGAAAGCTATGCTTCCACCGATTTTGGCCGCCATTGCCAGAAGCTGTATTCTTATCCCGACGGTTCCTATTTTGCCTCCCGCCGCCTTTATGCGGACAATGTGCTGGCGCAGGAATTTGAGCTTTACTCAACTGAGGTCGAATGCGAGAGCCTGACCCTGCGTTATTACAACACCGTCTCCAACAAATGGATAACCAAAGAGATCCTCTCTGACAGCCGTCTGGCCTATGGAATGTACTTCCTTTCCATTGACGACAGCGAGGAGATGGTGATCCTGCTGCCTCAGGCATATGTTGACAAAGAAAACAACGCCATTCAGGCTCAGGAAGGCCAGACCGGCGACCTGTGTATCGAACCCACCGACAACGGGTGGCGCATATCCATTATGGCGCCCTATGTCAATTCCGGGACCTTTATAGACTTTTTTGTTATGTACAGCCATAGCGACACTATCGACTGGGACGATGCTGATGTCAGGACCCTGTGGCAGGGGTGCCAGTTCGGGGGCGACAACAGATGGTGCTACAACGGCTATTATTATACCTCTCCCTCAAACTACATTCCTTCGGGGACCAATTATTACCACCGGATCCCCGCCGCATATATCGCCTGCAAATTTGTCCCCATGGGGCTTGAGTCCGGCTCGGCCAGATATATGTGCATCGCCATGCTGGACGTAATGCGCGACCTGCAAAACCAGCAGGGCTATTTCCCGACCCTGTCCGGGAGCCAGTGGCTGCTGTCGGATTATGGCATCGGAGCGGGATTTTATGATACCCGGTTCAATACCGACCTTGCCAGAGCCTTCCTTAAGGCATATCAGAATTATGGTATCAGAGAATTCTGGACCGTGGTGGAGGATTATATGGATTATTATATCCCCTTCGTCCTCCATAACCACGATTCTGTGACCCTGTCTGACGGCTGGCCCGGATGGATGGTTTATGACTATACCGGCCAGTACGGCGGAAAGAAGACCCACACCTCCCTTAATCATCAGGCGGTCCAGATAATCTTTATGGAAGAGATTTATCAGGCCACGGGAAACACCCTTGTAAGATTCCTTGAGGAAATGATGTATCGGGGTATTCAGGGGACCGAAAGGCTGTGGTATATGAGCAACGGCAATCTGGAATATGCTTATTATAACGGCAGAGCAGCCTCAGGTATGCAGGACTATCCCTACCTGACCTATAACGACCTTTATGAACTGGCCGAGCTGTATCGCCAGCGGCTGGGATATGTCCCCAGCACCGTCCGCAACCTGATGGCATCGAAGCAAAAATGGATGGATGCCAACGGAGTCACCGGCTATAAGGGCAGCTATGTTGAAGCCAGCGACGTGGAATATACAGGATCGGTGGTTTTGATAGATTAGGTAACCTCTCCCTTCGCCCCGGCATAGCATGGGGTGTAAGGAGGTGCCGCTATGAGTGCTTTTGGCGCGGTGATCGTGTGCATTTTGTCCGGCCTGGGTCTTGCTTCGCTGATCTGGGCGGTGGCCGGAGCGTTTATGCTTCCGGTAACGGGAGACGAGGATATCAGGATACATATGGTGGTGGAAGCCAGGGGACAATGCACCCGGCTCCAGAGTGTCGTCAGTTCGGCCGAATGGCTTCTGGGCATGGGCATAGTTGAGTTCGATACTGTCATTTTGGACAATGGCTTGCAGCCCGAGGCTGTTGCCCGGGCCAGGATTCTGGCAAAAAGACAGAACGTCACGTTGGGTAGCATGGTCACTATCCCTGTGGAGCGGGAGTAAGTTAAGCAAAGGAACGGTCATAAGATGGACGAAACGAAAGAATATGACGTGATCGAGGGTACTGTCAAGGCGGTGGTTTATCAGAACCGGGAAAACGGATACACTGTACTCAGGCTCGACAGCGACGAAATGGGCGAGGTCACCGCTGTGGGTACCATCCCCATGACCACCCTGGGGGAGCGTCTGCGTATAACCGGCTCCTGGACCAGGCATCAGACCTATGGCCAGCAGATGCAGGCAGAATATGTGGAGCGTCAGCTGCCCGAAACGGCTCAGGGGATACTCAGCTTCCTTTCCACCAGAGTCGTCAAGGGTATCGGCGAACGGACGGCCAAAAAGCTGGTGGAGCTTTTTGGCGACGACACCCTTAACGTTTTGGAAAACGAACCCCAACGAATGACGGCCGTTCCGGGGATATCTGCCAAAAAGGCGGAAGAGATGTCCCAATCCTTCAAAAAACAGGTGGGAGTAAGGATCCTGATGGAATACCTTCAGGAATATGGCCTGCCTGTTCGCCTTGCCATGAAGATATATGCGTCCTTCGGTCAGTCGTCCCTGAATATAGTCAAGGCCAATCCCTATATCCTGGCTGACGAATACTATGGCGCTCAGTTTGATATGGTCGACCGGTTCGCCCTGGAATCGGGTATTGAAGAAGATTGCAGCCTGCGCATTGACGCGGGGGTCAAATATGAGCTTCAATATAACCAGAGCAACGGCCATACCTTTTTGCCCAGACAAAAGCTCATATCCGCCACGGCGGCGCTGCTTTCCGTAGATGAGGAAAACGTTATCCAGTCCGTGGAGCGGCTTTGCGACGACGGGACTCTTGTCAACCGGCAGATCGGCAACGCTGATGCCGTGTTTACTGTCACCATGGACGAGGCTGAGGACTACGTCGCTCAGCGGCTGAGATATCTGGCAGATTTTTCCCGGGACGGGGAGATAAATGTTGAAAAAACCATCGACCGTATCGAAAAGCGGCAGGGCATAGCCTTTGCCCAGCTACAGCGACAGGCTATAGCCATGGCCGCAGTCAGCCGCATTATGCTGCTGACCGGTGGCCCCGGCACCGGCAAGACCACCACCGTCCGGGGAATTATCGACCTGTTCGATTCCATGGAGCTGAAAACCCTTCTGGCAGCTCCCACCGGTCGGGCGGCAAAGCGCATGAGCGAGCTGTGCGGCCGGGATGCTGTTACTATCCATCGCCTGCTGGAGGTCCAGTTTTCCGACGAAGACGGAGAGATGGCCTTCTGCCATGACGAAAGCGACCCCCTGGACGCTGATGCCATAATAGTCGACGAAACCTCGATGGTTGACATAACTCTGGCACGGGCGCTGCTCAGCGCTCTGCGACCCCAGTGCCGGGTGGTGTTTGTGGGCGACCCGAATCAGCTGCCGTCAGTCGGCCCGGGTAACTTTTTGTCCGACATGATACGAAGCGGAAAGATCCCATGCATCGCCCTTACCGACATTTTCCGTCAGGCAGGGGAGAGCCTGATCGTCCTTAATGCCCACCGGATAAACGGCGGCGAAATGCCTGAGCTGACGGTCAAAAACAGGGACTTTTTCTTCTTAAAACGCAGATCTGCCGACGCGCTCATATCTACCATAGTTGAGCTGTGCCAGAAGCGTCTGCCGGAGAATATGGGCATCGAGACGAACCAGATTCAGGTCCTGTCACCCACCAGAAAGGGCGACACCGGTACGGTCAATCTGAACACCAGACTCCAGCAGGTCATCAACCCTCCGGCGGCTGGTAAGAAGGAAAAAGCCTATGGCTCTTATGTCTTCCGGGTGGGGGACAGAGTGATGCAGATAAAGAACAATTATGACATTATGTGGACCCGGGGCAGCGAGATCGGCAGCGGAATATTTAACGGAGACGTGGGCCGTATCGAGGATGTGGACATTGCCAACGAGATGCTTTATGTGGTTTTTGACGAAAGAAAGGCGGTTTATTCCTTCGATATGCTGTCGGAGCTGGAGCTGGCCTATGCCATGACCGTTCACAAGGCTCAGGGCAGCGAATACCGGGCGGTGATACTGTCGGCCTATTCGGTGCCGCAGATGCTGAAAGCCCGAAATCTGCTCTATACCGCCGTCACCCGGGCAAGGGAGCTGCTGATAATCGTTGGCGATGAGGAAGTGATCTTCCAAATGGTTCAAAACGATAAACAGCGCAAGAGATACAGCGGGTTGAAGGTAAGGCTTTCCCAGTGAGGGCGCTGCTTCGGCCGGTGATAGATATCCTCTTCCCGCCTAAATGTGTTTTCTGCCGCCGGTTGCTGCCGGACAGCAGCACCTATGCCTGCGCCCTGTGCCAAAAACAGCTGCCGGTAACAGAAGGCAAAGACGTGTTCCTTTCCGGAAAATTCATATCCACAGGCATCGCGCCCCTGTGGTATAAGGACATGGTAAGAAGCTCGGTATTGCGGTTCAAATTTGGCAAACGCTCTATCTATGCCAGGGCTTATGGCCATTATATGGCTCAATGCGTGGTCGAACACCTTGAGCCGCCTGACATAATAACATGGGTGCCGGTAAGCAGGCAGCGGCTGCGCAGCCGGGGTTATGACCAGGCTCAGCTGCTGGCTCAGGATCTGGCCGGGAGGCTGGATATCCCCCTTGCGGCTCTGCTGATAAAAACCGTTGACAATCCGGCCCAGTCCAGCCTTAAGGACAAGGCCGCCAGAAGGGCAAACGTTCTGGGAGTTTACCGGGCCGCTGACCCGGAGCTTATGGCCGGGAAATGCGTTTTGCTGGTGGATGATGTATTCACCACCGGCTCCACCGCGTCAGAATGTTCCAGAGTTTTGCTGACAGCCGGAGCGAAGAAGGTCAACTGCGTGGTATTTGCAAGACGTTGACTGATGTGCTACAATGATAAATACTCAAACTTTCGAGGTGTGAAATGGGACTTTTAAGCAAGGATATAGGTATCGATCTGGGTACTGCCAATATTCTCCTGTATTTGCAGGGCAGGGGTATCGTGCTGAGGGAGCCTTCTGTGGCCGCTATCGACAAAAATTCCGGCAAGCTGCTGGCTGTTGGCGAGGGCGCAAAGAATATGCTGGGCAGGACCCCCGGCAACATTCTTGCCATCCGGCCAATGCGCGAGGGCGTTATTTCCGACTATGAGATGACGCAGAAAATGCTCGAAGCCATGATAAGGCAGGTCAATGGATTCAGCCTTGTCAAACCCCGGGTCGTAATATGCGTCCCCAGCGGCATTTCCGAGATCGAAGAGAGAGCTGTTGTTGACGCCACGCTGGAAGCCGGGGCAAGGCGGGTATACCTTATTGAAGAACCTGTGGCGGCTGCTTTGGGAGCGGGTATGGACATTTCCGGCTCTCAGGGCCGGATGATCGTGGATATCGGCGGTGGCACCACCGACGTTGCCGTGCTGTCCCTGAGCGGTATTGTGGAATATTCCTCTATCAAATTCGCCGGCGACTCTTATGACGAAGCCCTTATTCGTTATATCCGCAGAAAATATAACCTTCTTATTGGGGACAAGACCTCCGAGGATGTAAAAACCTCTATCGGTTGCGTTTACCCCCGGGAGGAAGAGATGATGACTGTGGTCAGGGGACGCAGCATCAAAACCGGACTGCCGGACTCCATAACCATGAGTTCTGCCGAAACTCTTGAGGCTTATGCCGAGGTTTCCGAAAAAATCGTCGACGCTGTTCACCAGGTCCTTGAAGCGACTCCGCCGGAGCTGGTTACGGATATTGCCGAAACCGGCATAGTCCTTACCGGCGGCGGCAGCCTGATGTGGGGGATAGACAAGCTTATCGAAACCAAAACCGGCATCCCCACCATAGTTGCTGACGACCCCATGTCCTGCGTAGCGCTGGGTACCGGACATTCGCTGAAATGGATAGGCGAAATGCAGGAGGGTACTATCAACCTTGCCCGCAGAAAGCTTATGGCCGAATAAACCTGAATATGAACCAGACCGCCGCAGACTTTCGTCTGCGGCGGTTTGGTTATTTAACTATCTTGCGTCCGTCTCTGCGGGGTTTGGGGGTGCCGGGATCGGCGGGATGGCCGATGGCGATAGAGGTGATGTGCTTATAGCCTTCGGGGATACCCAGACGGTCCATCCACAGCTTTGCGTTAGCTTCGTCGTCAAAAGCGCCCATCCCCCCAAGGATGCAGGTGCCAAGCCCTATGGAATGGGCGGCGATGCATATGTTTTCCTCGCCCAGAGCGGGGTCGATCTGGTGGCGGCTGTCGGCCTGGTTGAAAACAAGGATGACGCAGGGAGCGCCATATGCCAGCTTCCGTTCACCCTGAGGGCCGCCGGGACCACCCGGTCCGCCGGGAACGCCGCCGGGCATATCCTCGGGCTTCATGTCAGGCATCTTCATGCCGGGAGGAGGGCCAAAGCTGCCAAACTTCCTGTCGTCCTCGGCCAGTAGCTTCAAAAGCTCGCTGTCACGGATGGCGGCATAAACGGTGGTCTGACGGTTCATGCCCGAAGGCGCCCAGAGCGCGCATTCGAGAACTGTGTCCAGCTGTTCGTCAGTCACGGGCTGGTCGGTGTAGGCCCGGACGCTGCGGCGCTGAAGGATAGCATCGATAACTTCGTTTTTTATCATGGTCAGATTTCCTTTCAATATAACTTCCGGGAATATTTTACCCCGAAGTCCGATCCTGTGTCAAGAGGCGGGGTCAATTGGCAGAAAGGTATTTGACAACGTTTTCTCCCGCCATATATCCGCTGGCACAGGCAAAGGTGCAGGCAGAGATCATGCGCTCCACGTAATCGGTGCCTACGTCGCCCCCAATAAGCACGCCGCGGCAGTTATCGCCGGTGGCATACAGGCCGGGTATGGGCTGGCCGCTGGTATTAAGCACCTGCAAGTCGTAGTTTATCTTCATGCCGCCTGCGGCGTTTTCCTGGAACCGCTTGCCAAAGAAGGCATAGAAGGGCGGCTTTTCGATGGGGACCAGATATTCCGGAGCCTTGAAAAAGTCGGTGTCGTTGCCGGTTTTGCAAAACTCGTTGTATCGCTGAACCTCCTGGACAAAGGTATCCACAGGCACACCCATGAGCTGGGCCAGCTCTTCCAGAGTGTCGGCCTTTTTGGTGGGCATATCCAGCTGGGTTTCTTCTTCGATCTCGTTGAGATAGTTTTTGAACAGAGCAACTCCGGCATCCCCGTCCCGACGCATCTCGATAAGGCGGTCGGTGGTGATTTTTGCAATGTTGCTGTCGCATATGGCCCAGTTGATAAACCTGGGCTGCTCCAGGAACCGGTGGCGCAGGACCATGGTGTTGTCGGTTTCGTTAGCCCAGCGCCTGCCGTCAGCGTTAACAAACATTACCTCGTTTTCGCGGCTGATGCAAACGCCCGCAAAGCCAAAGGGATGGTGAGCAGGGCCAAGAGCCAGAGCCTTCATGTTTTTATAGTCGATATCGGCGCCGATAGCGCTGGCCATTTTGATTCCGTCGCCGGTGCAGGAAGGGACCGAGAAATAGTGTATCGGCTCGCCTTCCATGGCAGAGCTGGGATTGGCCTTCTTTTGAAGTTCTGGGTCATGGGAGAAGCAACCGGTTGACATAATACATACCTTGCATGATATCTCAGTCTCTCCGCCGGGGTCGGTCGCCAATACGCCCACCACGGCGCCGCTATCGTCAGTAATGAGCTTTGTGGCGGCGTGTTCGGTCAGGATCTCAACGCCGAATTTTTTGCACATATCCAGCATTTTCCAGACGATAAAGCTTCCGCCGCCACCGGGTCCAATAGAGGTGTCGGGCCGTTTAAAGGTGGGGGCGCCCTGAGTGTTGAACATCAGGCCCTTGCCGCCCCATGGGGTGGTGCCGATCTCAAAATTGTTTTCGCAGTCGCATTTTTCCCGCATCCAGTCGCAAAGATGCTCCGTGGCGTGGTAAACGTTGTAAACCAGATGGTGGTCTTCGGCCCAGAGGGTGTCGATCATGAATTTGCGGATGTCTTCCATGCGGTTGTCCGGCTCACCGGCCTCGGCCAGCAGCTGGGAATAATGGATGCGGAACCCCCCGGCGTACCAGGTGTTGCCGCCGCATTTTTTGCTCTTTTCAATAACGATGACCTTTTTGCCGGTTTCGCAGGCGGCCTTTGCCGCCGCTATGAGGCCGCTTCCGCCGCCACCTACTACCAGCACGTCGCATTCCCGCCTGATGAGTTCGTGCTTTTCGGCAGGCGCCGGAGCCTCGCCCACCTTTGTGATAACGCAGTTGTGGCAAAGCTGGGCGCAGGTCCCGCAGTCGATACATTTATCCGGGTCGATCCAGTATTTTGAACCCTTAAATCTGATGGCAGAAACAGGGCAGTTGACCTTACATTGGTGGCAGCAGGAGCAGCCAGCGCTGTTGATTTGATATGCCATGTGTTTTCCCTCCAATAATTTGTATGGCATAATTTTATTACAATCGCTGATATATGTCTATTATCAAAAATGTAACAGGTGCATTATCAGGTGTCGCGACACTTTAAAGCTCTAAATTATATAGTTTATTTTTTGGCAACCGACAAAAAGGATTGCTTTGGGCATATAAAGGGTGTAAAATAGTTAAAAATTTGCTAAAAATGGAGAATCGCCATGAACACCAAAGACAACCTGAATCTGACCATGCTGTGCGACTTTTACGAGCTGACCATGGGCAACGGGTATTTTCTTAAGGGATACAAAGACAGAATAACCTATTTTGACCTGTTTTTCCGGGCTGTGCCTGATAACGGAGGGTTTGCCATCGCGGCCGGGCTTGAGCAGGTGATCGACTATATCAACGACCTGCATTTCAGCAGCGAGGACATTGAATATCTCCGGGGGAGAAACCTGTTTTCGGAAGAGTTTTTGGAATATCTGGCCAACTTTAAGTTCACCGGAGATATCTGGGCCGTACCCGAAGGGACACCCGTTTTCCCCAAGGAGCCGCTTATCACCGTCCGGGCCCCGGCTGTTCAGGCTCAGCTGCTGGAAACCTATATGCTCCTGTGTATCAACCATCAGAGCCTTATTGCGACCAAGGCTAACCGTATTTGCCGCGCCGCTCAGGGGCGGACTGTGCTTGAGTTCGGTTCCCGCCGGGCCCAGGGAGCTGACGGCGCTATCCTTGGGGCCAGGGCCGCTTATATCGGCGGCTGCGCAGGAACGGCCTGCACCATTTCCGACCAGCTTTACGGCGTAATGGCAGGAGGGACCATGGCCCACGCCTGGGTCCAGATGTTCGATTCCCAGTATGAAGCATTTAAGGCCTATTGCGAGCTGTATCCCACCAACGCTACCCTGCTGGTGGATACCTACAATACCCTCAAATCCGGCATACCTGACGCTATTCGGGCATTTAACGAGGTTTTGAAACCTATGGGCATAACCAAATGCGGCATCCGGCTGGACTCCGGCGACATAGCCTATCTTACGCGCAAGGCCCGCAAAATGCTGGACGATGCCGGCTGGACCGAATGCACCATAACCGTTTCCAATTCCCTTGACGAATACATTATCCAGGACCTGATGCTCCAGGATGCCTGTATCGACTGCTTTGGCGTTGGCGAAAGGCTTATTACCGCCCGGAGCGAGCCTGTATTTGGCGGAGTCTATAAGCTGGTCGCTGTGGAAGATACCCACGGTCATGTGGTCCCCAAAATCAAAATCAGCGAAAACGTGGGCAAGATAACCGTCCCCCATTATAAAAAGGTCTATCGCCTGTTTGGCAACGACACAGGAAAGGCCATCGCTGACTACATAACCGTATACGACGAAAAGGTCGACGATTCCGGCGAAATGACCATCTTCGACCCGGACGTTACCTGGAAGACCAAAAACGTTTATGACTTTACGGCCAAAGAGCTTCAGGTACCCATCTTTGTGGGCGGCCAGCAGGTGTATCAGAGTCCCGCCCTGGACGAGATCAAGGCATATTGCACCCGCCAGGTAGACTCCCTCTGGGACGAGGTCAAGCGGTTTGACAACCCCCACAACTACTATGTCGACCTGTCCCAGAAGCTTTGGGATATCCGTTATGACCTGCTTAAGCACAATTCAAAATAAGTAAAGGAGCATATTCATGAACGCTGAGACCCGCAGACATGAGCTGATCGGCATACTCCACAGCCTGAACGGCACCCCCATCAGCGCCACGGCTCTGGCGGCGAGGTTTTCGGTCAGCCGTCAGGTAATAGTGGGCGACGTGGCTCTGCTCAGAGCCGCCGGGGAAAGCATCCAGGCCACTCCCCGGGGATATATTATCCAGCGGGCTGCCCCGGGAATGACCACCACCCTGGCCTGCGTCCACCGGGGCGACGAAATGGAAGCGGAGCTGAACATTATTGTGGACAACGGCTGCCGGGTGGTAGACGTGATAGTTGAGCATCCGGTTTATGGCCAGCTCACCGGCCAGCTTGACCTCAGCTCCCGGGCTGACGTGGCCCGGTTTATGGAAAGCACCAACAGCCACGGCGCTCAGCCCCTTTCGTCCCTTACAGGCGGGGTACATCTCCACACCATCCACTGTCCTGACAGCGAAGCCGCCGAAAGAGTTAAGGGCGCTCTGGATTCTGCCGGATATTTATATAAATAGCCGGGTGACCCATGATTTGGTCATCGGTTACTTGACAATTGGATAAAAACCGGTATAATATGACTTGACAGGTGTCACGACACTTGAGGCTGTCAAAAAAACCTCGTAGAGTTCGCCGCTTTAGCGGCGAAAAAATTCACATATGAAATTTCCGGCGGCAGTGTAAAACGTCAATGCAAGCATTGACGTCCCGAAAATTTCTCCGCTCGGCCTTCAAACGTGCGAAAAAGGCAGCATGGCGGCCTTTTGAAGTACGCAAAGTCAGCAAGCTGACTTCCGTAGTTTTGGCTTCG
>CAYLKH010000010.1:0-41557 GCA_964384255.1 uncultured Oscillospiraceae bacterium | reverse complement strand
AGCGATCTCAGGCTCGATCATCCAGAACTCAGCGGCATGGCGCTGGGTGTTGGAGTTTTCGGCTCTGAAGGTGGGGCCAAAGGTATAAACCTTGCCAAACGCCATGGCAAAGCTTTCGGCGTTCAGCTGGCCGGAAACGGTCAGGTTGGCGGGCTTGCCAAAAAAGTCCTGGCTGAAATCCACCTGACCATCCTCGCCTCTGGGAGGATCGGCGGGGTCAAGAGTGGTCACTCTGAACATTTCTCCGGCGCCTTCGCAGTCGCTGGCGGTTATGATGGGAGTGTGGACATAAACAAAGCCCTGGTCCTGGAAAAAGGTATGAATGGCGTGGGCGGCAACGGAACGTACCCGGAATGCAGCCGAAAAGGTGTTGGTCCGGGGACGAAGGTGGGCAATAGTACGCAAAAACTCAAGGGAGTGACGCTTTTTCTGCAAGGGGTAGTCCGGAGAAGAAGCGCCTTCGACCTGGATAATGGCGGCCTTAAGCTCAAAAGGCTGCTTTGCATCGGGGGTGACGACCAGTGTACCGGAGATAACAAGGGCTGCACCAACATTCTGTTTCGCAATGTCCTTATAGTTTTCAACGACTCCGTCTTCAAAAACGACCTGGAGGTTTTTGAAATAGCTGCCGTCGTTAAGCTCAATAAAGCCGAAGGACTTAAGGTCGCGAATGGTCCTTACCCAGCCGCCAACGGTTATTTGAGTTTTGTCAAAGGCTTCGGGAGAAGCGTAAATTTCTGAAACAAGAGTTCTCTTCATGTTTATATATCCTTCCAATTAGCGGTTATTTTCTACCGATATCTCTACGGTAATGAGCGTTTTCAAAGCTGACGCAGCCAACCCCATAATAAGCTCGGGAAATGGCTTTGTCCAGATCGTCCCCAAGGGCGGTAACGCCCAAAACCCGACCGCCTGAGGTGAGGTATCGGTTTCCGTCGATGCGTGTTCCGGCATGGAACACGGTGATGTCGTCGGGTACCCTGTCAAGACCGGTGATGGGGAAACCTGTGTCGTATTTTTGCGGATAACCGCCGCTGGCCATTACAACACAGCAGGCTGATTTGTCCTTCCATCTTATGCTTATTCTGTCCAGAGTTTCGTCAACAACAGCTTCAAATATATCCATTATGTCGCTGTCCAGCAGGGAAAGCACAGCCTGAGTCTCCGGGTCGCCAAAGCGGGCATTATATTCAATGACCTTTGGACCTTCGGCAGTAAGCATCAGACCGAAGTAGATAACGCCTTTAAACGGAGTCCCTTCCTGAGCCATGGCATCGATAGTGGGACGGAATATTTCGTCCATACAGCGCTTTGCGACATCGTCGGTATAGTATGGCGATGGAGAGATAGCGCCCATACCGCCGGTGTTAAGGCCCATGTCGCCGTCGAATGCCCGTTTATGGTCCTGGGATGATGGCATGGGAACGATGGTTTTGCCGTCAGTAAAGCAAAGCACAGTGACCTCAGGGCCGGTCATATATTCCTCAATAACTATCCTGTCGCCGGACGCACCAAAGGCTTTGTTTTCCATCATGTGGATAACAGCGGTCTTGGCATCCATCTCGGTCTCAGCAATGATAACTCCCTTGCCCAGAGCCAGACCATCGGCCTTGATGACGATGGGAGCGCCCTGCTTTTCAACATAATCCAGGGCTTCGCTGGTGTTGTCAAAAACGCAGTATCTGGCAGTGGGGATGCCGTATTTGTTCATAAGAGTTTTTGAAAAAGCCTTGCTGGCCTCGATCTGAGCAGCCTCTGCGGTGGGACCAAAGGCTCGTATTCCGGCTTCGGTAAGACGGTTGACCATTCCAAGAGCCAGAGGATCATCAGGCGCAACCATAACAAAATCTATGGAGTTTTCAACGCACCAGGCAGTAATTCCGTCAATGTCAGTGGCTTTGATGGGTACACAGGTGGCGATGGAAGAGATTCCGCCATTACCCGGAGCGCAGAAAAGCTGGCTGACCTTTGGGCTTTTTGAAAGACAGGTGCAGATGGCGTGTTCGCGGCCGCCACCACCGATCACAAGAACCTTCATAATCGTAACTCCTTAATGCTTGAAGTGCCTGATGCCGGTGAATACCATGGCTATGCCATATTTGTTGCAGGCATCGATGGATTCCTGGTCGCGGATGGAGCCGCCGGGCTGGATGATAGCAGTTATACCTGCCTGATGGGCGGCTTCGACACAGTCGGCAAAGGGGAAGAACGCGTCAGAAGCCATGCATGAGCCGCTGGCCTTATCACCGGCGTACTTGATAGCAAGCTCAAGAGCGGTGATGCGGTTGGTCTGGCCGGGGCCAATGCCATATGTCTGGCTGTCGCCGGTGAGGACAATAGCGTTGCTTTTGGTGTGCTTAACGACGCGCCAACCAAAGGCCAGGGCCTTAAGCTCATCCTCGGTGGGAGCGCGGTCGGTCACGACTTTAAGGTCTTCGTCGCCGATAATGTTGTCGCAGTCCTGAACCAGCAGACCGCCGGAAACCTTTTTAAGCACAAGGTCGTTGCTCTTGGGAGTGTCGATACCGGGCAGCTCCATAAGGCGGATGTTCTTCTTCATGGTGAGTATTTCCATTGCTTCGTCGGTAAAAGAGGGAGCAATAATGATCTCGAGGAAAATTTTTGCAAGCTCTTCTGCCGTTGCTTTGTCACACTGCCTGTTCAGAGCGACTATGCCGCCGTAGATGGAAACAGGGTCGGATTCATAGGCTTTGGTGTAAGCCTGGTAAATAGTTTCGCCGGTGGCGACACCGCAGGGATTGGCGTGCTTAACGGCAACCGCCGCCGGGATGGAAAACTCTCGAACGATGTCGATCGCTGCATCAGCGTCGCCAATATTGTTGTACGACAGCTCCTTACCATGGAGCTGTTTTGCAAAGGCGATAGCACCCTCTTTATAGAACGGCTCGCGATAGAAGGTGGCCTTCTGATGGGAGTTTTCGCCATATCTCAGCTCCTGGACCTTTTCGTAGGTGACAGTAAGCAGCTGGGGCATTTCGTCGGTAAACTGCTTGCGCATATATTCGGCTATCATGGCATCATAATGGGCGGTATGCTCAAAAACCTTTGCCGCAAGTCTGAAATGCAGCTGCCTGTCGTATTGGCCGGAAGCAAGGGAACCCAAAACAGCGCTGTAATCATCGGGATCGGTAACGACAAGAACGTCTTTCCAGTTTTTGGCAGCTGCACGGAGCATTGTAGGACCGCCGATGTTGATATTTTCGATGGCTTCCTCAAGGGTTACGCCGGGTTTGGAAATGGTTTGACGGAAGGGATAAAGGTTGATGACAGCAACATCGATAGTGTTGATGCCCAGCTGCTCAAGCTGCTGCATATGCTTTTCGTTGTTGCGCATGGCAAGAAGTCCGCCGTGGACGTTGGGGTGAAGAGTTTTGAGGCGTCCGTCGAGACATTCTGGAAAATTGGTAACATCGCTGATGGAGATAACATCAAGTCCGGCATCCTTAAGGGCTTTTTCGGTACCGCCGGTAGATACGATCTCGAACCCCAGTTCCTCAAGACCCCTGGCAAATTCAATAATGCCGCTTTTGTCGGAAACACTGATAATTGCTCTTTTTTTCATGTTCAGATTCCTTTCTCGTCGATTATTTCCACGGTTTGGCCGCTTATAACAAGTTTTCCATCACAGAACAGGGAAACCGCCCTCGGAAGAAGCTTCCATTCAGCCATTTCCATCACCCGGCGCTGAAGAGACTCCGGAGTGTCTCCGGAAAGAACAGGAACAGCCTGCTGTAGAACTATGGGACCACCGTCGGTTTGTTCGTTGACAAAGTGAACTGTGGCGCCGGTAAGCTTGACACCACGGTCCAGAGCTGCCTGATGGACACGCAGACCATAATACCCGTCTCCGCAAAAGGATGGTATCAGGGCCGGATGGACGTTGATTATACGGTTTTGATATTTCTGGATGACGTCGGGGGTAAGGACGGTCATAAACCCGGCCAGAACAACAAGCCCGGCATCAAGACTGTCCAGCAGCTGGATAAGCCGGGCGCAGTATTCGGCGGCAGAAGGGAAGGCTCGCCGCTCAAGCACGTGGGCTTCGATCCCGGCGGACTTTGCCCGCTGGAGAGCATATACATCGGGTCTGGAGGAAACGACGGCTGTTATCCTGCCGTTTTGGATTTGCCCGGAGCGTTCGGCATCTATCAGGGCCTGGAGGTTGGTTCCTCCTCCGGAAACAAGAACAACGATATTTACCACAGCTCAACACCCTTTTCGCCCTCAATGCATTGGCCTGCTATAAAAGCAGTCTCGCCTGCGGAATTGAGCAGCTCAATGGCTTTTTGGGAATCTTCCGGAGCCACGGCAATGATCATGCCAACGCCCATGTTGAAGGTGTTGTACATATCGCGCGGGGGAATGTTGCCTTCGCTGGCAATAAGGTCAAAAATCGGCTTGGGAGGGATCGCAGCCATCTGGATGGATGCGGTTATTCCGTCGGGCAGCATACGGGGAACGTTTTCGTAAAGCCCGCCGCCAGTTATATGAGAAATGGCCTTAACGGAAATTCCTGAATCAATAAGAGATGAGATAGCCCTGACATAAATGCGAGTGGGTGTAATAAGCTCCTCGCCCAGAGTTTTGCCCAGCTGGGGGATAAACTCGCTCAGGTCGCGGTTTTCAACATCCAGAACCTTTCTTACAAGAGAATAGCCGTTGGAATGAATGCCGGAGGACGCAAGGCCGATAAGAGTATCTCCAGGGCGAATGCTGCTGCCGTCGATTACTCTGGTTTTGTCCATAAGGCCTACGGCAAAACCGGCCAGATCATATTCGTCGACAGGATAGAATCCGGGCATTTCGGCAGTTTCGCCGCCAATCAGGGCGCAACCTGCCTGACGGCAGCCTTCAGTCACGCCGGAAACTATTTGTTCGATACGTTCGGGAAAGTTTTTTCCCACCGCCAGATAGTCGAGGAAAAACAGAGGTTTTGCGCCGGAACAGATGATGTCGTTAACGCACATGGCAACGCAGTCGATGCCAACGGTGTCATGCCTGTTGGTAAGGAAGGCTATTTTCAGCTTGGTACCAACGCCATCAGTGCCGGAAACCAGAACAGGTTCCTTAATTCCGTCCAGCTGGGGCTTAAACAGACCTCCAAAACCGCCCAGGTCGCCAATAACTCCCGGAATATAGGTGCTTTGGACCAGAGGCTTGATACGATCTACCGATTCGTAACCTGCGGTAACGTCTACGCCGGCAGCGGCGTAGCTTTCGCTTCTGCTGTTTTTGTTCATGCCATTACCTCCCGGCTTATTCTTTCGTCTTTGGCGGCGACTTCGGCCGCCATCTGGAGCTTGTATTCCTCAAGAGCTTTGGCCAGCGCAGGTTCGGACAGAGCCAGCATCTGGATCGCCAGCAGGGCGGCGTTTTCAGCTCCGTTTATGGCAACTGTGGCCACGGGAACGCCCTTGGGCATCTGAACTGTCGAAAGCAGACTGTCAAGCCCGTCGAGAGTGGAGGATTTGATGGGAACTCCGATGACAGGCACAGTGGTGTAGGCGGCAAGAACTCCGCCCAGATGAGCAGCCTTGCCTGCGGCGGCGATAATAACGCCAAAACCATTGCTGATGGCAGCAGATGCGAACTGATGGGCTGCGTCAGGTGTACGGTGGGCCGAAATGATGCGGACCTCATAGGGTATGCCAAACTGCTTAAGAGTGCTGATGCAGCCGTTCATAACCGAAAGGTCGCTGTCGGAACCCATAATTACGGCAACTTTTTTCAAAACTACTCCTCCACTTAAAATTAGTTTACAATATACCTTATATACTATAATTTATGACAAATATCTCCGCTTTGCAAGAATACAAAGCTAAAAAATCCAATTTTGTATGGTTACACAAGGAAGCTTACCTAAAACCGATAGCAATTGGTCAAGGTAATCATTCCAGAATATCCATATCTTTCAGTATGGAAACAAACTGAGCGGCTCTGGAATCCCAGCTGCAATTATTCCCGGACTCCATGCGTTGCTGCCTTTGCAGGGTTGAGTTTTCCTCAATGGCCTGGCTGCATTTTTCAACAAACTCGTCAGCTGTGGCGGCGACGTAGATCATGTTCTTAAACTCCATTACCTGCTGAGGCTCAGGAGTTGTAACGATAGGCTTGCCTGTGCAAAGATATTCGTAAAACTTGAGGGGGCTGACATCCTTTGTCAGCTCGTCGGACTTGAACAGGTTGAGGCAAACGTCAAACCTGGCCATATATTGGGGAAGCTGGCTCTGTGGCCTGATCCCAAGAAGCCTGACATTGCTCATGGAGTCTATTCCGCAAAGCTGGGCAGAAGGAAGGCGATTGCCGATAAATACAAAGGTCCAGTCCGGCCTGAGCTTTGCGCAGTGGGCCACGAAACCGTATTCGATACATTCCTGCAAGGCTCCTGTAAAGCCAAGCACAGGGCCGGTGATATCTTTAAGCTCGTCGGGACAGGGGAGATCGTTGCTTGCCTGGGAGAAAAGCTCATAGTTTGCACCGTTGGGTATAAACTGAGCTTTGGGGTTATAGGGAAGCAGCCGCTGCTGAAGCCCTTTGGCGGTGCAGAAGACCATGTCGGCCTTTTTTGTCAGGTCGTATTCCATGGAGTCCACCAGTTCAGGGTCCAAAAGGCCCTTAAAGGCCGAGTGACGGTCGACGCAGTGGTAAACCAGAGCGCTGTGAGGTATCAGATCGACAATATCGGCGCAGGTGTGGGAATAGGCCCACAGGATCGGGTGGTCGAAGCCGTGCAGCGCCATTTTCTTTTTTACGTACCTGGCCAGCTTTTTCTGGTTCAACCGGTTAATGAGCCTGCTTTTGTTGAAAAAGGGCAACACCGGCGGCATGGTATAGGTTATGATATGGTCATTTATCCTGTCAGCCGGGAGCCTGTGGGCCTTGAGCCCGGACTTTGCGCTTTTATCTTTCAGCGGAGCAATGTAGGTAACAGGCGGATCAAAGTAGATTATTTCGCTGTTGGGGATGCGGGAAAGGATCTGCTGCTTGCTCATGGGCAGCGGTTTCCAGGGTGAGGTCGAAATGCAGATTATCTGATTCATTGGCGTTACCTTTCAAGCAGCCTTGACGCTGCCGCAACATTGGAGCTTTCCATTTCAAGCAGCCTGTCAACCGCCTTGGAAAGCTGAGCTTTATTGTCGGCCTGGCTGACAGCTTTGTCTATCAGTTCCAGCAGAAGCTGGTCGGTCAGCTGGTCGAGATCACAGTAGATATCCCGCCCAATATGATCCAGAAATGCGCTGACCTTTGGGTCATAAACAACGCCGACCAGGGGGATGCCGCTGCCTGCGGCAAATATCAGAGCGTGGAGCCGCATGGAAACAAGGATCTCCATGCGCGACATTATCCCAACGGCCATACTGCCGTTGGACGGGCGTTGAAGGATGTGGCCAGGCGAGGTCATTTTTTCAGCAACCATTTTGGCGGCTGCCAGATCTCTGCCCGGCTCAACAGGAAGAAACACGGTCGTCAGACCATATTTTTCAAGGGCCAGGTCGGCAGCACGGGCGAAGATAGGCACTTTTTGTTCAAAACCCTCCCAGGGCCGCAGGGCAAAGCAGATGTATCTGCCCTTCGGGTCAAGACCGTTGCTGATAAGATAGCTGTCGACAGCGGCGCTGTCAGCTGTGGGGAGAGTAAGGGCCGGATCGGCAGAAAGGATAACTTCGGGCCTGCTGATACCCATAGCACGAAGCTCATCAAGGGAGCTGCTTTCTCTCAGCGTAATAATGTCGGCATAGCGGTCGATGTATTTTCGGGCTTTCTTTCGGTTTTTTTCTGACGAAACGGGGCCTATGCCGCAGCCGTACATGATGGTTTTATTGCCCGACAGTCTGGCAAACTTAAGACTGTAGAGATAATACATCAGGGAGCGGGTGGAGGTGACATCCTGAATAAGGCTGCCTCCGCCGCTGAGATACAGTCTGGTTTTTCGCATTATCCGCAGAAAGCCGGGGAAATTGAAGGTATGACATGAGCGGACCCGATAAAATACGCTGGTGGCCCGGGGAGTGCGGGACAGAACGTAAATGGGCATATCCCGGTCGATGGAGCGCATTTCGGCAACAATGGCTTCCAGTATGGCATCGTCTCCGGCGTTGCCCTTGCCATAGGCTCCGCATATCAGCACGCCGTTCCGGCTGGAGACAGGTCCGGAGCTTCTGCGGATGATGGTGCTGTATATCTCCAGCTGCCGTGAAACTGTGGCTTCGATAGAATACAGACGGCGGGCTTTTTCGTTAAGCAGCCTGCCCATGGATAAACGTTTCGAGTCGTCGGTTGCAAGCAGGATCATGTGCCGACTGAGCGTGTCCACATCCGTCGGTTCAAACAGCAGCCCATTTACTCCGTGGTCAATAAGCAGGGGAACACCCCCAACATCAGAGCTGATAGTAGCGCAGTTCATTCTGGCCCCTTCTGTCAAAACGTATGGGAAGGTTTCTGACAGAGATGTCAGAAGATTAACGTCGATAGCGTTGTAAAAAGATGTTGTGTCGGTTATCCACCCGGCAAAGCAAACGCTGTCTTCGACTCCTAATGACTGCGTGAGCTGGCCCAGCTCCTGACGCTGCTCGCCGTCGCCTGCGATGATAAGCTTTGTATTGGGAGCGACGCTGTGAGCCTTTGCAAAGGCTTTGATGAGGGTTGGCATATCCTTAACAGGAGTGAGTCGTGCGGCAATGCCAAAAACCACATCGTCGGAGGAAACCTGAAAACTGACAGAATCAAAAAATCCCTGTCGGTCAAGTTCGGGCTGATCCAGGTCATAGTTGATCCCATTGTAGATCGAAAACGTAGTGTGCGGGTCAAAGCCCCGGGAAACCAGCATATCAGCGATGGGGTCGGAAACCCCGATGCGATAATCCAGCATACGCAGAGCAATGGAGTTGATGGTGCCATAAGTCAGCCGATGCAGGGGACGGCCCATATAGTCGAGCCTGTAGTCGCTGTGGACAGTGGTAACAACAGGCAGCTTAAGGCACCGTTTAAGCAGTGCGCCATACATATTTGCCTTTGAACCGTGGCAGTGGATGACATCGAATCCACCGGAGGTGATAAAGCCTTTCAGTTTGCTGAGGGTCAAAAACAGGTTTCCGGAAATGATGTGGGTCGGAATACCCTTTTCCCGGGCCTCCTGGGCAAACTGACCGTCGGTAAAGCATATCATTTCGGCGGTTATGGTTTTGTTTAGCTCTTCAAGCAGGGAATGAACGTGGGTTTTTGCTCCGCCCACGTCGCCGCCGCTTATGAGATGGACGACCTTCATGTATATTCTCCCAAAAAATGATTATATATCTTGTTAAATTGAACAATTTATTATACAATAATTGGTGTTAGGGGTCAAGCGGCCCTATTTGACTCTCAGGAGGTAGCTATGAAAATCATTAACGAAAAAGGCAAACTTTTCGGCATCATCAACGTGGTAGATCTAATCGCCATATTGGTGATCATCGCCGTGGTGGCCGGTGTTATCTGGAAAATCGGATTCAACAAAATAACCGACGCCATTGCTGCCGATATGGAAATAACCTATACCGTCAAGGTCGAGCAGGTGGATGTTGAGCTTTACGAACGCATCAAAGAAACCATGCCCGCCACCATCATGACCAACGGCACATATGTGGACGGCGAATTTACCGATGTTGAATTCCTTGGATATGTGACCGAAGGTAAGGACGAAGACGGAAACATTGTTTTCTATCAGGACGAAACCAAATGCGACCTTTTGTTCACTGCCAAAGCAAAGGTGTCTCAGGGGTCGGTCAACCTGCCCGTCGGTTCTCAGGAAGTCCGTCTGGGTAAGGAACACATCGTCAAAACCAGATATTTTGAGCTTACAGGCACCATTATGAGCCTGGATGTACCGCAATGAGCGCGGCCATCCTTAACTGCCTGACGGCAAGGCTTGTCAGATTCCTCTCAAAATGCAACCGGTTTTCGGTGCTGTCCAGGATCGTTGGTTTTTTTACCCGTCAGTATGGTCTGTCATACCTGAAGGTCATAATAGACAGGCTGTTCCTTTGCCCGGCTTCGGCCACCAAAGGCAGTCGCATTTATGCCCGCTGCCTTAAGGTCAATGATCGGCTTCACAGCCTTCACGGGCGCTGGCGGCCAATACTGGACAGCAGTATTCCCGGCAGACTTTATAAAGGCCTGACGGGCAGCGCTGTTATAAACGGCAGCCTGATCGGCAGAGCAGTGTTTTACCCCGGTATGAAACGCGTGCTGCTGGTTGCATTTGCTCTGTTTTTGCCCATTGACTGGGCTTTGAGAGACGTGCTTCGCATCAGCTTCCTGGCATCTATCTGGGATGAAGCATTTTTGCTGGGATGCACCCTTTATCTGGTGCTTGATCTAATTTTTGCCGTAAATGTTCGTAAGCCCCGGGTATCGCCTCTGGATATGCCGATCATATCCTTCCTTGGTGTTGGCCTTGCGCTGATGTTTGTCGTGTGTCCGTTTTTCAATATTGCCGTGGCGGGATACAGGGCAACGGTACAGTATATTCTGTGGTTCTTTGTGGTGCTGAGGCTGGTTCAGGACGAAAAGGATGTAGTTATCGTCTGCTGCATCTTTACCGTTATGACCACTCTTATTGCCCTTCACGGTATTTATCAGTATATCGTTGCTGTTCCGATCCCCGACAGCTGGACGACCTCTACCGAATATGGAATCAGGACCAGAGTATATTCGATTTTTGGAAGCCCAAACATTATGGGCGACTTTATGGCGCTGATGGCGCCAATAACGGCTTCTCTGGCGTACTATTTCAAGGATTACAAAATCAAAGTCCTTATGTGGGGATGCGTGGGTTTGATGTGCTTTGCGTGCCTTTTTACCCTGTCCCGGGGAGCGTGGTTCGCGCTGGCCATCGCCGTGTTTATCTTTGGACTGGTCAACGACAGAAAGATACTTGTCCTTTGTGCGTTTGCCATACTGGTGGCCCTTAATATCCCCGCCGTGTCCAGCAGGATAAACTTCCTGTTTACCGACGATTTCAAATATGCCAGCCAAAGCGGTGGCCGTGCCGGTCGTAAAGCCCTGGCTCTGCTTTATCTCACATTTTTCTCAAATCCCTGGTTTGGGTTTGGTCTTGGTATGTTTGGTGGAGCGGTGGCAATGCAATATAAGCCGTATCTGTGGATAAGCTATTGCTACGTGGACAACTATTATCTGAAAATCATGACCGAGATGGGTTACACCGGGATCACTGTTTACGGATTCACCCTGGTTTGTCTGCTTTATAACTGCCTGCGTACCATTTCCCACAGCAAGGCAAAAAAGGACCCTATGGGTTATATTGCCGGTGGAATGTTCTCGGGCTTGTGCGGAGTGCTGGTCCACTGCTTCTTTGAAAACATTTTTGAAGAGCCATATATGATGGCCTATTTTTGGGGCATAGCTGCTCTGATAACCTTTATCGGTTTCTTTAACAACGGCAGCTCTCCGGTCGACAGCGAACTGGTTTGACTCGCTGCCACAGGTAAAAGATATCCCGCGAAGGCAAATGACTTCGCGGGATATCTTTTTACTGGATTTTTGATTTCATGGCCTCTTTGGCCAGAGTAACGGCCCGGTCAGGTATATCGGCCTGACTGTATCGGGCATAGTTGTAATAAAGGATAAAGTCTACCAGTTCGGGGTCGGATTTGAGTTCTTTTTCATAAAACTCAATAGGAGTTTCGCAAACGACCTTCGGGTACTTTACCTGGCCTTTTTTGAGCAGCTCCTTGTAGGCAAACCTGACCTTCATCCGGTTGGTTGGAAAATCGTCAATTTTCTCAGGCCGCTGCGTTATTTTCTTTGCAGCGTCCCGGATAGATGAACCGATGTTTGAAAGAACGGTTTTCAGGTCGAACAGGTCCTCGGTTTCGTCAATAAACTCGCTTTCACCCTCGGGGTCAAACATGGAGCGGAGCTTATTCATAAATGCCGGGAGCTTTTTGATGCCCTTGCCGGTCTTCTTAAACAGCCAGCGTAGGAAGAAGAACAGGATAAGCGCCAGACAGACAAATACAACAGTGAAGAATATGATGTCTTCAAGCAGGGTGATATTGCTTTCCGGCATATCGTCAAAGATGCTTGCGCCGACCTCGGTGGCAGTATCGTCCTCAACATGCTTGTTGTTGCCGGTGCGCTGATCGAGCAGTTCGTTGATAAAGCCAAACACCGTTCCAAAGCCCTTTACAAAATAAACCGAAGCTATCTGGAAAAGCTTGAACAGAGGATAGATGTTTGAAACCAGCATGGAGAGAATGATGAACGCTGTTATCACCATGAAGTTGTTCATCTGCATACCGGCGGGGTAATGGACAGATTTCTCGTCTACGCCCTTGTGGAGACTCTTGCGAAGACCTTTGGCGTTGAGAGCATAAAGTGAAAGCAGGAAAAAGATAATAGCTGCCACATTTGTATACTGGCTTGCCTGAGCCGAAAGGTCACCGGCTTTGTAGATTATCATACAAAGCAGATAAACTATAATGCCCAGGACAGTAAATGGAGCGTAAATGACATATCCCGCTTTTCTTGCCATAAAGAAGAACAGAACGGTCATCGCACCGGAGAGAACAGCGTAGAAAAGCCTGTAAACCAGGTAGCTGGCCGGTGAGGTGATAAAGATAAATACGCAGATCGCAACAGCGCCAACAGCGCAGAGAATTATGCTTATCTCGCCGGTCTTATACATGGAAACGCGGCCAAGAATGTATCCAACAACCGAAAGACAGGCTGACGCGGTAAGGACCATGAAGGGGGAGCTTGGAAACAGCATCCTTTCAAAAAGCAGAGCAAGAGGGAAAATAAAAAGAATAGAAAGGACAAGGTTGATGCACTCAAACAGAGCGCGCTGCTTACTAAACCTCAAAATCAATGACCTCCCTTCTCAGCGGGATGTGGGTAACGGTGTTGGTGTTGGAACGCAGATAGTCGGCTCGTTTTTCCAACGGCTCGTTCCAGAAGGTGGAAAGGATCATAATGTCGCAGTTGCTTATGCGGTCTTCCATCATGCGATCCAGAGTTTGATAAATGGTTTCGTTCTGTTTGATGACCAGCGCAGCCAGGATCTGGAAGATAGATTCAAGATGAGATTCTGAGCATGTGGCCGAAAGGCCGATAGGTTCTTTGGGGTTAAGAGCGTTCATACCGTTGGTATAAAAGCCCACATCAATGCCGCTGTGTATTGCCCAGTGGGCAAAGGTGGCAACTATCCTCAGAGAGCCTTCGAGGGACTCGGCCTGTTCTTCGGTGAGATAGCCCCAGAAATTGTCTTCAGGCTCGCAGTTAAGAACGATCATTACGCGGGGGGAACAAGTATAGTCGTGGGTTTTGACCTGTAGTTCGCCTGTTCTGGCAGAAGCCTTCCAGTGGATATCGCGCATATTGTCTCCGCTTTGATATTCACGGATACCGTTGACCAGCATCGGGTCGGGAAGTATCCAGCGTTTGACGGCAACATCGCCCTGCCATTTCAGAGCATCGGTGGACAGCTCGTCAGAATCCAGCAGACGGGGATAAACAAAAAGCCTGGCATCTCCGGTGTATTCTTTGCCTACAGAGTTCATGCCGAACATATCACCTATGGTCACCGAGGTGTTTGAAAGGTCGTAATAGCCTCTTTTCAGACAACGGATCTCATGACGACGGGTGATTTTGCTATAGCCATTCATGAAGAACACGCTTTTGTGGAAGCGCTCGTCGGCAATGTCAAGGTTTTCGGTGTTTTTAAAGCGCAGCCACTTGGATATTTTGGATTCCACACGAACCCAGGGCAGGGGAGTAAGCTTTTTGTTCACAAGGGTTTCGATCATTTCCAGCTTGTCGCCCTCAAAGACAGACTTTCTGCTTATGGCTCTGCGGTAGCTGAGCTTCTTGAAGCCTACTACTGAGTAGTAGCGGACCTGAAGCAGGCAAAGCACTCCCACGACAATAATTATCCAAAAAATATTGCCCATGAGATAATTAACTCCTTATTCTTCGGTTGTCTCCGGCTTTTCATCGGACAGTCTGGCACCAGGCTCCTCGGTTGGAGCGGTGATGCGGCCCATAAGCCGTTCGATCAGCTCGACAGACTTTTCGGCAGCGCCATAGCTGCTGCGAAGAACAAGACGGTGGGCAAAAACGGGTTCGGCCAGACGCTTAACGTCATCGGGCAGAACGTGGTCGCGGCCGTTGATGGCGGCGTAGGCCTGGCAGGCACGCATCATGGCGAGCATACCACGGGGGCTGACACCAAGAGATACGTCTTCCAGGCTGCGGGTAGCGTCGACAATGCGGACTATGTAGTCTTTAATGGGTTCGGAAACGAAGACCTTGGCATAGGATTTTTGAATGTCGATTATTTCTTCTTTAGTAACAACGGGTTCAAGCTCGTCAAAGGGGTTGGCATCATTAAAGCGGTCAAGCACCTTTTTGGCATCGTTGCCAACGGGGTAACCCAGCTTCATGCGGATAAGGAAACGGTCCATCTGAGCTTCAGGCAGGGGGAAGGTGCCGGAAGATTCAACAGGGTTCTGGGTCGCGATAACGAAATAGGGCGCGTCAAGCTTACGAGTCTCGCCATCGACGGTTATCTGCTTTTCTTCCATACATTCCAGCAAGGAGGACTGGGTACGGGGGGTAGCACGGTTGATTTCGTCCGCGAGCATGATATTGGTAAAAGCCGGACCGGGACGGAAGTCGAACTCGCCGGTTTTCTGGTTGTAAATGTTAAGACCGGTTACGTCGGAAGGCAGCAGGTCAGGCGTAAACTGAATGCGCTTAAAATCGCAGTTAACTGATTTTGCAAGAGTTTTCGAAAGTACGGTTTTGCCGGTTCCGGGAACATCGTCCAGCAAAATGTTGCCGCCAGAGAAAAGACCGACCAGAATAAGGTCAAGCTCTTCTTCTTTACCGACAATGACTTTTGATACGTTTTCTCTGATCTTGCCGGCGATAACCGATATCTGTTTGATTTCCATTAGTTAATAACCTCCCACAATGATTCCAGGCTTTTGAAATGTTTAGATTTCTTCATACATCAAAATAAACAAAAGCACAAAATATGAGTTCATTATAGTATTAAAATTTGCAATATGCAAACATAAAAAGGTGATTTTTGTGAAGATTTGATGTAAATAAGCAGGAAAATTGCCGCATAAAAATTGAACTTATTCGATTTAAATGCATTAAGCAGGTGAAATCAAAAAACTCTCCGTGAGAAACTTCCCACGGAGAGTTTTGAAGAAGCATAATTACTTAACTTCGCACTTGGCACCGGCCTCTTCGAATTTGGCAACGATAGCGTCGGCATCTTCTTTGGAAACCTTTTCTTTAACAGCCTTGGGAGCGTTGTCAACGACTTCCTTAGCTTCCTTCAGGCCAAGACCGGTAACTTCGCGGACGACCTTGATAACGTTGATCTTGTTGGCGCCGATTTCGGCAAGGATAACGTCGAACTCGGTCTGCTCGGCAGCAGCGGCTTCGCCAGCACCAGCGGCGGGAGCAGCAACAGCAGCGGCAGCGGCGGAAACGCCGAATTCTTCTTCAAGAGCGTGAACGAGCTCAACAAGCTCAAGAACGCTGAGAGTCTTAACTTCTTCGATAAGGGCAGTAATTTTTTCGCTGGCCATTTTAATGAACCTCCGTAAATAATTTTTGTGTTGTAGGGTTGCAGTTACGCTGCATTATTCGGCAGCAGCCTCGGCGGGAGCGCCGCCCTTGGACTGTGCGATCTGGTCGATAACAACGGCCAGAGAAGAGATGGGTGCCAGGAAGGTACCCAGGACCTGAGACAGCAGAGCGTCCTTGGAAGAAAGGGCAGACATTTCGATAATCTCAGAAACGGGCAGAGCCTTGCCTTCCACGAAGCCGCCCTTGATTTCGAACTTACCGTTGGTTTTCTTGGCAAACTCGCCGATAACGCGGCAGGGAGCGATACAGTCGGATTCGCAGGTCGCCAGGGAAGTGGTTCCGTTGAGGAGTTCGTCGAACTCGGTGTAGCCAATCTTGTTGGCGGCAAGACGAGTGAGAGTATTCTTAACGACAGTGTATTCAACACCGGCTTCACGCAGCTGCTTACGCAGTTCGTTATCCTCGGCAACAGTGATACCCTTGTAGTCTACGAATACGCCGCCCTGAGCGTTCTGCATTCTGGCAGCAAGGGCGTCAACGATTTCCTTTTTTGACTGGAGAATCTTTTCGTTAGGCATTGAAATTTCACCTCCGTGATGATGAATAAAAAAAGTGTCCTCACGCCAAAGACATGAGGACACAAAAACTTAAAGTCATTGTTGCTTCCTCGGCAGGAACTACGGTTACGGCAAAAAGCCTCCTGCTGTCTACGGCGCTTGAATATAATATCAGAAAGCAGACCGGTTGTCAACCTCTGATTTTAAGATTTCCAGGCCGGAGCCTTCCGGCCCGGAAAAGTATTATTAATACTTGGCGGTGTTGACCTTGACGCCGGGACCCATGGTGGAAGCGACGACGCAGGAACGGATATACTGGCCCTTGGCAGCGGCGGGCTTAGCCTTAACAACAGCGCCGATGAGGGTTTCAAAGTTTTCGGTCAGCTTTTCGGTGCCGAAGGAAACCTTGCCGATGGGGCAGTGGATGATGTTGGTCTTGTCAAGACGGTATTCGATCTTACCGGCCTTGATCTCTTTGATGGCGTTGGTGATGTCGTTGGTAACGGTGCCAGCCTTGGGAGAGGGCATCAGACCCTTGGGACCCAGAACCTTACCCAGACGACCAACGGTACCCATCATGTCGGGAGTGGCAACAACAACGTCGTAATCAAAGAAGTTTTCTTTGGTGATGCGCTCGACCATGTCGGCAGCGCCAACATAATCAGCTCCGGCAGCAACAGCTTCTTCGGCCTTGGCATCCTTGGCAAAAACCAGAACGCGGCGGGTCTTGCCGGTGCCGTTGGGAAGGACGATAGCGCCGCGGACCTGCTGGTCAGCGTGGCGGGAGTCGACACCCAGCTTGATGTGGATCTCGACGGTCTCGTCGAACTTGGCGGGAGCGGATTTGATAACGAGATCCATAGCCTCGTTTACGTCATATTGAACGGAACGGTCGATGAGCTTGGCAGCTTCGACGTACTTTTTACCTCTAGTCATTATTTACCCTCCTAACTCAGTCGGTGATGGTAACGCCCATGGAACGAGCGGTACCCATAACCATATTCATAGCAGATTCAAGGGAAGATGCGTTGACCAGGTCGGGCATCTTCCGCTCAGCGATCTCCTGGACCTGAGCGCGGGTAAGGGAGCCAACCTTATCCTTGTTGGGAGCGCCGGAACCTTTTTCGATGCCGGCAGCCTTGGTGATGAGGGTGGCGGTGGGGGGAGTTTTGCAGACGAAAGTGAAGGAACGGTCAGCGTAAACGGTGATGACGACGGGGATCTTGAAGCCCATCTGATCCTTGGTTCTTTCGTTAAAGTCCTTGATGAACTGGGAAATGTTGACGCCGTGCTGACCAAGAGCAGGACCTACGGGAGGGGAAGCGGTAGCCTTGCCAGCGTCGATCTGAAGCTTGATATAACCTGTGACCTTCTGTGCCATTGAAAGCACCTCCTGATAAAATGTGGTGATGGGAAGGAGCCGGACTCCTTCGCCTTTTGGCGGAATAGTGATATTCCTCCCACGAACCCGCAGACATAGTCTGCGACCGATATGCAAAAGCCCCTGGGGCTAAAACATCATTCTGAAACGGTGATGGGTTCGACCTGGTCGAGCTCAAGCTCGACAGGTGTTTCGCGTCCGAACATGGAAACAATAACGCGAACTTTGTTCTTCTCCACGGAAAGCTCTTCAACAATGCCGGAGAAAGAAGCGAGAGGTCCGTCAGTCACCCGGACGTTGTCGCCAACGTCGTAACCAACAACGATCTCGACCTTTTCAACGCCCAGCTGAGCGACTTCGTCGTCGGTCAGAGGGGTGGGCTTGTCGCCGGAGCCTACAAAGCCGGTCACACCGCGGACATTCTTGACAATGTACCAGGTGTCGTCGGTAAGGACCATCTTAACAAGGATGTATCCGGGGAAAACCTTTCTCTCAACGGTTTTTGTTCCTTCGTCCGTTACCTCGGTAACGGTTTCCATGGGGATGGAGATGTTGAGAATGTAGTCGTGGAGTTTGCGGTTTTCAACGATTTTTTCAAGGGTCGCCTTAACAGTGTTTTCGTATGCGGAATAGGTTTGGACCACATACCATTTTGCGTTATCTGCCATGACTACACCTTAGCTGAACAGGGAAATAAGACCCTGAACGAACAGACTGCCAACAGCGTCGAATATCCAGATAAATGCACCAACGATTAAGGAGCAGATAACTACGACGACTGTGTTGTTGAGAAGCTGCTTTTTGGTGGGCCAAACGACCTTTTTAAGCTCGCTTTTCATTTCGCGGCAATACTTTTTCACCTTGCTGATGAAGCCGGGTTTCTTTTCTGCCTGAGCCATTTGTACACTACCTTTCTTAAATTACTTGGTTTCGCTGTGGAGTGTGTGCTTGCGGCAGAATCTGCAATACTTTTTCATCTCAAGACGGTTGGGGTCGTTTTTCTTGTTTTTGACGGTATTGTAGTTTCTTTGCTTGCAGTCATTGCATCTGAGAGTGATCTTAACGCGCATTACGGCACCTCCTATTAATAATTTGGCCGGGATGACCGGCCCGATTGCCTCCCTGCATAGCAGCCGACATAAAGCCGGATTCTGCAAACGGGCGCAAAAATAAAGCCCTGATTTCGCAGGTAAAATCATTCTACCATATCGTCAGGACAAGGTCAACCATTATTTTTCAAAAAATTTAATGTTTTTCTCCATTATCGGTGTTATAATTAACATATATCGCCCCATATACAAAGCAACCCATATCCAGAGGTCCAAAGACCCTCGGACTTTTGTATACACTCTGCATATATCCATAATCAGAAAGGAAATCGAAATGAGAGTAATGGCCATTGACTTTGGCGATGCCAGGACCGGCATAGCCATTTCGGACATGACCGGCAGCCTGACAGGGGAAACTATGGTGGTCCAGTCCTATAATTCTCAAAAAGCCGCCGACGAGATCGCCAGGATCGCGGTGTCACGAAATGTTGAACTCATAGTGCTTGGATATCCCAGAAACATGGACGGCTCCGCAGGCCCCAGGGCAGAAAAGAGCCAGGCTTTTTCTCAGGTGCTGAAAGACCTGACTGGCCTTGAGGTCGTACTGTGGGACGAGCGGAGGACCACTATCGATGCCCATAGAATACTCAGCGAGAATTCAAGACATGGCAAAAAGCGGAAGGATAGGGTCGATGCTGTGGCGGCATCGCTTATCCTTGAAGGATACTTGGGATATCTGAAAAATCACTGATCCCTGCTGCCGCTTTTTCGGAAAAGCTCGTAGATCCCAACTATTATCAAAAATCCTCCAAAGCATTTTTTTAACAGGTTTACGTCCAGCGAAGTGGCGAACCAGGATGCAGCGGCGGTCGTTACCATTCCCCCGGCTGCTGCCGCTGCTGCCGTTTTCAAATCTATGAGGTCATTTTTAAAATGACCGATCAACGATGCTGAGGATGTTGGGATAAAATACAGAAGATTAATGCCCTGAGCAACGGTTTGGGATATGCCGGCCAGCTGGGTCATCCAGATCATCAGCAATGTGCCGCCGCCTATACCGAAACCTGACAGCACCCCGGTCACTGCTCCCGCAATTGCAGGAATGATATATGTCATAGCAGGCTCCTTATACCGCCGTAGATAATCATTATCCCCATGGCTTTTCTAAGCAGCGTTACAGAAAGCTTTTTGAAAACGAATCCGGCTATAAGCCCGCCCGCAGCGCCGCCGACCAGATAGGGAATAGCGGCAGAAATCTCGAGCCCGTTTCTGAAATAGTATATGATCGAAGAAATTATACACATGGGCAGAATGATCAGCACCGAATTGGCAAAGGCTTTGCGCTCATCTACCCCGGCCCACAGGGTGAGCAGGGGGATAAGCACCATTCCTCCACCTGCGCCGAAGAAACCGTTGGCAGCTCCTGCCGCCGCACCGGAAAGAACACATTTTGTTCGTTTGCTCAATAGCTATCGCCTCCACGGATATTTTGGTCTGTGGAGGCGATTTTATACACTTATTGCTGCCCAACAAGGGCCATAACAACGTCACCGGCCAGCATCATCCCGGCGCAGCCGGGTACCCATGGAGCGCTGGCAGGCACGCTTCTGCGGCCGGGAGGCGGTTCCTCCAGCGGGATCGGATCCCGGGCAGGCTCAGTGCTGTATAGAACCCGGTGGTGGATGATGCCCCTGTTTCTCAGCTCCTTTCTGACAATGCGGGCCAGAGGGCAGGATTGGGTCCTGGATATGTCGGTAAAGACAAATTTTGTGGGGTCGGTTTTGTTGCCGGTACCCATTGCCGAAACGATGGGGATATCCTTTTCGAAGGCAAGCTGGATAAGATCCAGCTTGCAGGAAACGGTGTCGATAGCGTCGATTATATAGTCGTAGCGGACTTCAAAAAAGCTTTCGGCGTTGGCTCGGCTGAAAAACTCCTGACGGACGTTGACAACGCAGTCGGCATCGATGTCGGCAATGCGTTCTTTCAGCTCAATGGCTTTTGAGTTGCCTATAGTTGAAAGTCGGGCCTGGAGCTGACGGTTGATGTTTGTTTCCGAAATGATGTCGTGATCCACCAGAGTCAGCTGCCCAACACCGGATCGGGCCAGAGCTTCGACACAATAGCTGCCGACGCCGCCAAGGCCAAATACGGCAACATGGCGGCGGCGGAGAGTATCAACAGCTTCCGGACCCAACAGCATGGCGGTTCGGAGATATTGCTGCTTCATTATCTGGTGGTAAAGGCCATACCAAAGGATTTGGTGCTGGTGGTATAGTTTGCAGAAGTGGCGGTATACCAGCTGCTGTAGTCTTCGGAACGAAGGCCGGTATCAGCCAGAGAGAGCCAGTACTGATCGCCGTAGCCGGAGAAGTACATGATGTGATATCCATAGCTGGATTTGACGATCTCGGTGTCACCGACCTGACGGCTTTCGTCGAAGCACCAGTCGTTGAACTCAGTGACCATCTGGCCCATGTAAACGTCTTCGTACAGGCCGCCGTTACCAACGGAGCCGGTATCTTCGGAGTTGGCGTCAGCCAGCTCGGCAAAGGAATCCTCGGTAGCGTCGCCGGACAGCCACTGCTCATAAAGCTCGTTGGCAGCTTCTTCGGCGGCAGCCCACTGCTCGTCAGTGGCTTCGCTGTCTTCGTCGTCAGTCTCGGGAGCGATGAGGATGTGGCGGACATTGACGGTTTCGTAGTCGTTGGCGCTGCGGGACAGGAACATCACGACATAATAACCGGTAGTGCCGTTTTCGATAACGGTAGTTTCACCTTCAATACGGTCGGCGCTGAAGAGCCAGTCGGCATAGGAGGTGTTGACATAGGACTTGGTTTTAAAGCGGTTAAGGGTGTAGGCATCGTCTTCGTAAAGATCTTCTGAACCTTCGGGGGCGTATTCTCTGGCAAGGTCGATAAAGGCCTGCTCGTTGCCCTGAGACTGAGAAGCCATGGAGTCGGCAGTTGCCTTGGCCTCGGCCAGAGCAGCCTCGGAATCGAAGTCCTCGTCGTCCTCGGAGGCAGTCTCGGCGTTTACTGCAAAGTAACGGAAATTAACGGTGTCGTAGGTGTCTTTGTTGGTTTCGTAGTATTCTGCCAGCTGGTCTTCGTTGTAGGTGAAGCTTTCGGAAACGCTGGTGGCATATTCGGAAGCAAGGTAATTGTCCTCAAGGTATGCACGATAGCTGTCAACACGGCAGCCTTTGCCATAGTAGGTGCTGAGATAGGACTTGACGCTGGCATAACCCACGGACTGGACATTGGCTTCCAGAGTCGCAAGGCTGGAATCGATAGTGTCTTTGGATTCCTGAGAAAGCTCAAAACCGGCTTCGTTGGCAGCTGCGACCAGGATCGCGGTCTGTTCGGCAGAAGCAACAGCGGATTCGGTAAAGTAATCTGCCCAGGTCTGATCCTCGGAATACTGCTGCTGGTCCAGGGGGGTGGAGGTATCGAGGAAGTAGCTGGCAAGATCGCCGTAGGTGTTAAGGAAATTGTAGTAGGCGTCTTTGTAATAATAGTTAAATGTGGCCGCAGTGATCTTTTCGGTACCGACAGAAACGGCGACGGCCTTCTGCTGGATAATGCCGGAATTCGCGACGATGACGACAAACACTGCCACGGCAATGACGATGGAAATAACGGATGTCAGAACGCTTTTCTGCCTGGCGGTCAGCCCCTTCTTGGCGGTGGTTTCAACGCCGATACCGGCAGCCCGCTCTTCGCGGCGCTTTCTTTTTTCTCTGGATGCACTCATGGGTGATTCATTCCTCTCTTAGCAATGAGCTTAGTAACCGATGATTTTTCTGCGGTTACCATATAGGTATTCGCACATGGCGATTTTAACATTCGCTAATTATAACTTATGTCGCACGATGTTTCAAGTGTAAAGTTTGATTTGATGATTAATCAGGCATTTTGACCAATTTCAACCAAACTGAATATAAAAAATAAAGCCCCGCTATTGCCGTGCGAACCCAGTTATAACCTGCACATCAGCGCAGGTGGGTCGACGCCTTCGGACTTTACTGCTTCCAACTTCCAGCGCGCAGAGCGCCGGGAGGCCTGCAAACCGACCGAAGAGTTTTAGTCGTCCCGATTATATTATGTGGGTTTAAATGGGCTCGTCACGAACAGAGCAGGGTTTTATCGGCTTGATGATATCACATATCAACCAAAAAATCAACAGTGATTATGGGGCATATTATGAAAGTCGCCAATGAAATATGCTATTCTTCCTCTTCTTCGATAAACAGGCGATCCATAAACATATTGTAGATGTTGTCAAGCTCGTCGTCATCGTCGGGAGTGGAAAGTATCTCTTCGCCGTCTTCGATTATGACCTTCAGGATGATAAGCTCGTCATCCTCGGACTCTTCTTCGGCGTTGGCAGAGATCATGGCCATGTAGGTGGTGTCGTTGTATTCGAGAGTGTCGAGAACTTCGAGATCATATTCGTTGCCATCTTCGTCGATGATCTGGATGAAGTCGCTTCCGTATTCGTCGCTCATTGTTGTTATCATTCCTTATCGTAGTAATTTGATATGTCCATAATAACCTGACTGAGGGAATAAATCAAGTTAAAATAAAGGGACAAAGCAGCTTCTTATGAACCCAGGTCCTCCAGAATGGACCAGAGCTCATATTCGCTGTCGGCGCTGATGCCGATGGAAAGCAGCAAGCGGTCAGTCTCCGGCAGGGAATATTCGCTGATCCCTGTCGTCATGTAAGGTGTTGAGCTGTCTCCGGACCGGAATACGGTCACATATGAGTCTATGGTTTTAACGGTAAAGCTTTCCCTGGGTCCGGCTATAGCCGAAACCGTTATCAGCAGCACCCCAAACAACAATATGGTGATCATGGCAGCCTTGAAAATATGCATTTTTCTGACCAATGCCTTTGAAATACAAAGGCTCCTTTCATCTGAAATAGCTGTCTGCGTCTATTTTGTCGACAGATTGCCCCACAATAGGTTAGATATAATTGACAATCTGTGCTATACTAAGTACAGTTGTATCTGTAGATCAGTATTACCCAGCTTTTGACCGTTTTGGAGGATATCCATGAGTAAAAACCATGCAGCGCATTCCGGCTGGAAACGGGCCGGCAAGATAATCGGTACGATAGCATTAGTATGCTTTCTCGCGGCGTTGATATTCGCGTGTATATTTGCCGTTTATGTAAAAACCTTTCTCAAGCCCCAGCTTGATTTTGATTATGACAGCTTTGCCCTAAACCAGACATCGGTCATTTATTATCAGGACAGAAACACCGGAGAATACCGGGTGCTTCAGACCCTTTACAGCACGGAAAACCGAATATGGACAGAATATGAGGACCTGCCCGAAGACCTTATCTTTGCCGCGGTAGCTATCGAAGACAAAAGATTTTTCCAGCACAACGGCGTTGACTGGTACCGGACCGCCGGCGCTTTTGTAAATATGTTTATCGGTATGCGGGATACCTTTGGCGGCTCGACCATCACTCAGCAGCTTATCAAAAACACTACAGGCAGAGAAGAGGCCACTGTCAGACGTAAGCTGGTCGAAATGTTCCAGGCCCTGGAATTTGAGCAGGAATACACCAAAAGCGAGATCCTGGAAATGTATCTCAACACCATATACTTTGGCGAAAAGGCCTACGGGGTGTACACTGCGTCGCTGACATATTTTGGCAAGGATGTTTCTGAGCTTTCTCTGGCGGAATGCGCCAGCCTGATCAGCATAACCAACAATCCGTCCATCTACGACCCATATATAAATCCCGAAAAGAACAAAGAACGTCAGCTGAATGTGCTTTATTCAATGCTTGACCAGGGATATATAACCGAGGAAGAATATGACAAAGCTGTTGCAGAGGAACTGGTGTTCCAGCGCTCCTCCGGGGAAGACAGCTCAGGCGGAACGGTATATTCCTACTTCGTCGACCAGGTTATCAGAGACGTTATCAGCGACCTTATGGAGGCCACCGGATATTCTTATAATGTTGTCAGCCAGATGGTAAATTCCGGCGGATACTCCATTTACGCCACAGTGGATGTGGACATCCAGCGGGCCATGGAAGAAGTGTTTTACGACGAAAGCAGCCTTCCGGAAGCTGTTGGCACCTATCAGGAGCTTCAGGGGGCAATGGTCATCATTGATAACGACAGCGGCAACATAGTCGCCATGTGCGGAGGCCTGGGGGAAAAGGAGGGCAGCCTGACCCTCAACCGCGCGACCCAGAGCCTTCGCTCGCCGGGTTCGTGCATCAAACCCATATCGGTGTTCGCACCGGCGCTTGACCTGGGGATCATAACTCCGGTTTCGGTATATGACGATACGCCCCTGACCTTCGACGGCGAACCCTGGCCAAAGAACTATGACAGGACCTATAAAGGCCTGATGACCGTGACCGATGCCATGGCATATTCTACCAACACCATAGCGGCAAAGATCGTCACCGAGCTTACTCCGGAATATTGTTATAACTACCTGACTACCGGCTTTGACTTTGAACTGGTAGCCGCCCGGGAAATCAGCAGTGGAACGCTGTCAGACATTAATGTTGCGCCTATGGCTTTAGGTGGCCTTACTAACGGCGTAACTGTCAAAAAAATGGCCGAAGCCTATGAAACTATTGCAAACAAAGGCATTTACCGAGAATCCAAAACCTATACAAAGGTTCTGGACGCGTCGGGGAATGTTGTTCTTGATAATACATCATCCACAAGAACGGCCATGAAAGAAAAGACAACTTACTACCTGACTGACATGATGGAGAGCGTTGTAGAATATGGCACCGGCACTGCCGCCGCGCTGGACAATATGCCGGTCGCGGGCAAGACCGGTACCACCAGCAACGACTATGACCGGTGGTTTTGCGGATTTACACCATACTACTGCGGCGCAGTTTGGGTGGGATATGATAATCAGGAGGAGATCGTGCTTTCCGACGAGTCTGTCAACCCTGCCATATCCCTGTGGCAACAGGTCATGGAAAAGGTCCATGAGGATCTGGCATACAAGGGCTTCTACCAGCCTTCGACTATGGTAGAGGTTACATATTGCCTTGACAGCGGCCTTCTGGCGACAGAGCAGTGCAGACGTGACGTTCGCGGCAGCCGCACTGCTACGGCTATGCTTGATATGGACGATGTACCCACCGGGTATTGCGACCGCCATGTCAGAGTTGATCTGTGCGCCGAAAGCGGCCAGCTCTATTCTGACGGATGCGTGGCAAAAACAGCGGCATCCCTTGTCAATTATCTCCGCCAGTTCCCCACCTCCGGTATTGTTGTGCAGGACGAACAGTATATGGTGGGACGACTTTACGACGATATCAATGCCGGTTATTATCCCGCTGCATATGGGGTCGATAATGCCGTAGCTGACAGCTGTGAGATTCACAGCGCCAACGAGGAAGACACCGGCTCCGAGGACGAGGAAGAGGGCCTTACTCCCGAGGAGATCGAGGCCATATTGGCTGGACAGGAGCATACCGAGCAGGAGGAAGAGGACAGACGTCAGGAAATAATCGATTCTCTTGGCGGCGAGTATGGCTCCGACTCCGGCAGAACAACAGAAAGCGCCGTGGGCTTTTAGTCGTCTCCGGCTTAATCGGCGGCTGAATCAGACGGTCAGTTGAAAAAATGGCTCGTTTTCAGGCAAAAAGGGCTTGAAATCGAAAACGTATTGTGATAATATAACTCGGCTGGGGTTTTGCCGCCCCGCAATACTCACGCCTGGAGACCTGGGGCCATAAGTGGCATTTTGCTTGGCCCCCGGGATGAATCGGGCGGAGGTCAAACTTAAGGAGGAAATTCAAAATGGCAGTAGTATCCATGAAGCAGCTGCTGGAAGCCGGCGTCCATTTCGGACACCAGACCCGCCGCTGGAACCCCAAGATGGCCCCTTATATCTACACCGAGCGTAACGGTATCTACATCATCGACCTTCAGAAAACCGTTAAAAAGCTTGAAGAGGCCTATTCCTTTGTCCGCGATCTGGCCGCCAACGGCGAGACCATCCTGTTCGTCGGCACCAAAAAGCAGGCCCAGGAAGCCATCAAAGAAGAAGCTGAGCGCGTAGGCATGTACTACATCAACGCCCGTTGGCTGGGCGGTATGCTCACCAACTTCAAGACCATGCGTACCCGTGTTGAGCGTCTTGCTCAGCTGCGCAAGATGGAAGAAGACGGCACCTTTGCCATGCTTCCCAAGAAAGAAGTCATCAAGCTCACTGGCGAGATCGCCAAGCTTGAAAAATACCTTGGCGGCGTCAAGAACATGAAGAAGCTCCCCGGCGCACTGTTCATCGTTGACCCCCGCAAGGAGCGCAATGCTATCGCCGAAGCCCGCAAGCTGCATATCCCCATCGTAGCCATCGTCGATACCAACTGCGATCCCGACGAGATCGACTACGTCATCCCCGGCAACGACGACGCTATCCGTGCCATCAAGCTGATCTCAGCTACCATGGCCAACGCTGTTACTGAGGGCAAGCAGGGCGAAGAGATCGCTCTTGCTGAAGAAGAGAAGGTCGAAGCAGAGGCCGCTCCTGCCGAATAATTGGCTTTTCGGCGCCCGCAGATTTCTGCGGGCGCCTTAGTTGATATCAAACCATGTATATAATATAGTTTTTTGGAGGAATATATCAATGGGATTCACCGCTCAAGATGTAAAGCGCCTGCGTGAAATGACCAACGTAGGTATGATGGACTGCAAAAAGGCTCTGGCCGCTACCGACGGCGATATGGACAAAGCTGTTGACTATCTCCGCGAAAGAGGCCTGGCTGCCGCTCAGAAAAAGGCTGGCCGCATCGCCGCTGAGGGCGTTGTTTCTGCCATCGTTAAGGGCAATGTTGGCGCTATGATCGAAGTTAACTCCGAAACCGACTTTGTTGCCAAAAACGAAGTTTTCACTTCCTTTGTCAACGAACTGGCTACCGTTGTTGCCGACTGTAACCCCGCCGATATTGATGCTCTGCTGGCCTGCACCTATCCCGGCAGCACCCTTACCGTTCAGGAAACCCTTCAGGAAAAGATCCTTGTTATTGGCGAAAACCTCAAGCTCCGCCGCTTTGCCCGCTATGACACCGGCAAAACCGTTGCCTATGTCCACATGGGTGGTAAGATCGGCGTTCTGGTAAACATGGAAGTTTCTTCCGATCTGGC
This sequence comes from uncultured Oscillospiraceae bacterium, assembly GCA_964384255.1. Classification (GTDB taxonomy): domain Bacteria; phylum Bacillota; class Clostridia; order Oscillospirales; family Oscillospiraceae; genus SIG469. The sequence continues at coordinate 13,790 of CAYLKH010000010.1, read as the reverse complement.
CGATTCTGACAAGGTCGTTGAGCTTGGCAAGGATATCGCCATGCAGGTAGCTGCTATGCGTCCCACCTTCTGCGATAAGAGCGAAGTTGACCAGGCAACTCTTGACAAAGAAAGAGAAGTCCTTCTGGCTCAGGCCAAAATGGAAAACGAGCAGTCTGCCAAGCCCAAGCCCGATGCTATCATCGAAAAGATGGTCATGGGCCGTATTGGCAAGTACTACGAAGAAAACTGCCTCCTCCAGCAGGCCTTTGTTAAGGAAAACAAGGTTTCTGTCGAGGCTCATGTTGCCAGCGTAGCAAAAGAGCTGGGCGGATCCATCAAGGTCGTCGGCTTTACCCGCTTTGAAAAGGGCGAAGGCATCGAAAAGAAAGAAGACGATTTCGCCGCCGAGGTCGCCGCTGCCGCCGGCCTGAAGTAATCGATCATTACGGAGGATAACAATATGGCACAGCTGACTAAAGAAACCATTATCGGTTCTGTTCTCGACATTGCTCCCGAAACCGCACCCTTTTTCCTCTCCATCGGAATGCATTGCCTTGGCTGCCCCTCTTCCCGGGGCGAGACCATTGAACAGGCCTGTGAGGTCCACGGCATTGACTGCGACAGCTTCCTTGAAGAGCTGAACGCCTTCCTTGCTGACAAATAATTGATTTAAAAGGCGGTCTTTGCGACCGCCTTTTATTTGCTTTGGAGGAGATTATGCAATTATCACAGCGACTTGGAACGGTGGCATCGATGGTTACTCCCGGCTGCCGTATCGCCGACGTAGGCTGCGACCACGGATATCTTTCTATCTGGCTTGCGTATAACAGAGTGTGTTCAGGTATCATAGCATCGGACATCCGTCAGGGTCCTTTGCAAAAAGGCATAGACAATGCTGCGAAGTCAAATGTATCCGATCGTATAGATTTTCGCCTTTGCGGCGGGCTTTCGGATGTTGACGAAGAAGAAGTGGACGAAATAATAATCTGTGGCATGGGCGGAGAGGTCATATCCTCTATCCTTGAGGAATCGCCATGGTCGCTGAAAAAGCGGCTTATACTTAATCCTGCGTCCAAAGCAGACATTCTTCGCGGATTTTTGTACAAAAACGGTATGGCTATTGCGACAGAACGGCTTGTGATAGATTCTGGACTGATGTACAATATTATCGAAGCGGTGCCTAAACGGGTATTTATGCCAACTCCGGCTCAGCTTTATGTCAGTCCCGCGCTGCTAAACTCCGGGGATCCGCTGTTGCCCGGATATCTTGACAGAATGGAAGGGATACTGCAAAGCGCATATGAAGGTACGGCTGTATCCTCCAAACCTCACGATGTTGCTCGCTGCCGTTTTTTCCGTCAGGCGCTGGAAGGTATAATTGAAATGAGAGGTATGGTTGATAATGACTAAGGTTCGTGATATTCTGGAATTTCTTGATTCCTGGGCGCCTGTGGATTCCTGCGAAGACTGGGATAACGTGGGCCTCCTCGTGGGAAGACAGGACGCCGACGTTTCAAAGATACTGGTAGCTCTGGATATTACCCGGTCGGTTATGGAGCAGGCGGTGGAGCTGGGGGCGGAGCTTATTGTTGCCCACCATCCGGTGATCTTTTCTCCTGTACCGGCTCTTACCGAAACCGGCGGAGACAGCCTGAGGGCGCTGTATCTGGCAGAAAACCGGGTGGCGGCGATTTGTATGCACACTAATCTTGACTTCGCTGACGGCGGTGTAGACCAGACTCTGCCTATAGCCCTGGGATTTGGTCCTTCCCAGCCTTTAAGCGAGGATGGAGGGCGGGTCAGCCAGCTTGGCGAACCTGTTACCATGGCCCAATTGCTTCCAAAGGTAAAATCTGCTCTGGGCGCTTCGGGCCTTCGCTATTACGATTCCGGAAGACCGGTCAAAAAGATAGCCACCGTTTGTGGAAGCGGCGGAAGCTATCTTCACAGCTGTATCAAAAGTGGCTGCGATACCCTGATAACCGGCGATATCAAGCACGATGTATTTGTTGAAGCGGAGCTGTTTGGCGTTAATCTGATCGATGCCGGCCATTTTGATACAGAAAACATTATTGTTCCGGTCATTGCAAACCGAATCAGTCTGAGATTCCCCCACCTGTCTGTTTCTCAAAGCCTGGCGGGTCTGGCCAGATTCTATGTTTAGGGGGATAGTATGGCCAGCTGGATAGTTCATTTGCGAGTGGCTCAGCAGCTGTTGGATCAGGTTCCTCAGCTTGAAGCCGAAAGCTTTTATGTGGGAAACCTTGCCCCTGATTGCGGGATACCTTCCGGCACCGATGGAACATTTGATCCACCCCAATCGGTTACCCATTTTTTGACCGGGAAGGGGAAAAATACTGCTGACCCGGAGCGATTCTACCGGGAGTATGTTTTAAACAGTCCTTCTGCCGATCGGTCATTTTTGCTGGGTTACTATTGCCATCTCCATACCGACCTTCTGTGGAGCAGCCTGATCGCCATACCAGTTAAAGAAAAATTTTCCGCCGAACTGGACCGGGACGAAAAGCTGTTTTGGAAAAACGTAAAAAAGGACTGGTACGGTCTTGACCATGATTATCTTATCCAGAATCCTGATTTTGAGGGATACCGGATCATCTGCACTCTGACCGGGGTCGACCAGTCGCCCCTTGATTTTTATCCGGAAAACGCAATTATAAGTCAGATCCTGCATATCCGACGATTCTATCAGGAATGCGACTTCGATTCGGACAGGTCCGGAAAGTATTTGACCTGCTCTGAAATGGACCGCTTTGTAATAATTGCAGCTAAAGATATTTCAAAACGACTAAAAAACTTGCTATAACGCGGCATATGTGCTAAAATATTATGCGAAAATTGCTCAGAAAGGGTTGAAATATAATGTCTGGTCATTCCAAATGGCATAATATTCAAAAAACTAAGGGAGCTCAGGACGCTAAAAGAGCCCAGGCTTTCACCAAAATCGCTCGAGAGATCATCGTTGCTGTTAAAGAAGGCGGCAGCGGCGACCCCAACAACAATTCCCGGCTGGCAACTGTCGTCGTTAAAGCCAAAGCAGCCAATATGCCTAACGACAACATAAAACGCGCCATCGAAAAGGGCCTTGGCTCAGGTGACAGCTCCAACTTCGAAAGCATTACCTACGAGGGCTATGGTCCCAACGGCGTTGCAGTCATTGTCGAAACCATGACAGACAACCGCAATCGTACCGCCTCCGAAATGCGTCATTATTTCGATAAATACGGCAAGGGCCTTGGCGCTTCCGGCTGTGTTGCCTGGTCCTTTGACGAAAAGGGCGTTATTGTGATCGATAACGAGGACGAGGAGCTTGAAGAAGACGCTGTTATGATGGATGCTCTCGACTGCGGCGCAGCCGACTTCGAAGCCGAAGAGACTGTTTTCACTATCTACACCGATCCCGACGATTTCAACGCGGTTTCCTCTGCACTGACTGACAAAGGCTATACCTTTGTTTCGGCTCAGGTCGAGCAGGTTCCCCAGAACTATGTTGAGCTTTCCAGCGAAGACGATGTCAAAAATATGCAAAAACTTGTGGAAATGCTTGAGGACAACGACGACGTTCAGAACGTCTGGCACAACTGGGACGAATAATTTAAATTAACCATTAACGGCGCCTGGTCTGATACCGGGCGCCGTTTTTGCAGCCTGAGAGTGAGGCGCTAATTGGGAGCTTGCCGTGATCTCATGGCTTTTCAGATACTAAAAGGCTCCGGAGAGTTATGTAATAAAGCATAAATCTCCGGAGCCTCTGATGTTTGGTTTAGCCTACGACCTTGTTGTTTTTAACAGCTTCGAAGTCTTCTTCGATCTCCCTGGAAGGAGGAGCGGTCAGCAGGGAAACAACGACTATGCAAATGGACGAGAAAATGAAGGCGGGCAGCAGCTCGTATATTCCAAATGCACCGCCCAGCTTGCTGATAACAAGCTTCCAGAGAAATACCATTCCGGCGCCACCGATCATACCGGCGATGGCGCCGGCTCTGTTGGTGCGTTTCCAGAACAGGGAGAACAGAATCAGGGGGCCAAAGGTTGCGCCAAAGCCTGCCCAGGCAAAGGAAACGATGGTGAAAATAACGCTGTTTTCGTCCATGGCAATGAATGCGGCGATGATGGCAACAGCCAGCAGAGTGATACGGGAAACGTTCAGAACCTGCTTGTCGCTGGCATCCTTTTTCAAGATGCCTTTATATACGTTTTTGGCAAAAGCAGAAGCGGCAATAAGCAGATAGGAATCGGAAGAACTGATAGTCGCTGCCAGTATACCGGCCATAACAAATCCGGCAAGAAGCGCGGGAAGAGAGCTGGTGGCCAGGGTGATGAAAATGTTTTCAGCACTGGTAGAGGTGAGGTGGGCGGTGGGGAAGAGAGTCCTGCCTACAAGACCGATAAATACTGCCACAGCAAGAGAGATAACGACCCAGATCATGGCTATACGTCTGGACATTTTAAGTTCGCTTTCCTTGCGGATGGCCATGAATCTAAGCAGCACCTGGGGCATACCGAAATAGCCAAGACCCCATGCCAGCATCGAGAACACGCTGAGTATGCCATAGTCGGCGGCTTCGCCGAACAGGGGCTTACCGGCTTCAACTATCTGCTCACCGGCTTCATTAAGGGTCGGTGTGGCAAGACCGAAGAAATCGAGGAAACCGGGGATGGACTGAGAATTGGAAATAACGGCGCCAATACCACCGGCCTTTGCGGTGCAGATTATCATAATGACCGCAAGAGCGATGACCATAACGATCGCCTGCATAAAGTCGGATGCGCTTTCAGCAAGGAAACCGCCAAGGATGGTATATATGAGAACAAACACTGCGCCAACTATCATCATGGAAACATAAGATGTTCCAAACAGGGTCGAAAACAGCTTGCCGCAGGTAACAAAGCAGCTGGCAGCATAAACGGTGAAGAAAATAAGGATAAACAGGGCAGCGAAGGTCATTATGACCTTTTTGTCTTCTCTGAATCTGTTGGAGAAAAAGTCGGGAAGGGTGATGGCGTTGTTGGCCCGGATGCTGTATCTGCGCAGACGCCTGGATACGATAAGCCAGTTAAGGTATGTGCCAAGGGCAAGACCGATAGCGGTCCATGCGGCGTCAGCAAGGCCGCACCAGTAGGCTACGCCGGGAAGACCCATCAGCAGCCAGCCGCTCATGTCAGAGGCTTCGGCGCTCATGGCAGTGACCCAGGGGCCGAGGGAACGGCCGCCGAGGAAATAGTCATCTGAGCTTTTGTTGGCTCTTTTTGCAAAAATGACTCCTATGCCGATTACAATGGACATATAGATGACCATTGCGATCAGATATTGCAGGGATTGACTGTTCATGGTTATGCTCCTTCTCTTGATTGTTTAATGAGTAAATTTAATATAACATATTATAATTCTGAATTCAATAAGCATATTGAAACTTTACAAAATCTTTACACAGCATAAAGACGAATATCATTTGTCCGTTTGGTTAAACTAAGACCGGCGAAAATAAGCCGTCATTAATCAAATGGAGGTAACCATTATGGACAACAGCTGCCGCTGCGGCGAAAACCACAACATTGAATGTACCGTTCACCAGTGTGCCTATCACAGCGATAAGGAAAACTACTGCACTTTGAACAAGATACTTGTTGCCACTCACGAAGATGATCCCAAAGTTAAGCAGTGTACCGACTGCATGAGCTTTGAAAGAAAGTAATAATAGTATCAACGCCGCAAAATCCACAGGTTTTGCGGCGTTGATACTATTCTCCTTTATATTTTTTCCTGGTTGCCATACCGCCTCGCAGGTGTCTTTCGGCCTTGTTGATCTCAAGTATTTCCTTAACCTGTAAATACATTGGCCTGTTAATATATTTTAATCTGTCAGAAATATCCTTGTGAACTGTAGATTTGCTTATTCCAAAATGGGCTGCGGCAGCTCGTACTGTTGATTTGGTTTCAATTATGTATGCGGCAAGATCCATTGCTCGCTGCTCTATGCTTGAATTCAATAATACCACTCCCAAAGCGTCTTCCATAGACTATATGCTGCTCTTTGGCACATTATTATCAGCAACGTGTTTTGTGACCGGCGTAATTTATGATTTGACTGTCGGTCACCAAATGCTTTCTTGACTTCGTGGCTGGGATATGGTAACTTATAAGTAGAAAAATGGTCGGTCTTCTCCGACTGACAATTATGAATCAAATCGAATGGAGTAAGTATGATGGAAAGAATCAAGACCCTCGAAACCAGAGATATGTGCGAAAGCGCAAAGAACGGTGGCTGCGGCGAATGCCAGACCTCCTGCCAGTCTGCCTGCAAGACCAGCTGTGGCGTTGCCAACCAGCAGTGCGAAAACACCAGCAAATAAGATAAATGATTACCGGAAAAGGTGCAGCCGTCAGTTGCACCTTTTCTTTGTGCTGACAGGAGGATACCCTTATGGTTCATCAGTATAAGCTAAATGGCTTCAATATAGTTCTCGACACCTGCTCCGGATCGGTTCACGTGGTGGATGAGGTGGCTTACGACATAATCGAAATGTACAAAACAGTCCCGGCGGACCAGATAGTTTCGCAGCTGCTGGAAAAATATTCTGACCGGCCCGACGTTACCGAACAGGATATTTATCTTTGCATTAATGATGTTGAGACTCTTGAAAAGCAGGGAAAGCTGTTTTCGCCGGATACCTTTGCCGATCTGGCGGGAACCTTCAAGGAAAGATCGGGAAACGTTGTTAAGGCGCTGTGCCTTCATGTTGCCCATACCTGCAACCTTAACTGCTCTTATTGCTTCGCCAGCCAGGGCAGATATCATGGCGACAGAGCCCTGATGAGCTTTGAGGTTGGCAAACAGGCGCTGGATTTCCTTATGGACAATTCCGGCTCACGGACCAATCTTGAGGTCGATTTCTTTGGCGGAGAACCTCTGATGAACTGGGACGTTGTCAAGCAGCTGGTGGCCTACGCCAGAAGCGTTGAAAAAGAAAAAGGCAAAAATTTCAGATTTACCCTGACCACTAACGGTATGCTTATTGACGATGATGTGATCGAATTTGCCAACCGTGAGATGACCAATGTTGTCCTCAGCCTTGATGGACGCAGGGAGATCAACGACCGGACCCGGGTGGATCACGCCGGAAACGGAAGCTATGACCGTATCGTCCCCAAATTTCAAAAGCTTGTCAAGGCCCGGGGAGATAAGGAATACTATATGCGGGGTACATTTACTCACGCAAATCCAGACTTTTCCAACGATGTTTTCCACATGGCAGACCTGGGCTTCACCGAGCTGAGCATGGAACCGGTGGTCTGCGCCCCCGACGACCCATCGGCCCTGACGGAGCAGGATCTTGAAACTGTCAAAGAACATTACGAGATCCTGGCAAAGGAAATGCTCAAACGGGAAAAAGAGGGCAGAGGATTCACCTTCTACCATTATATGCTTGACCTGACTAATGGCCCATGCATCTATAAACGTATTTCCGGATGCGGAAGCGGAACGGAGTATATGGCGGTGACTCCATGGGGCGATCTTTATCCCTGCCATCAGTTTGTGGGCGAGGAAGGCTATAAGCTGGGAGATGTGTGGAACGGAGTTACCAACGACGAACTTCGCAATGAGTTTCGCAGCTGCAACGCCTATGCCCGGGAAGAGTGCCGCGATTGCTGGGCAAGACTTTATTGTTCCGGAGGGTGCGCGGCCAATGCCTTCCACGCTACCGGTTCGATCAAGGGCGTTTATGAACAGGGATGCCAGCTGTTCCGCAAGCGTATTGAATGTGCCATTATGATAAAGGCGGCGCAGGCTGCGGAAAAAGAACAGGCATGAAAACTCCCATAGCTGATTTCCTTAAGGCATATCAGACTTCGGGGCTTTCCAGACTGCATATGCCGGGACATAAGGGCATACCCTTTCTGGGACCCGAGCCTATGGACATAACCGAGATAAAGGGAGCCGATTCCCTTTATGAAGCGCAGGGCATAATCGCTCAGAGCGAAGCCAATGCGTCGCAGTTGTTTGGATCTGAACGAACGGTGTATTCGACAGAAGGCTCCAGCCAGTGTATTCGGGCAATGCTGTGTCTGGCTTCAATGGCCAGCGGAAGCACAACGGTCCTGGCCGCCCGAAACGTACATAAAGCCTTTGTCTATGCTGCCGCATTACTGGATCTGGATGTTATCTGGCTCTGGCCAGACAGAGACACCGAATCCCTGTGCAGCTGCAATATTTCGGCAGCATCCCTTGAATCTGCCCTCAGCAGACTGCAAAGCCCTCCCGCAGCGGTTTACGTAACAAGCCCTGATTATCTGGGGGGCAGGCTTGATATAAGGGCGCTGGCTGAGGTGTGCCACAAATATAACACCCTGTTGGCGGTGGATAACGCTCACGGGGCATATCTCCACTTTTTGCCCCAACCGTCCCACCCTGTGGATATGGGCGCGGATATATGCTGCGATTCTGCCCACAAGACTCTGCCTGTGCTTACCGGAGGAGCGTATCTCCATATCTCTAATGAAACGATTTTGACCCTGAATGCCAAATCTGCCATGAGCCTTTTTGGCTCCACAAGCCCGTCATATCTGATACTGGCTTCCCTTGATATGTGCAACGCATATCTTTCGGAAACCTACAGAGAAAGGCTTCTGGATACTGTCAGTCTTATAGACGGAGCTAAACAGCAGCTTCGTGACTCCGGCTGGGAGATTTTGAACTCTGACCCACTGAAGCTGACGATCAGGGCGCCCTGGGGAATAACGGGGTACATACTTTCGGATAAGCTGCGAAGCGGCGGCGTTGAGTGCGAATATGCAGACCGGGATCACGTTGTTATGATGGCTACAGCTGAAACCTCTCGTGCAGATATAAAAAAGATAACGGATGCCCTTGGACCTAACGATAGCCGTTACTATGCCGAAATAACCTTTCCTGCCATAAGAGGAGAAAAGGTCATGTCTATCCGCCAGGCTGTGCTTGCCCCTCAGGAAACTATCGTTTCCGCTGATGCCCGGGGCAGGATATGCGCAATGCCTACCGTTTCGTGTCCGCCGGCCATACCTGTGGTCGTTTCAGGAGAACGCATAACTGCCCAGGCGGTGGAAGCTCTTGAATATTATGGTATAGACCAGATATCGGTCGTAAAATAAATAATTGGCATATGTCATTTATAGTTATTGACATATGCCAATTATTTGCTATAATAGTAATTGACATATGCCAAAAACTTGCGATTCCTTCTTTGCTCAGTGGTTATTAAAGGAGCGATGCCTGTGCCACGTCCAAGAAAATGCAGAAAAGTGTGCTGTATGCCGCCGGTGGATTATTTTGTTCCGGCCAACCGGGGCAACAGCGGCGACGAAATAATTATGACGGTCGACGAATACGAAGCTATCCGGCTAATAGATAACGAAGGCTTTACTCAGGAGCAGTGCAGCGAATATATGAAGGTCGCCCGAACCACCGCTCAACAGATCTATAACAGCGCCAGGAAAAAGCTGGCCGGTGCATTGGTCAGAGGCCTGCCTTTGCGAATCGAGGGCGGCGACTTTCAGCTTTGCAGCGGCGAAGAAAAATACTGTGCCTGCGGCGGATGCCGGAAGCACACCTGCCAGATCAGGGAGGAAACCAAATGATAATTGCCATACCGGTCGACGACGACAGAAAGAAGGTTTGCGTCGCTTTCGGGCGCGCGCCGGAATTTCTCTGGTTCGATTCAGAAACTCAAACCATCGGATATGTGACTAACCCGGGGGCCGAAGCTCAGGGGGGAGCCGGTATGAAGGCGGCTCAGTGCATACTTGACCTCCAGACCGATGTTCTGATAACTCCCCGTTGCGGTGAAAACGCGGCTCAGGTGATGAAAGAGGCAGAGGTACACATCTATAAGTCTCAACATGAGCTTGCAGCCGACGATCTTGCAGCCTTCGCCAATGGGGAACTCAGCCTGCTGACATCTTTCCACGGAGGTTATATTGGAATACTATGAAGATTGCAATACTCAGCGGAAAGGGTGGAACGGGAAAAACCTTTGTCGCGGTGAATCTTGCAGCAGTTGCACCGGCGGCGGTATACATCGACTGTGATGTTGAAGAACCAAATGGACGGCTTTTTTTCGAACCTCAATCGGTGGTGACAGAAGAAGTGTTTACTTCTGTCCCCTTGGTCCATATGGAAAAATGCGTTGGGTGCCGAAGGTGTACTCAGGTTTGCCAGTTTAATGCTTTGCTATTTATCAGGGGCAAACCCAGGCTGTTCCCCCAGCTTTGCCACAGCTGCGGCGGCTGTATGCTCCTTTGCCCGGAAGGCGCTATGGGTGAAAGCAAAAAGCGTCTGGGTGTTGTTGAAACAGGGGTCAGCGAAAACGTTACCGTCATAACGGGGATCCTTGACCCGGGAGAAGCTTCCGGAGTGGCAGTGATCCGGCAGATACTGAAAGATAAAAGAGAACAGTTGACGATTATAGACTGTCCTCCCGGCAGTGGATGCCCGGCTATGGAGAGCATTATGGATGCCGATCACTGCGTGCTGGTGGCTGAGCCTACTGCCTTTGGCCTTCACAATCTGCAAATGGTTTATGAACTGGTCACCATCCTTGGCAAAAAATGCAGCATAGTTATTAATAAGGAATCTGATGTTTATGGTCCCCTTGACGATTTTTGCGCCGAAAAGGGTCTGGATATCCTTGCCCGGATACCCTTTTCTCCAAGCACCGCTGCTTTGTGTTCTGCGGGAAAGGTGGCTGTCAGACATGATGAGAGCCTGCGTCTTTTGTTCCTTAGTATTCTGCGCCGCATAACGGAGGAGGCTTGCCTGTGAAACGACTGTTGATACTCAGCGGAAAGGGCGGGACAGGAAAAACAACCACCGCCGCTGCTTTTATCGATTTTTCAAAAGCGCTGGCTTTTGCCGACTGTGACGTTGACGCACCCAATCTCCACCTGGTCACTTCTATGAACGTACCCGGTCAGAGCAGGGCATATTTCGGCTCAAAAAAGGCCCATATCGACAGCGACCTTTGCGTTGGCTGCGGCAGCTGCCTGAATGCGTGCCGGTTTGGAGCCATAGCAGACACTGACGGTAAGCTGGCGGTGAGAGATTTTGCCTGCGAGGGCTGCGGAGTATGTACCCATGTTTGTAAAACCGGAGCCGTTACCATGAGGGCAGACGAGGCCGGTGAGGTCACCCTTTATCGTGACCAGCGGATATTTTCAACGGCAAAGCTGAAAATGGGACGGGGAAATTCCGGAAAACTGGTTACCGAAGTCAAATCTCAGCTTAAAGAACAGGCGGCCGACTGCCCTCTTCAGATAATCGACGGCTCGCCCGGCATAGGCTGTCAGGTAATAGCTTCGGTAGCGGGGGTAGATATGGCTCTGATAGTTACTGAGCCGACTGTTTCGGGCCTGAGCGATCTGAAACGGCTTATTAAAACCACTGACACCTTAAACGTAAAAACAGCGGTATGCGTTAATAAGTCTGATATTTCTCTCGAGAGGACCGAAGAGATAAGGGATTTTTGCTTCCGGTCCCATATCCCGTTTTTGGGAACAGTTCCCTTTGACGAAAAAGTTTCCTGCGTTATAAACAGCGGAAGAAGCATTGCGGACATTGATTGCCCCGCAAGAAGCGCGCTGTTTGAAATATACAACAAAACCATGAATATACTAAACGGCTAAAGGAGAATCGCTATGAAAATTTCAGTTGCCTGCATGGGTACTCAGGTATCCGGACATTTTGGACATTGTGAAAACTTTACCATCTTTGAGACTGATAACAATAAGGTGACCGACACTCAGGTCGTTCCCAATCCCGGCCACAAGCCCGGATTTTTGCCAAACTTTCTTGGAGACATGGGAGTCGATGTAATAATCGCCGGAGGTATGGGAGCCGCCGCAGTTGATATATTCAATTCACGAAATATCGAGGTCATAGTTGGCGCCCAGGGCGACGCTGCCGCCGCTGTTGAAGCTTACCTCAAAGGCGAGCTTAAGTCCACCGGCGTTGTTTGCCACCATAACCATGGCGAAGAAGGACATCATCACGATTAAAACAAACGAACCACCCCGTGACCGAAACCGGTCGCGGGGTGGTTTTCGTTTGTTGGCTGGATCATTCAACTATAAGCTTTCCACCGGAGGGAAGGTCATAGCTGCCGTAAAGGGTCGTGCCTTCGGAAGCAATGGCTTTGATGACAACTCCTGAGGGAGCGTCGATTCCATCGATGGAGGAGCAGCCTACCAGAGCTATGGAAGAGTCCTTTGAAGCATACCAGCTGGAGCCTTCAAGCTGGAGATAAGCCCCGACGATCGCGCCTTTAACAGTGGAGCCTTTAAGTATTATGGCCATGGTGCGAATATCGTCGTTAACAATGTCGCCGTCCAGTTCGGAACCGGTGATATACAGCTTGTTGCCATAGGGAACAGCGTCGTCAGGCAGAGAACCGGCGTCAGAGTCGTCGTTTACAATGGCGTGAACGATGTAATTTGGAGAAGTGAGCCTGGAATTGTCAATGTCAACGTGAATATTGTGGCTCTTTATGCGGAAGCATTCGTCCTGAGCAAAGCAGCTGCTGCCCCTGACTTCCAGCGGAGCCACAGAGGATACGCCGCCGGAAAGGTCGTGACACATAAAATCGTAGCGGTCAGAAATAATGTCGCAGCCAGTGAATTTGGCGGTAAAGTCTCCGGCAAGAATACCAGCGTGGGTGGCGACCTTAAATCGGCAGTCGTTCAGAACAACATTGCAGCCTCCATCGGCATAAACGCCATAACCTATATTACGAACAACAACTTCGCAATTATCGGCTTCAAGATACAGATCACGGCCGTTGTCGGTAGAAAGTGCAGCCCAGCCCTCGGCTTCGATGTAGGTGTTTTTGTAGTAGGTTTTGGTGGTGCCGACAGAAAGATGGGTGCGGCAGGTACCGCCCAGGAAAAGACCTGCGGGCGGTTCCATCATGCCGGGACCTTTGATGGGGTTTTCTTTGTCATAATAGTTGGGCAGCGGACCGCTGTTACCATAAATCCGGCATCCGTCAACAATAAGGGTCGACTTTCCTGCGCAGGCGGTGCAGGGGCGGATAACGCCGTTAGTCTCGATATAGCTGTCTTTGACCGTCAGCTCAGCGTTATCGGTGACCATAACGGCAGAACCGATGCCGTCAAAATCGTTAACGCCCTGACCGTCCAGCTTGAAGTATGCATCAGAGATAGTATATCTGCTGTTGCCCTTAACGATGATGCCGTTGATAAATTTTTCTTCGGTAGTGAACTTTATGCCCTTTGCTTCGTTGGCGCCGACCTCACCCTCGAGAGCGTGAACGGTGGGGAAGGCAGTTACCCTGTTATCTTCGATAACATAAGAGGGGATCGCCTTGAACGAACGGGGGAACATGGGGTCGTCGGTGGGATCAGCAGAAGCTCCACCAGGACCACCGGGGCCACCAGGGCCACCGGGACCGGGCATACCACCGGGGCCACCAGGACCGCCGGGACCGGGCATACCACCGGGGCCACCAGGGCCGCCGGGACCACCCATGCCGGGCATACCCATCATAACCTTTTCGGGCCTTTCGCCGATCTCATCTTTGAGCGGCATACCATAGGGAGGGAGAGATTTTCTAAGTATTTCCTTCATATTAATATTCCTTGTATTATAGAGTAGTAGTTATTAGTGTCCCTCTCCAAGGACATGTGCTACACTGTAAGGGATGCTGTGGATTGGTTTCACACTCCTACCGCAAGACGGTTCATGAAAGGCTCCAACCACAGCCCTTTACAGTATTGTTGATCAGTTAGATACCGCCAG
>CAYLKH010000009.1:0-42324 GCA_964384255.1 uncultured Oscillospiraceae bacterium | reverse complement strand
TTTCTTTGCGTCTTGTCCCGTGATAGGGGTGATAAGTCTTACTTCAGGCATTGTGGTGTCCTCCTTCCTTGATTTTGGTTGGTATCATATTATGATACCAACCACTTTAGGTAAGCACATTATACCGACAAGAGTTTTGAATAGCTAACAAAATATTTGAGAAATCAGAAGAATTGACCTATTACACAAATTTTGATGAACAGATCCTGCTGCTGTCGCGTGAAACGCATTGTTGACTCCGTATCACTTTGGTGATATAATCTGAACAGAATTGTATGGGAGGTGGAGAAGATGGAGAAACTATTGACACTGTACCACGGCTCTGAACAAATCGTGGAGGAGCCCACTTTTGGAAAAGGCAGAGAAAACAACGATTTCGGGTTGGGATTCTACTGCACGGAAAGTCCTGAGCTTGCAAAGGAATGGGCTGTTTCCTCTCTCCGTAACGGTTTTTCCAATCGATACACGCTGGACACGGAATATCTGAAGGTACTGAATCTGAACAGTCCTGACTTTACGATCTTGAACTGGATCGCCGTATTGGTCGAGCACCGCCTGTTTTCCATCAAGACGCCGGTAGCGAATCGGGCAAAGCGATATCTGATCGACAACTTTGGCATCAATGTAAACGCATATGATCTGATCACTGGCTACCGTGCAGATGACTCCTATTTTGACTATGCGGAGTCCTTTCTGAATAACGGTATTTCTGTAGAGCAGCTTGCCCGCGCCATGCGCTTGGGAAAGCTGGGTGAGCAGATTGTTATCAAATCTAAGTTTGCCTTTTCCAAGCTGCGGTACGAAGGCTTCGATATTGCGGAGAAGGAGCAGTATTATGTCCTTCGGAAAGCCAGAGATGACGAGGCGAACCGTTTGTACTTCAAGCTGTTGGAGGAAGAAAGCGATGGCCTGTATATTCAGGACATTATGAGGGGAGGCATCAAGAACGATGATCCACGCATACCGCGAAATCTATCTAAATAATGTGCAGTCCGCGTTAGGCGATGCATTCGACTATGCGATCAACATCTGCGGTGTCCCCGGTGAGAGCTTTGTGAAGATGTTTGTGGCCGGTTCGGTCAGCAGACGGATAGAGAACGGCGAGCCTGCCTATCTCAGCGGGAAAAGCGGTATTGAACTTGCAGTGGAGATCATAGAAGAAGCCACCGGCAAAATGCCATGCGCGGAGCAGAAAGTCCGCTTTGCGCGTTCCTGTGAATACTGGATCGGTTGGGCTGTCGCGTATTATCAGTGGCACTCCAGCAGGAAGTACAGCGATATCTTCAAGGTACTGTCCTTTGCCGATTTGCAGAAAATGTACGAGACGCTCCATGAAGCAGACATTACCAAGTTTGTGGACATCGCAGATCAGCGCATCAGGGAGTATTTCCCTGATACCAATCTGAAGCGCATTCGCACGGCTTATGGCTGCACACAGGCGGAACTGGCTGAACGCTCTGGAGTCAGTCTGCGTTCTATCCAGATGTATGAGCAACGGAACAAGGACATCAACAAAGCCGGGGCAGGCTCTGTTTACAGCCTTGCAAAAGTTCTGGGCTGTACTGTCGAGGAACTGCTGGAGCGATAAGCAGGGCTATCGTGCCACCACAATGTCCGCACCGGTGAGCTTCCTGTAGTATTTCTTCGCTCTGTCAAATTTCTTTTCCTTCTGACGAAAATTAAAAAGGCCGGTATCCGAAATTGGATACCGGCCAAGATAAATTTTGGTTGGTATCATAATGTGATACCAACCACTTGAAAATATTTTTGAAAAAATCCTTTAGGAGAAAGAAAAACGACTGATCAAACCCATAGAAAAAGCCGTTCAAGAGAGCAAAAATGGCAGAGGATTTGGTTCAAATCCTTTCTAACGGTTGAAATCAGTCTTGTGTATCTATAAAACGCGCATTGAAAAAATCGCGGTAAAAACGGTTGAAACCCCTGATTTCTCAGGGGTTTCAGGCATGTGTATCCATTTTGGTCACACATCATGGTTGCGGAGGCGGGATTTGAACCACACGACCTTCGGGTTATGAGCCCGACGAGCTACCGGACTGCTCCACTCCGCGATATGAACGCCCTGAAGCGTATTCATATATTATCACATTTCCAACGCTTTGTCAACAATTATTGTTCGCCAGTTATCGACAGTATTTGAGGGGCATCAGCCTTCGTAGCGGGCGTTGAAGCTGCGCTTATGCTCGCTGTGTGAGTGGTATCGATCGATGATGGCCCTGTCTTCCTCGGTGGCCTGGCCGGTGAGGATATATCTGTCAATGGCGGCGTAGGTGACACCCATGTCGTCTTCGTCGGTCTGCCCTTCAAAAAGGCCGGCAGAGGGGGCTTTGGTGATTATGCTCTCGGGAGCGTTCAGCCAGCGGAGGAATTCAAAAACCTCGGTGGCGGTCAGGTCGGAGATGGGATTGAGGTCATAGGCTCCGTCGCCCCATTTGGTGAAATATCCCATATAGTATTCGCTGCGGTTGCCGGTGCCTGCAACGAGACGGTTTTCACTGGCGGCTACGGCATAAAGGGTCATCATACGCAGACGGGGAGCGAGATTGGTCATACAGGTCTGGTTGGGAGAAGTTATGGTTTCCAGATTTTCCAGCGCCAAAGCCCGCTGGGCGGTCAGATCGATGAGGCGAGTCTCGATACCGAACTGGTCAGCCAGCTCCTCGCCGTCGGTTTTGTCGATGCCAAAGTTACGGGCAGAGTTGCAGGGCATGATGATCCCGACGGTATTGTCGCAGGCGGCCTTGCACAAAATGCCTACCAGAGCGCTGTCCTTCCCACCGCTGTTGCCAAAGATGATACCCTGAGCATGGCTTTGCTCAAGCTTGGCTTTAATGAACGCGACTCTTTTGTCAAATTCTTCCTGATAGTTTCTCATGGCTTACACTCCAATTGACGTGTTGATTTCAATATACTATAATTATCCTTTACAACGGGCCAAAAAGCAAGATATAATTTATCTAAATAAATGCTTTGATCGCATCAGGAGAGGTTAACAATATGACAGTGCTTATTATTGGCGGAGGAGCATCCGGGATGGCGGCGGCCCTTTCTGCCGCAAAACAGGGGAATCAGGTCGTTTTGCTTGAACGGCAAAACAGGGTGGGCCGTAAGCTGCTGGCAACAGGTAACGGCCGCTGCAATCTGACAAACGCAAATATCGATATCAGCCGATATCATGGTCAGCAGCCTGCCCTCGTCCAGAGCGTGCTTTCCAAATTTGATCAGAGCAAAACTCTTGAGCTGTTTTCGTCCATGGGGCTGATAACCACGACAGAAGACAGCGGCAGAGTATACCCGCTGTCCGACCAGGCGGGCAGCGTGGTGGATGTTATGCGCTTTGCAATGGATGCGGCCGGGGTGAAGGTTGTTACCGGCTGCCAGGTCACGGCAATATATCCGGTAGACAGTGGATTTGAGGTCGTATCCGACATCGGTCGGTATGAGGCCCATAAGGTCATTATCTGCTGCGGCGGCATGGCCGGAACAAAGCTGGGGGGAGTCAAGCTGGGATATGAGCTTTTGAAAAGCCTTGGCCACGGCATAACAAAGCTCTATCCGTCCCTGGTCCAGCTAAAGACCGACGACACTTTTGTCAGATCCCTCAAGGGGGTCAGGGCTGATGCTTATGTCAGACTGTATCGGGGGGATTCGTTGCTGGCCGAAAGCGCCGGAGAGGTCCAGTTTACCGAATATGGAGCCAGTGGCCCGGCGGTTTTTGAGATCTCCCGTGCAGCATCGGTGAATAAAGGCGGGCTTTCTATCCATTTTGACCTGCTGCGGAACCTTGATGTTCAGGATGTGTCCGCCATGATAGAGGAACGCATCAGGACCATGCCGGAACTGACTGTCGAGAATCTGCTGACAGGTATGCTTCACAACCGGCTGGGTCGAATGGTGCTTCGATATGCCGGATTTGACCTGAACCGCCCGGTCGCACAGCTTTCGCCGGGGGATATTGCCGCCATAGGGGCCGCAGTCAAAGACTTTTCCCTGCCGGTCATCGATACCCTGAGCTTTGACAGCGCCCAGGTAACAGCGGGAGGCGCCAGGACAGATCAATTTGACCCCGACACGCTGGAAAGCCTGCTGGTGCCGGGCATTTATGCAGCCGGTGAGGTTTTGGACGTTGACGGAGATTGCGGTGGATTTAATCTCCAATGGGCATGGGCCAGTGGATATGTGGCGGGTATGACTCTATGATAGACATTTTATATCAGGACGAAAAAATCGTGGTTTGCGTCAAACCGCCCCGGATACTGTCCACCGATGAACCCGGCGGACTGCCGGAGCTTTTGCGCGCCCAGCTGCTAAGGGACAATTTTCGCACGGTCCACCGCCTTGACCGGGTGGTGGGAGGAGTTATGGTGCTGGCCAGAACTGCCAGAGCGGCCCGGGAGCTTTCGGCGCAGATAGCTGATGGCAGCTTTGATAAGGGATATCTGGCGGTTGTCCATGGCTGCCCGGAGAGTACTGAGGGAACATTTACCGATCTGCTGGCCCGGGACCGGGAAAAACGGATGACATATGTGGCCGGACTGCCGGGGAAGGACACCAGAGAGGCTGTTTTGAATTATCGGGTTTTGGAAACCGACGGCGGATACAGTCTGGTAGAGGTGGGGCTGATAACAGGCCGCACCCATCAGATAAGAGTGCAGTTTTCCTCCCGGGGGCTGCCCCTGGCAGGGGATAAAAAATATGGCATTGACGACGGATGCGACGACATTGCTCTGTGGTCTGCCAGACTGCGCTTTACCCATCCAAAAACCGGCGAGATAATGGAATTTTCTTCAAACCCGCCCCATAGCTTCCCATGGTCGCAATTTGCAATATTTTGACTTGAAATTAAATCTGTTTATGGTAAAATGAATACTGTTCAAAAAATCAAGGAGAAGGAAACAATATGAAGATCATTGCAGTATCAACCAGCCCCAGAAAAAACGGCAACGGCGACAGCGCTGTTATGGCCGCCGCTGAAGGCGCCCGCTCCAAGGGCGCGGAGGTGGAGATCGTATATCTGAGGGACCTGAAAATGAACTATTGCACCGGCTGCTGCCTGTGCAAAAAGGAAGATGCCGACGGATGCGTCCAGCGTGACGATGTTACCGAGCTTTTGAAGAAATTTCACGCTGCGGATGCCATCATTTTCTGCGCACCTATCTACATGACCCAGCTGGCCGGTCAGGCAAAGACCCTGTTCGACCGCTGCTACAGCCTGACCAAACCTGCCAGAAATCGTCAGAAGCCCTCCGGCCCTCCCCCCAAGGATGGCGCTCCCGGCCACAGAACACCTATGGACGGAAAGGTCCAGGCAGCTTCCACAGCGCCTGCCGTATTCAGCATGGAAATGAAAACCGCCATAGTTTACAGCCCCGAGCTTATCGGAGTAACTCCCGATCAGCAGCCCAGAAAGAAAATGCTCATTATCACCACCTCCAACTCCATGCGTGCAGAGCATGACCTGAACCGGGCCGAGACTATGGCCGTTCAGTTCAAGGGCGCTGGGGTCACCGATTATAAGCTGGTCACCGTTCCCGGATGTCATCCCCTTGATGGCGGCGGCAAGACCGAAGAAAATATGGCGATTCTCAGAGAAGTCGGCTGCTGGCTGGCTGAATAAGCTGAATGGCCCCTGATTTGACCATCGGCAACCAGAGATGAATAAGGGAGGAAGCACCGATCAGGCTTCCTCCCTTTTGCTTGTGTACAAAGGCTATATGGTCGTATATGGGGTAATAACAACGCTGAAAATGCCATAATGATGCTCTCCGGAGCCGGGCTTTGGCATATCCATCGGCGCTCCGGGCAGCTCATAGTCGTTTTCGATTTCCAACAATTCGGGAGCGGTGGCTCCGGCATCGGCTCCCTCGGGAGCGCCGGGGCCGGGCAAGCCGCCTGTTCCATCAAACAGGGGATGTTCAATGCGAAGACGGTTTATAAGGGTCGTTGCGATCTCAAGCTCCAGCGTGTTTATCCCGGACGTTGCCAGTTTGCCAAGGTCAACGGTCCCGCTTCGCTGATCCAGCGCAGGGATATCCCTGCCGTTAAGCTTTCCGGATACCACCATACAGCGGCCAGTCTCTACGGTAAGGACAGCGCCGTCACAGTCCGGCAGAGTGAATTGAGCTTTGTATATTCCCTGGCCGGATACATGGGCCATAGAGTCGACTCCCAGCATTTCCAGCTGCTGGGCTGAAACCGTAAGCTCGTCCCATGGACAGGGCCTTTGAAGTCCAAGCTCCAAAACGGTTTTCTTTGACTGTGTGGGTATATCAGCCGACGGATCAGGCCCCCAGGAGATTATGGTGGTGTCCAGCAGGTCGGGGATGATCTGGCTGCCCATGGAGCGGGTGACCGGGGCGGGCAGCTCCGGAAGCAGAGCAATAATAACGCTGCCTCTGTGGGCAAGACTGATATCGACGGTAACTCCGTCGGGCAGCTTATAGTGTTCTACCGGGGTGATATTGCCGGTCCATGGATCTATGAGAGCCGGGACACCGGGACCGAACAGGGCGACATTTGTCTCAACAGCGTTGCCGCCGTTGTAAAAATAGTAGTATGTGCCTGAGTCGTCCTGGCGGCAGGTGGTTTCCAGCTGAGGGCAGTTATAGAGTGCTCTGGGTAATATATTGCGCGCTCTCAGCCAACGAATCGCCTGCTCCATGTCAGGCATCAGGTCTACATGGTCAAGACGCATTGCCTGGTCGAGGATGGATGAAATATCGCTGTTGTCACTAAAAGCTCCGGTGGCTATGGCGGGTACACACCCCACGAACAGTACCGTCAGGCCGTCCTGGGCCAGCTCCAGCAGCCTTTGGGCAGACCGGAGCGGGATCATTTGCTGGTCTACTACCAGAATTGCCCTGTAGCTGGGGCCGGAGGGACACAACAGATGTTTTTCGACCACGGCTTCGTCCAAAAACAGGTGGGGAGAGGATATTACGTCATAGCTGTAACCATGATCCAGCAGCTGGGTATAGCCCCATCCATAGGCGCGCTGCGCCTTGAAGACGGCAATGTCTATTCTGGGAACGCCGCCTTGAAGCACGGCCTGAGTCCTGGCAATGTAGTCAGACAGCTGCCTGATGTGAGGCCAGTATGGCTGACGGTCGCCCCAGGGGTCGGCAAATGCGTTCATAAATGCGTGCCAGCCGGGCCATTGGTTGTATTTGCCGGAGATCTCTGTTTCATAGCTCATGCCGTGAATGACCATACGGTTAACGCCTGCACTCCAATTGGAGTTGAGCGTTCCAACAGCACTTTTCCAATCAAGGCAGTACCCGGACATTAAATCGGCAAGGACCTCGTCGGAAAGAAACTTTCTGCCGGTCATGTGGACACCGCCAGACAGGTTGCGGAAATATTCCCGCATTTCGCCAAAACCCAGGCTTTCGCCCTCGGCTATGTCCAAAACGCAGGAGGCGGCAGCGGTATTGACATCGCCGCCATAGGACTGAGCCCGATACTTATAGCCAAAGGTATGGGTCCAGTCGGTAAGGCGCTTAACGTGATCCCGAAGGTAAAGGTCGTTCAGAGTGGAATAATAATCGTCTACCAGCAGCTTTTCAACCCGCCTGTCGGTCAAGAATTGCCATGGACTGCCCTTCAGGCTTTGCAGTATTGGCAGGAAGGGAAGGATGTCATATCCGCGAAGAGATTTGAAGTTTTCGGCAAAGCGGTTGGTCCAGGGAATGGTGGCGCAGGAAAGCTCGATGGAATCTTCGAATATTGCGCCGTCGATCTGCCCGAGCAGAGAGCGGATCTCGTCATCATCCAGTATGTTACGTTCCCAAAAATCAATTATGGCGTCGGTACCTTCGGTGCAGTAATAGTCGGTCGCATACATCTTGTCCGCCATGGGAAGATGCAGATGGAACATTTCCATTGTCCGGCCTGATAGAGTCTGGCCGGTCCCACGGGTGAAATAGGCAAAAACAAGGGTGTCGCCGATCTCCCAGCTGCCGTCGGAAGCGGGAGATATTCCGGCTGCATCCAGGTCGATGGAATAATAGTGTTGAAGGTCGTTCAGCCGGGGCTTGTCGCCAAATTGAGTTTCGTCGTCGGCAATGCCGGCGGGAGAGGTCTTCTCCAGTACGGTCACGTATTGGGATATGTCTTCAAGGGTGTCGTGACCCAGGATATATTTTTGACCCTTTCGACCCACAATGGTTCCCTTGACGGCGCATAAAAATTCGTCAACAAAGATGAAGTGAGCAGCGTCACCGGCATCATCGTCGCATATTCTGGCAGGTGGCATCGGCAGTTCAACAGAGCCGCCCTGAGTCATTTTGGTCACTGTGTAGCGCAGCTCTTTCTGGGCGGCGGGATGGTTGGGGTCGATGGTATTCAGGGCGGGGGGCCAGTGGGCGGTTATGGTCAGGTCGATTTTCAGAGGAGTGGGGCAGGAAAGCGCTGTTTTCAGGATGCGCCGCAGCATTTCCTTCCATCGGGGAGTACCCCATCCATACTCCTTCTGGTCAAATTCTGTAAACTGGGGGACCATGGCGATCTCCATGCCGCCAAAGCCGGCGTTATAAACTGACATTACGTGGTTTTCGATCCGGTCAAGATCTGCTCCTGCGTCGGGGAACCAACACCGGAACATACCACGGCTATCCACATCCGGGGATTTGAAGCGTTCAAGAATATTCATCTGATCTCCTCCTTGTTATATTGATTTGATTATAATTGATAATGAGGGGTGAATTCAACCCTGAGGACGGAATAGTTGTTGCTGTTTAGACTGATACTGCGGAGCGGTTTGCATCAGCTGGGAATATGTGCTATTATCAACCTGACGGACACCCTGCCTGCAAAACTGACACATTTTCATGTGTTATTTGCCTATCGTCCCCGGTGTCGGGGGCTTACAATAGGGGAGAAAGGGAGGATAAGGCTATGCTCAGAATGGAGATCGCTCTGTTTTTGATACTGGCTCTTGTGGCCTATATTTACTTCTTCTCGGATAAGGAAAAATCACAGCTTCACAAAACCTTTTCGCTGCTGCTGGTGGTCATGCTGGTCCATATGACCCTGGACGGCGCAACACTGTATACAGTTAACCGCCTTGAACTGGTACCCGGACTGCTGAACGATATCCTTCATCGGCTGTTTGTGGGGACCATGGCGCTGACCATATACCTGTTTTATCGGTATATTTCGACCCTTGTGGCTGAGGAAGGGAAAAACCACGGCTGGATGGATCGGGCGGCAGTGGCCTTTCTGGGCCTTGGGGTGCTGGGGAGCCTGTTGCTGCCAATTGAATATACCCAAACCGATGCCAGCAACTATTCTTCGGGGGCGTATGCCCTGGTCAGCTATGTGGCTGTGGCCTTTTACCTTTTGCTGTGTTCCGTGCTGCTGATCGAAAACTGGCAGAATATCGACAGCAAACGCAGGTACGCCATCAGCTTTGCCCTTGCTGTTGAAATAGTAGTCAGCGTTTTGCAGGCTATTAATCCAACGTGGCTTATCAGCGGCATGGGGCTGACGCTTATGACCCTGTCGTTTTATCTCACACTTGAAAATCCTGATGCCCTTCGCTCTGAACTGGTTGAGCAGAAAATGTCCATGCTTTATCTGAAAAGCCAGGTGAATCCTCATTTTCTTTACAATACGCTGGATGCCATCCGGATCCAGGCCCAGCTCAACGACGACAAAAAGGTTGCCGATCTGCTTATGCGGCTGGTGGATTTTTTCCGCCTGAGCGTTAAGGTCGACCGATCTATGGTGACCCTGGACGACGAAATTGAACTGCTGGAGGCATATATGGAACTGATGTGCTACCGCTATCCGGAGCTTGGCTGCAATTATGACATTGACCCGGATCTGGGCGGCGCTCAGGTACCAAACTTTATTTTGCAGCCTATTGTTGAAAACAGCCTGCTTCACGGACTGAAAAACAGGGGATATCGGGGAACAGTGACCATATCTGCGAAAAAAACGGATCAGGGCAATTTGGAGATATGCGTAAGCGATACCGGCAGTGGCTTTGAACCGGGGAAAAAGGCGGATATCGACCGGATGCTGCTGACCTATGCCAGCCAGGAACCCAGACTTACAGGCAACAGCATCGGGATACTGAACGTGCAAAAGAGGATAAAGCTCTTTTGCGGCAGAAGCTTTGGCCTGTCATATACCGAGAACGGGACCGACGGCGTTACTGCCCATATTCTGCTGCCGCTGGAGGAGGAACCGAGATGAAAAAGCTGAGAGTGCTTTTGGTTGACGACGAAATAATGATAAGAGAGGGTTTTAAACGCCTGTTTGACTGGGAGACTCACGACTGCCAGGTGGTGGGAGAGGCTGCCGACGGTATGGAGGCTCTGGCAAAAATCGACAGCCTTGACCCGGATATAGCCATAATGGATATTAATATTCCCATAATGAACGGTCTTAAGGTCATCCAGATGGCCAGAATGAAGCATCCGGACATGGCGTTTGTTATCGTTTCGGGATATGATGATTTTTCCTATTGCCGCGAAGCACTCAGGCTCCAGATAACGGATTATATTCTTAAACCCGTCAATTACGATGAGTTTGGGGCCTGCATCGACAGCTTGAAGATCGCCCTGTTTCAAAACCGGAGTGCCAGTCAGGAAGAGCCTGCCGAACAGAGGACTATCCACGGTCTTACCCGGTATTTGCAGGAGCATTTGGCCGAAGAGATCAGCCTGACTGTACTGGCGCAGCAGTTCCATCTTAACCCTCAGTATATCAGCCAGCTTTTCAAAAGCGAAATAGGCGTTAACTTTCTGGCCTATCTTACTAATATCCGCATGGAAAAGGCAAAGAAGCTGCTGCTTACCACCGGACTTTCCATCGCGGAGATATCAGAAATGTCCGGCTATGGAGATTACCGGGTCTTTACCAAGGCGTTTAAAAAATCAGAAGGAGTCACTCCTTCCCAATATCGCCGGGATTTCCTGACTGAAAACTAAACAATTGACGATTTGGACCGGTCAGACCGAACCTCGCAGAGCTTGCCGCTTAAGCGGCGAATACTGCGAGGTTTTCTGCTGCCGTTTGTGCTGAAAAACTGACACAAAGGGCTAAAGAATTGGCCTATCGGCCAGAGAAACCCGGTGGTAAAATCAAAGCATAAGATACAGAGAACGCTTTGGAAGGAGATGGAACAATGGAACGAACAGCCGGGGAAAAACGGATGATGACGCTGAGCTATCTGTTCCTGATATTTTTGAGCGGCTGCCTTATTGGCTGGATATATGAGGAAATATTCTATTGGGTAACAGAAGGTATGCTCAGAAACCGGGGTATCCTTTATGGTCCGTGGCTGCCGATCTATGGCATTGGAGCGCTGGGAATATATGCTATGAAGCCTGCCAGAAAACGGCCGTTGCTGCTTTTCGCGCTTTGTGTTGCGGTGTCCGGCGCTGTTGAATATATAATTGGATATGCGGGCATCCATCTGCTGGGTATGCGGCTTTGGGATTACCGGGGCCTGTTTTTGAACATCGACGGGATAATCTGCCTGCGCAGCGTAGCAAGCTTCGGCATCATGGGACTGGTGTTCCATTATTTCGTCGAGCCTGCTGGGCGACGGATGATCTCCGGGATGAGTTCGCCGGTCGTTACTGCCGGATGCCTGATGCTGGCGCTGCTGTTTGCGGCAGACTGCGTGTTAAGCGCCCTTTTCAGAACGCCTATTACTTATTGACCATGTTAAATTCAAAAATGTGTAATTGCTGACAGGAGGAAGTATTATGGAAAAAAGACTTTATAAATCCAATGAAAACATTATGCTCTGCGGAGTGTGCGGCGGAGTGGCCGAGTATTTCGGAGTTGACCCCACTCTGGTCAGACTGGCCTGGGCTGCTCTTTGCGTCCTGGCCGGCAGCGGAGTGCTGGCTTATATTATCGCAGCTGTAATTATTCCAAATCGACCGGCCGACTAAAGACGGGCGGCCTGAAAATCGGGGGCGGCCGTATCGCTGCTTCCGATTTTTGACAGACACGAAAGGTAACTATTAGCCAAATCATCGGTTACTGAAAGAATATCCGTGCTATGATTTGATAGCCGGTTACCCGGGAGGGATTGTAATGATAGAATTTGTTAAGTCGGCAGCGCCGTGGATATGCATCGGCGTTGTGATCGCGCTGCTTGCGTCCAGCCGCAGAAGTGGCGAACAGGACGACGGGAATAAACGGGATAACTATATGTCTGAGGGTATGGCCATCGGCCTTTGCTTTGGAGCCGCGCTGGGCAGCGAAAATCTGATTTATGGCCTTATGGCAGGTATGGCTATTGGCCTGTGTATCAAAAAGCCGCCCAAAGACGGGGAAAAGGAGAAAAAATGAACCGGTCGATATGCCATTGAGTGCGTTGTGGTGCTGGGGTTGATATCCTGCCTGCTTTGCGGACTGACAGTCGAGCCTGTTATGGCGGAGATATGGGTCTGACACGATAATTTAAAGGTTGGTAAAAGGGAAGACGGGTGGTATAATCAAACCATAGCAACCAGGGAGGCAGTTATGGAACAGATATTGATAGTTGAAGACGACATCAGCCTGAACAGGGGACTGTGTATGGCGCTGAGCGGAGAAAACCGGCAGCTTGTATCCTGCCGGGACCTGAGATCTGCCAGAGAGCAGCTGCTTTGCGGAGGACCGAAGCTGGTGGTGCTGGATATTAACCTGCCGGACGGCAGTGGCCTTGAACTGCTTACCGAGCTGAAGTCGACATTTCCCGAAACCTCGGTCATTATGCTCACAGCCAACGATACCGACATGGATATTGTGGGTGGGCTGGAACTGGGAGCCGACGATTATATAACCAAGCCCTTTTCTCTGCCGGTTTTACGGGCCAGAGTAAATACCCAGCTGCGCAGGACTCAGGACAAAAGCGGAGAGGTGGTTTTGGGCAGATTCAGATTTGATTTCAAAGCCATGGAATTCTTCAACGGGGATGCCAGAGCGGAACTCAGCAAAACTGAACAGAAGCTGCTGCGTCTGCTGGTGGAAAACCGCGGCAGAGTTGTGGAGCGGGGGACGCTTATGGACCGGATATGGACCGATGGAGGGGAATATGTTGACGAAAACGCCCTGTCGGTCACGGTCAAACGTCTCAGAGATAAGCTGGAAGCGTGGGATGAGATCAAAACGGTCTATGGCCTGGGCTATAGCTGGGTGAAGAAGGATGAATAATATGGGCTGGATCGCGGGGATACTGGGCATTTTGGTTGCCGGGGCGGCGATCATATACTATCGGCGGAAAAGCAGAAGGACCATAGAAACCATCGAGCATATGCTGGACCGCGCCATTGACGGCGATTTCACTGAAAGCGGTTTTGACGAAAGCCGACTGACGGCACTGGAAGCCAGATTCGCCCGCTACCTTACAGCATCCGGAGAAACGGCCCGGAAGGCGGCGGAGGAAAAGGAACAGATAAAGGCCCTGATTTCGGACATTTCTCATCAGACCAAAACTCCCGTGGCTAATCTGCTGCTATATAGCGAGCTGCTTACGGAGCAGCAGCTTCCACCGGCAGCAAGGCTCAATGCCCAGGCGCTTTATCAGCAGTCTGCAAAACTGAGCTTCCTTATTGATTCGCTGGTAAAAATGTCCCGGCTGGAAAACGGAATGATATCCCTTACGCCAAAAAAAGGAGCGGTACAGCCGGTTTTGCAGGCCGTTGTCCGGCAGTATTCTGCTCGGGCAGAAGAAAAAGGTATACGGCTTTGCTTGGACGAGACAGAAGCCGCCGCAAGCTTTGACCCCAAATGGACGGCCGAAGCGCTGGGGAATATTGTTGACAACGGGATCAAATATACAGAGCAGGGGACTGTTGATATCCGGACCCGGGACCACGAAATGTTTGTCAGAATTGATATATCCGACAGCGGAGAGGGTATTGAAGAAAGCGAGCAGCCAAGGGTGTTTGCCCGCTTTTATCGGGGAGAGAATGCTGCCGAAAAGGACGGAGCAGGCGTAGGATTGTATCTGGCCCGGCAGATAATATCCGGGCAGGGCGGCTATATCAGACTCACCTCTGCCCCGGGAAAGGGCAGCACCTTTTCGGTATTTTTGCCTAAATGAAGGGGACGCGTTGCCGATGGGACCTGTGATGTGTCCAGCGGTCACCAGATCCTTTCAAAAGTGTTATAATTCAGACCACTGCCGAAAGAATGTGGAAAGTATCCTGTGAGATGATCTGTATATGCGCGGAACAGTCCTTTGCGTATATACAGATTTTTTTGACGGAGGTAATCAAATGGAAATATTGCGGGCCGAAAATTTGAAAAAGGTGTATGGCTCGGGAGAAAACGCCGTTAAAGCCCTGGATTCCGTGAGCTTGAAGGTCCATAAGGGAGAATTCGTGGCTATTGTGGGGACGTCCGGTTCGGGCAAATCCACTCTTTTGCATATGCTGGGCGGGCTGGACAGGCCGACCTCTGGCAGCGTAACGGTTGACGGGCAGGATATTTTTTCCCTTAAGGACGAGGCCCTGACGATTTTCAGACGCAGGAAGATAGGCTTTGTTTTTCAGGCTTACAATCTCGTACCAACACTGAACGTGTACGAAAACATCGTTCTGCCGGTGGAGCTGGACGGGAGAAAAGCGAATAAGGAACTTGTGGACCGGATAGTCGGCACTCTTGGATTGACGCAGCGCATAAACGCGCTGCCGGGCCAGCTGTCCGGCGGGCAGCAGCAAAGAGTGGCTATTGGACGGGCGCTGGCGACGACCCCTGCCATTATTCTGGCAGACGAGCCTACGGGCAACCTGGACTCCGGGACCGGTCAGGATGTACTTGGACTTTTAAAAACTTCCAGCCAGAGATTCGCTCAGACGATAGTGATGATAACCCACAACGAAGAGATCGCCCAGCTGGCTGACCGGATCATCCGTCTGGAAGATGGCCGGATAGTCTCGGCGACCTGACGGGAGGCGGCAGGGATGAATGTCAAAAATCAGAAATGTATCAGAAAACTGAGCCGCCGTTCTTTGCGTATGTCCCGCAGACGCAATGTAATTGCCATCATCGCCATTGCGCTGACAACTCTGCTGTTCACCTCACTGTTTACCGTTGCCATGTCCATAAATTCCAGCTACGAGATGTACACATTCCGGCAGATCGGTGGATATTGCCACGGCACCTTTAAGGATGTGACAGAAGAGCAGGCGCTGGAAATTGCGGCACACTCAAGCGTAAAGGCTGTGGGCAAACGCATAAGCATAGGATATATGGACGGCGGGGATTTTGCCAAAACTTCTGCCGAAGTGAGCTTTATGGATGAAAACTGCACCCGGTGGAGCTTTGCCGAACCGTCCACAGGGCGTAATCCTCAGACGGGAAAAGAAATCGCCATGGATGACCTGGCCTTAAAGCTGCTGGGGGTCGAGCCGGAATTGGGGGCTGAGATCGAACTGACCTGTACAGCTGGCGCCCTGTCCCAAAACCCTTATGAAAAAACCGACACCTTTACTTTGGTAGGATGGTGGGCATATGACGATCTGTGTCCGGTCCACTATATCAATGTCAGCGAGGAATATGCAAAACAGGTCGAAGCGGAAGCTGTGTCCAGAGGGATGGAGCGGTTCCGCATCGATCTGAATGTGATGATGGTATCCGGAATGGATATTCGCGGCCAGATGGAACAGGTGGATATGGATCTGGGCTACTGCTGGGACGAAACAGGTGACGGAGAGCTTGTGCGCATTGGTGTCAATTGGGGATACACCTCTGCCCAGATGATGGAAGCTCTGGATGCTACCGCTGTCGTTGCTGCTGCGGCGTTTCTGATACTGGTGAGCCTCACCGGGTATCTGATAATTTATAACATCTTTCATATCTCCGTTACCGGAGACATACAGTTTTACGGACTGTTGAAAACCATTGGAGTTACGCCGCGTCAGCTTCGGCGGATCATCCGTCAGCAGGCGCTGCTTTTGTGCGCAGTGGGGATCCCCCTGGGGCTGCTGACGGGGTATGGCGTGGGTGCAGTGCTGACACCCGTGATATTAGCACGGACGACCCTGGGTGTGGAGGTTGCCGACATCAGCACATCTCCGCTGATCTTCTTCGGGTCAGCCCTGTTTGCGCTGGTTACCGTTCTGCTCTCCTGTTTCCGTCCGGGCAGGATCGCCGCAGGGGTCTCACCGGTGGAGGCTACCAGGTATACAGAGGAAAACCGGAGCAGAAAGAAACGCCGACAGACCCGGGGCGCAAAGGTATATCAAATGGCGCTGGCAAATCTGGGACGAAATACAGGCAAGACCGTTCTGGTGGTCATTTCGCTGGCTCTTTCTGTGGTGCTGTTTAATATACTGGTCACCTTTACTAACGGATTCGACATGGAAAAATATCTGGAACAGAATACCTGCGGAGACTTTATAGTAAGTACTGCGGACTACTTCCGCTATAGAAGCTCGGCCAACTATATTTCTCAGCAGCAAATCGAGCAAATCAAAGCGAACACGACGGAGTCTCTTTCGGGGTGCGGTTATCAGGTGCTGGGTGCGAAAGGATGGATGACCGAAGAAGCCTGGAGGGCGGAAATTGCCAGATATGGGCTTTCGGATACAGAGGGGACGGAAACGCCTTCCCAATCGGGAGAACTGGTAAGTGCTGACGCTCAGATCGAAGGGCTGGACGAAGGATTGTTTGAAAAACTGACCGTTGTGGAGGGCGACCTGGGACCCCTGTTCCGGGAGGATGGCAACGCCATTGCCGTGGTTGTGTATACAGATGATTATGGCAATGTATCCGGACAGGATCATTACCCGGACATCGGGTCTTCCCAAATCATTACCTATGTAGATGACGACTGCTATATTGATAGCCGAACGGGAGAAATAAGCGACGAAAATACTCCTCAGGAGTTTCTTGAACATTGCATTGTCCAGAGCCACGATGTGGAGTACACTGTCTGCGCTTATGTGACAGTGCCATACTCCATGAGCTACCGTTACAGCAGCCCGGGATACAGCTTTGTCCTGACTGCTGACAGCCTTGCTGAGGACAGCCGGGAGGACCCTGTACCCGTGTTTTACCTGTTCGACACGCCGGACACTGCTGCTGAGGAGACTGCGGAACGCTACCTTGACCAGTTGACAGCCGATGACAGGTCCGGACTGATGTATGAAAGCAAGGCGACTGTCAGAGCTGAGTTTGAGGATTTTCAAAAGATGTTCCTGCTGTTGGGCGGCCTGCTTTGCGCTATCATTGGGATAGTGGGCGTTTTGAACTTTTTTAATGCTGTCATGACCGGCATCCTGTCCCGGAAAAGAGAGCTTGCGGTTTTGCAGGCGGTCGGGATGACAAACAGACAGCTCAGATCCATGCTGGTATATGAGGGGCAGTTTTATGCTCTTGGCTCCGGGCTGATGGCGGTGGCTGTTTCTGCCGTGTTAAATCCGCTGGTGAGCCGGCTTATGGAGGATATGTTCTGGTTTTTCAGCGGGAGCTTTACCATCATTCCTGCTGTGGTCACCATACCCGTTTTTGCGCTCCTTGGGTGGGGGATCCCGACTGTGATGTACGACAGCGCTGGAAAACGCAGCATTATTGAGCAATTAAGAGATGTTTAGCTAACCGACGACCAAATCAGGGGATACTCGGGTCGTCGTTGAAATTTCTGTCTTCCCAAACCAGTGACTTTGGTGTATAATCAACAGGTTAAATGTATGTTTAATGCCAATAACCCGGAAAGGAGACCAATGCATCCATTGGTATGGTGACCATATGAGCAATGACAGAGAAAAGCTTGTAGACGAAATATTAAGAGAGTTTCATGCCGACGAAACCAAATCAGCCCATCCTGAGCCGGTGGCCGAGCCGCAGCCGGAGCCGGTAGTTGAGCCGCAGCCGGTGGCCGAGCCGCAGCCCGAACCTGAGCCTGACAGCAAATCGGCAGACGTGCCGGAACCGGAAACCGAGCCTGAACAGGAAGAGAATAAGGAACCGGAAGAAAGTCTGGAACAGGAAGCCGAACCTCAGACAGAAGACCGGGGTCCCAAGAAGAAAAAAAGAATTATTATCGCCTGCATAGCCGGGGTGCTGGCTTTGGCTGTGGTGGCCCTTTGCGTTTATATGTTCAGCGGCCTGACCATCGACAAGGAGGTCAACAAAATGACCGGTCAGGAGCTGGGGTCTTCTGTGGTCGATGGCGTTGTCAGTCGGGGAGACGCATCCGTTGAGCCGTCAGAAACTCCGGAAGTCCAGCTCCAGGACGAACCTGAGACTGAGGCTGAGCCATCTCAGGAGCCTGAGCAGGAAGCTGCTTATACCGAAGTCGAAACCGACCCTGACGACCCGGCCATGGGCATAATCGAGCTGCCGGAAGATATCAAGGTCCAGATCGGCCAGATCGGATATTCCAGCACCACCAGTTATACCACCAGCTATCTTAAGGACGGCTATGACCAGATACAGACCTTTGTTTGCTACGGACTGGATGAAATAGGCATCTCAGACGCTATTATTCTTGTGACCCTTGACCCTATCCATCATAAGATAAAGCTCACAAGCATCGCCCGTGATACCTATGTGGTTTACAGCGACAAGGGATATTCCAGCAAGATAAACCATGCCTTCCGTTGGGGCGGCGCGGCATATGCTATCCAGGTGCTTAACGAGAACTTCAGCCTTAACGTAGAAGATTATATAAGTATCGATTTCGACAGCATGGAGGATCTGATAGACCTGTTTGGCGGCGTTGAGGTCGAGGTGGATTACGCCGAATGGAAGTTTATGAACAACCCGGCTATCGAAATAGGGAAAACAACTCTCGATGGCAAATTCGGCCTGAAATACTGCCGTATCCGCACCATCGACTCGGACCTGGTGCGCCAGAGCCGCCAGCAGGAGGTCCTGCTGTCAATGTACAACAAAGCCAAGGACCTGAGTCCTACATATTATCCCGCCCTTATCCGTCAGTGTGCCAGCATGACGACCACATCATTTGATATCGCGGAGATGATCTCCATGAGCGATATCCTGCTGGACGATGAGCTGACCATTGAAATGCATTCCATCCCCGGCGACGATGCGATCAGCGCATTCGGCGGGACCATATACGGCGGCTGGTATTATATTTACGACCTGGATTATGCCAGCGACTATATCTATCAGATAATTTACGAGGATTATTATGTCAGCGGTTATGACCCCGAAGCTGTCGATGCTTACGAGCAGGAGCATAAGCTGGGCAAATACGCTGAGGATGACGGCTCTGCTGACGAAGATGAGGCTGTCAGAGGTATTAATAACTGAACCATAAATAATTCAGAACGCAGGCATAGCTCCCCTTGGGTTTGCCTACAAGTTAAAAAATTCCGGAAGGCTTTCAGCTTTCCGGAATTTTTGGCTTAAAACAGCGGCGCAAAGATTTTTAAAACGCTGGCGGCTATGCGCTTGGCCAGAGGCTGGCTTGCGCACCAGTCATGGGTTATTTCCTGGCAGCTGTCCAGGGTGTTCAGGTAGCTTTCCTTTATGGGAAGAACGGCATCGGTCCCGCACATCCAGGCACCACACTCGTAATGGAGGTATAAACTGCGGTAATCCAGATTTATGGTGCCTACCAGAGCATATTTGTCGTCGCATACAGCGATTTTTGAGTGGATAAACCCGGGAGTGTATTCATAGATCCTGACTCCTGCGTCGATAAGCAGCTGATAGTTGGCCTGAGTCAGATGAAATACAGCCTTTTTGTCAGGGATGTGGGGCGTTATTATCCTGACATCCACCCCGGATCTGGCCACTCCGGCAAGCGAGGTCAGTATTTCATGGCTGGGGATAAGGTAGGGAGTGGAGATATAGATATAGTCCCTTGCCCGGCTTATCATGTTGAGATAAACGGTTTCGCCCACCTGATCGTCGTCAAGAGGGATGTCCCCCACAGGAACAACAAATCCACGGCCATTGGATGGAACCGGCGACTTCGGCCTGAATGAAGAATGATCCGGCTGGCTGCCGCTGACATAGCCCCAGATGGAAAGGAACATGACTGCAAATCCCCAGGCGGCAGGACCCTTTATGACAATGCCGCTGTCCAGCCAGTGGCCAAAGCGCTCTTTCCTGTTAATATATTCATCCGCCAGATTGATGCCGCCGGTGAAAGCCGTTATGCCGTCGATGACGCATATTTTTCGATGGTCCCTGTTGTTGAAGCGACCGGACAGAACGGGAACAAAACGGTGAAAAACCTGACATTTGATGCCCAGAGCCGACAGCTGGCGGGAAAAACTGGTGGGGACAGTGAACAGGCTTCCGGCATCGTCGTATATTACCCGGACATCTACGCCCTGAGCAGCCTTTTTGACAAGAATATCCAAAATGCCATCCCACATAACGCCGGGTTCGATAATGAAATATTCGAGAAAAATGTATTTTTCGGCCTTTTCAAGCTCTACAAGCATCCGGGCATACATATCTTCGCCGGTGGGAAGATATTCTGTGCTGCTGCCTTCAAACACAGGCATACCGGTCACGTTTTGAATATACGCTGCCTGAACGGCGCCGTCGCTATCCTGCTGCCTGAGGCTGTCGAGAGCGGAGTTGGTGGACAGCATGGCCCTCCGGCCGCTGGAGGAGATGGCCATCATACGTTTTTTCTGGCGGGCAGAAATGTGGTTTTTGCCAAAGGTGAGGTAGAGCAGCCCGCCAAAAAACGGAAGCAGAAGTATTGGAACGAGCCATGCTATCTTATAGGCGGGATTGCTGTTTTCGTTGATGATGTAGACAAAAATGATAATTGAGATCAGTATGCTGGCAGCATAAAACCATGCAAAGCGTTCGCGAAGAGAATAGGCGGCAGAGGCTATCACATAGATCTGGGCCAGCATAAACAGCGCCGTAAGGGTGACGCGGTTGATAGATCTGCTGATAAAGCGTTTCATAGACTTACCTCCGGTATAAAATCATACCGCCTTTGAGAACGGTTGTCAAATCTGTTCTGCTATAAGCAGTGTTTATATGGCGCATAAAAAACTACTGCTTTACTTTGTGACGAATTTGCGGCATAATAAGAGTGTTGTTGTTAATGTGCTTAGCCATCAAACGTTATTTTCAATCAGAAAGGCATGGTCATAAAAATGAGAACCGTAGGAACCGTTGTTAGAGGCATCCGGACCCCCATCGTTCGCGAAGGAGAGGATCTTGCGTCCATCGTGGCCGACAGCGTTGTCGCCGCGTCCAGGGCGGAGGGATTCAGCTTCAACGACCGGGATATCGTTGCCGTAACCGAATCTGTTGTGGCCCGCTGCGCAGGCAATTATGCCAGTGTTGACGCTATTGCTGCCGATGTTGCGGCCAAGTTTGCTGCCGACGAAATAGGCGTTATATTCCCCATCCTTTCCCGCAACCGCTTTGCGATCGTGCTGCGGGGCATCGCCAAGGGCGTGAAGAAGATATATCTTATGCTCAGCTTCCCTTCTGACGAGGTGGGCAACCACCTGTTTGACGAGGATCTGCTGGACGAAAAGGGAGTTAACCCCTGGAGCGACGTTCTCAGTGAGCAGGAATACAGGGATATCTTTGGCTATATCAAGCACCCCTTTACCGGCGTTGATTATGTCCAGTATTATCGCGACCTTATAACCCAGTGCGGCTGCGATGTGGAGATTATCTTCTCCAACCGCACCACCACCATACTCAACTATACTAAAAACGTCCTTACCTGCGACATCCATTCCAGAACCCGCTCCAAACGCAGACTGCTGGCTGCCGGGGCCGAAAAGGTTCTTGGCCTGGACGATATCCTTACCGCTTCCGTCAATGGCAGCGGATATAACGAAAAGTTTGGCCTGCTGGGTTCCAACAAGGCTACCGAGGATTCTGTCAAGCTTTTCCCCAGAGACTGCCAGAGCTTTGTCGATACTCTGCAAAGCAAGCTTGTCGCCATGACCGGCAAAAACATCGAATGCATGATCTATGGCGACGGCGCCTTCAAAGACCCTGTTGGCAAAATCTGGGAACTGGCCGATCCTGTTGTTTCTCCGGCCTACACCTCCGGACTTGGCGGAACTCCCAACGAGCTTAAGCTGAAATATCTGGCAGACAACGACTTTGCCCAGCTTTCCGGCGACGCACTGGCCGAGGCTATCCGCAGCTCCATCAAGGCCAAAGAAAGCAATCTGGTCGGCAACATGGCCTCCGAGGGTACTACTCCCCGTCAGCTTACCGACCTTATCGGCTCCCTGTGCGACCTGACCTCCGGCTCCGGAGATAAGGGTACCCCTGTTGTATTCATCCAGGGCTATTTTGACAACTATTCCATGTAATATCCTCCCCGCCGCCTCAACGAACCAGGTTGAGGCGGCGGGTTTGCCGCATCGTTAAAAATTAGGCATATTAAAGTTTAATAATTAGGTTGCCATTTCGACGGTTTTCATGTAAACTATTAAGTATCAAGACATGGGGGCTGATGAATATGCATTTGCTGGAGCAGCGTATCATCAAAGACGGCATCGTCAAAGACGGCGACGTCCTGAAAGTTGACAGCTTTCTCAACCACCAGATGGATGTTGAGCTGTTTCACCAGATGGCGCTGGAATGGAAGCGCATCTATGACGGCTGCGGAGTTAACAAAATACTGACCATTGAGGCATCCGGTATAGGTATAGCCTGCGTTGTTGGGCAGGTGTTCGGATGCCCTGTTGTATTTGCAAAGAAAAGCAAAACCAAAAATATCGCAGGCGATGTCTACACCGCCAGGGTAGAATCCTTTACCCATGGCAACATATCCGACATAATCGTATCCTGCGATTTTCTCAACAGCGGCGACAGAGTCCTTATTATCGACGATTTTCTTGCCAACGGGGCTGCCCTTTCCGGGCTGTGCCAGCTTGTGGAGCAGGCGGGCGCTTATCTGGTGGGCGCGGGGATAGCCATCGAAAAGGCGTTCCAGCCCGGAGGCGAAATGCTGAGAGCAAAGGGGATACGTATCGAATCTCTGGCCCGGATACAGTCCATGGATCCCCGAACCGGTATCGTTTTCTGCCGCTGACCAGTTTTGTGCATCAGGTCCAAGGACCGTGTAAATATGTAAAGAATCATTATGGAGGAAAACTGTCATGAAAAAAATCATCGCACTTCTTCTGGCTGCCATGATGCTGCTTTCTCTCGTCGCCTGTTCCGGCGAAGAAACCACCGTGGCACCCGCTGAAGAAGAATCCACCGCTGCCGACGCTGCCACCGACGCTGAAGCTACTGTAGCCGATAAGGTCGCTGCCGCCAACGCCAACCCCGTTGACACCAGCAGGGTCAAAGAAGCTGTTGATAACGGGACCTTCAAGGTCGGCTTCGTCCTGCTTGGCGACGAAAACGAAGGCTATACCTATGCTCATATCGAAGGCATCCAGGCCGCTATCGAGGCTCTTGGCCTGACCGAGGCTCAGTATATCTTCAAATACAACATTCCCGAAGACGAAACCTGCTATGACACCGCTGTTGACCTGGCCGAAGAAGGCTGCCAGATCATTTTTTCCAACAGCTTCTCCCATGAAACCTATATGATCCAGGCTGCTTCCGAGTATCCTGATGTTATCTTCTGCCCCGGTACCGGCCAGCAGGCTGCTACCTGCGGACTTGACAATGTGGTCAACTACTTCCCCAGCGTTTATGAATCTCGCTATGTTTCCGGTGTCGTTGCCGGCATTAAGCTTAAAGAAATGATGGATAACGGCGAAGTTACCGATCCTTATGTCGGTTATGTCGGCGCTTATCCCTATGCCGAGGTCGTTTCCGGCTACACTGCCTTCTTCCTGGGCATCCAGTCCATCGTTCCCGAAGCTCACATGGACGTTCAGTACACCAACTCCTGGTTTGATATCACTGCCGAAGGCGAAGCTGCCAACGCTCTGATGGCCAAGGGCTGTGTTGTCATCGGCCAGCACGCCGACTCTACCGGCGCTCCCTCTGCCTGCGAAGCCGCTTATAACAACGGCACTACCGTTGTTTCCGTCGGATACAACGTTGATATGCTGTCTGTCGCTCCTCATGTTGCCCTGACTTCCGCTCAGAACAACTGGAAGGTCCTTTATACCAGCATCATCGACACCGCCATGAAGGGCGAACCCCTTGCCAAAAACCACACCTGCTCCTATGCTGACGACGGCGTTCAGATCTCCCCCCTGGGCGAAGCCTGCGCCGAAGGCACTCAGGAAAAGGTTGACGAAGTCGTTGCCGCTCTGAAGGACGGCAGCAAGAAGGTATTCGATACCTCTACCTTCACCGTTGGTGGCGAGACTGTTGAAAGCTATGACCAGTCCTGGGGCTTCGAGGGCGTGTCCCTTGTTTATGATGGCTACTTCCACGAATCCGAAGCCATCTCTGCTCCTCTGTTCGATCTGCGTATCGACGGCATTACCGAACTGAACGCAAACTAAATCCCTGATATAAATTCGGCTCCCGGCCCGGTCCGCTGATTTTCGGCTGACCGGGCCGGGGGCTTTGTGTTTATTTCCTGCTTTCCGGTTACTTAATTTCTGGAAAGCAGTTGCTCCACCGCGTTATAAGGAGCCATTGCCTGACCGATGGAGATTTCGGGCTTGTTATCGCCGTGATAATCAGAGCCGCCGGTCGCAACAAGGCCATATCTTTGAGCCAGATCCAGCAGATGATCTCTGTCAGACTGGGTGTAACCGGTGTAATACACCTCGATCCCGCGGCAACCGTTATCCCTGGCGAGCCGCACCATGTCTTCGGTGGCCTGCCGCGAGAACCTGTATTGCAGAGGATGGGCCAGTACGGCTTTGCCGCCGGAGCGGATTATAAAGGCGATGGCATCGGTGAATTTAAGACGTTGCCGGGGGATATAAAAGGGCTGCCCCTCTCCCAGATATTTTTCAAAGCACTCACCCATGGAGGAAACATAGCCCATAGCCATCATTTCGGCGGCAATGTGGGGTCTGC
Organism: uncultured Oscillospiraceae bacterium; assembly: GCA_964384255.1. Taxonomy (GTDB): domain Bacteria; phylum Bacillota; class Clostridia; order Oscillospirales; family Oscillospiraceae; genus SIG469. The sequence continues at coordinate 17,433 of CAYLKH010000009.1, read as the reverse complement.
CGATAATGGTAGCCGGATGGGAAGCGGTTATCTTTTCCAGGTCGATATTATAACCGGCGCTGTTGAGAGCAGAAACGATTTTCTGGTTTCTCAGCTGCTTTTCCCTAACCGACCAGTTCAAAACCGGTTCCAGCCCGGGAGAATCCGGGTCGATAAAGTATCCCAGCATATGGACATCTCTGTCCATATAATCGGTTGAAATTTCGATACCGGAAATGACCTGAATGCCGTAGCTTTCCCCGGCTGACACAGCTTCGGCAATGCCTGACACTGTGTCGTGGTCGGTTATGGCTATGGCTGAAAGCCCAAGCCCAGCGGCCATAGCCACCACTTGGGAAGGAGAAGCGGTACCGTCAGAAGCGGTAGTATGAACGTGCATATCGGCGTATTTCATGGCGTTGCCCTCGATTTCAGTAATTTGTTCATGATTTAATCATCGGTTACTTGGATATTATAGCACAGTTTTGGAGAACAGAGAACAGACCTCAATTGGAATTTGGGTCCTGACATTTCGATGTTATTTAACATTTGCTTAATGAATTCTGGCTTTTTTGTGTAATATCCTGCTGGTAATATATAACCATAGCAAACAAGCAAGAAGTTTTTTCATTTCTCCTTTCTTATAAGCAACCGCCTGCGGCCGGTCACCGCAGGCGGTTGCTTTTTGGTTTGAAAAAACGAAAAGGTTTAAAAGTGCCAAAGACTGTGATATATTGATTATAATAAATAACTGGAGGATAAGGCTTTGATACGATTTGAATGTGATTACACCGAAGGCGCTCACCCGCGGATAATTGAAAAGCTTGCAAAAACCAATCTGGAGCAAACTGCCGGGTATGGAGTTGACGGGTATTGCCGTCAGGGAGCCGAATATATCAGGGTAGCCTGTATGGCACCGGAAGCTGACGTACACTTTCTGGTGGGCGGAACTCAGGCAAACACCGTGGTTATAAAATCCATTCTTCGTCCCCACCAGGGGGTGCTTTGCGCTGCCACCGGCCACATAAACTGCCACGAAACAGGAGCCATCGAGGCCATGGGTCATAAGGTTCTGGGAATAGTAAACGACGACGGAAAGCTCAGAGCAGGGCAGATAAGGAAAGCCTATGATGACCACTGGAACGATGCTACCCACGAGCATATTGTCCAGCCGGGGATGGTGTATATATCCCATCCCACCGAAAACGGAACTACCTATTCAAAGGCGGAGCTGACCGAAATAAGCATAACATGCCGCCAGCTGGGGCTGCCCCTTTATATGGATGGCGCCCGTCTGGGATATGGATTGATGGCGCCGGATGCAGACCTGACCCTGGGGGATATTGCTGAGCTTTGCGATGTGTTTTATATCGGTGGGACCAAGGTGGGCGCTCTGTTTGGTGAAGCGGTGGTCATAACCAGGCCGGAGTTGAAGAAGGATTTCAGATATTTTATCAAGCAGCACGGCGGTATGCTGGCTAAGGGACGGCTGCTGGGGATCCAGTTTGAAACCCTGTTTGAAGACGGACTGTATTTTGAAATATCAAAGCACGCGGTAGATCAGGCAATGCGTATCAGGAAAGCTTTTGCTGATAAAGGTATCAAAATGCGATATGACAGCATGACAAACCAGCAGTTTCCCATACTTCCCGACGAAGTGCTGAAAAAGCTGGAGGAAAAATACGCCTTCTCCTTCTGGGAGAAAATGAGCGATACCACCAGCGCTGTGCGTTTCTGCACCAGTTGGGCGACCAGAGCCGAGAGTGTAGATCAGCTGCTGGAAGATATTGCCGTACTTTAGGGCCTCCAGAGGCGCGTAGATGAGGTGCGACTGCGGCACGATTTGAAATATCTTCGTCCCCGGGACCCGCCGGATAAATACTTAATAAAAAGCGCTGTAAGCCAAACCGGCTTACAGCGCTTTTTCATATGTTGGTGGGATTGCTTATCAGATACCTTTAGCGGCGTTCATGCCGGCAAGGCGGCCATAGGTCAGGGCCATGGAATGGCTCATGCCGGGAACGGTGGTGGGATATTCAATGGCGAAGCGTCCGCCCTGAACGTTGCCGCAGACATACAGGCCCTCGACCCAGTGGCCGTCGGCGTCCATGCAGTGGGCATTGTGGTCGCTTTCCAGACCGCTCATGCAAACCAGCAGAGGTGCGGCGGTCAGGCGGGCGGCGTAGAAGGGAGCTTTTTCAAGGGCGAACAGGCGGGAAGGCATCTTGCCGAAGTCGTCGTCGTGGCCCTTGCGGCACAGCTCGTTATAGCGTTCGATACTGGCCAGAGCGGTTTCTTTGGGAATACCCATTTTCTCGACCAGTTCTTCGATAGTGTCGGCCTTAATGACCTGACCGGCCTCGGCAGCTTTTTCGACACCGTCAAGAGAAATGTATCCGTCGGCCTGGCCGAGAGCGCTGCTTATCTTGCCGGATTCTACGTCGGCGGGATCGTAGGTCAGGCAGATAGAGCCGTGACCAGCGGACATATAGGGCAGCTGCTCGGGCCATGCGGCATCGAATATCTGCCACAGCACATGGTCGGGAGCGACAGTCAGCTGGTTCTCAACCTGCTGGCCGAAAACATCCTCGTTGTAGAAGCGCTCGCCGTTGTTGTTCAGCTGCAAATAGGCGGCGACGCCCAGGGGACCGCCCATATTGTGGATCATGGGCGCATGAGGGCCACGCTCCATCTGAGCACCGATCCACATACCCATGCGGTGACCGTCGCCGGTGTCGGCTACGTTGCCTTCTGGGTCAACGGCGGTGAACATGGTGGGGTTGACTCTTGCCCAGGGAACATAGTGGTAGAGCATATCCAGGTTGCCGGAATAGTCGCCGGTGGCCAGGACAACGCCGTTTTTGGCGGTGGCTTTGTAGACCTTGCCGTCGTAGCTCTGGGCGATAACGCCGTAAACCCGGCCGTCCTCGCCCCGGAGAAGTTTTTTAACGGGGGTGGTAAAATAGGTCTGGACCAGACCGGTGGCGCAGGCTTTGTCATAGGCAGCCTGCAAAACGGGAGCCTGGTCGGGCCGGAGCTGGACGGTTATCTGGTAGCAGGGATAGTATTCGTCCTTGGGGTCGTAATGCTCGGGGCCGGGATAACGGGCAGGCTGGATCCAGCATTCGGTGCCTTCGGGGATGGGGGCGGTGGTGTTGGGAGCGATGTAGATATCTTCCTTGGCACCAACATACCAGTCCACTGCTGCGCCGCAGTTGTCGATCCAGTATTTGATAATGCGCTGACGGGGCCAGAAGGAGGAGTCCTTCATAAAGGTGGCAACGATATCTTCTTTATACTCGCTGCCGTCGCGGCCCCAGTTATCGATAGCTATTTTGCTGCCAACGACGCCAATGTCGCCAAAACGGCACTGGATCTTGCTGGTTTTTTCAAAAAGGATAACAGAAGCGCCTTCTTCGGTGGCGGCTCTGGTGGCGCTGACGCCAGCCAGACCGGCGCCGCAAACAATAACGTCGGCTTCCAGCTCAACGTCGATATGGTCAAATTCCGGAGGCGTACCCAGCCACTGCTCATAAGTCGCATTGCCGGTGCCTACGTTTCTGCCCATTTCCATACCCGCTAAACCGGGTCCGTTAACTTCCATTTCTTCAGGGGCTTTTTTGCTGGTGTCCATTATGTACCTCCTATTATTTTCAATTCTATATAACCAATTATATATAAACAGTCCATAAATGTCAACCGAAAATGAACAGATGTCAGAAAGCAGACAGCAGATAACCGGGATGGCGCCGGACTCTGGTCGTGGGTCGTGACAGATAAATTGAGGGCGTCAAAACAGTCCAACAGACTATTTTGACGCGCTGAAATTAATTGTCGACAGATGTATTTTCTATTTGTTTATTGTGGATATGTATGGTAAAATATTATTTGATCAGAAAAAGAGAAAGGGTGACTTGCTTGGACCACAGCTGCGCAATCCGCATGGAAAATATCACCAAGGTATTTGGTTCTGTCGTTGCCAACCACAAGGTCAGTCTTGACATAAACCGGGGAGAGATACTGTCGCTGCTGGGAGAAAACGGCAGCGGAAAGACAACTCTTATGAATATGCTTTCGGGCATATATTACCCCGACGATGGTCAGATATACGTTAACGGCGAGCTTGTAACTATTCGCAGCCCCAAAGACGCTTACGACCTGGGTATTGGCATGATCCACCAGCATTTTAAACTGGTCGACGTTTTTACCGCAGCAGAAAACATAGCTCTTGGCCTTAACGAAAAGGGGCGGCTCGACAGAAAGGCTATTTCCGCCCGGGTCATGGAGATCTGCGACAAATACGGCTTTGACGTTGACCCGAATCAGAAGGTTTATGACATGTCAGTTTCCCAAAAGCAGACCCTTGAGATAGTCAAGGTCCTTTATCGGGGAGCCGATGTCCTTATTCTGGACGAACCTACCGCCGTCCTTACCCCTCAGGAAACCGACAAGCTGTTTGATGTTTTGCGCAACATGAAAGAGGATAACAAGGCCATTATCATCATCACCCACAAGCTCCACGAGGTTATGGAGATTTCCGACCGGGTGGCGGTCCTCCGGAAGGGGGAATTTGTGGGCGCTCTTGAAACCTGCCAAACCAGTCCCCAGGAGCTGACCGATATGATGGTCGGTCACGCTGTTGAGCTGAATATCGACAGGCCCGATCCGGTGGATACCCAGGTCAGGATAAGAGTAAACAACCTTACCTGCTTCAATTCCGACGGCATTAAGGCCCTTGACAATGTTTCCTTCGAAGCTCGAAGCGGCGAGATTCTGGGCATTGCCGGTATTTCCGGCTGCGGCCAGAAGGAGCTGCTTGAGGCTATTGCCGGACTGCAAAAATCTGAGCAGGGAAGCTCCATTGAATATATCCCTCCTGAGGGCGAAACGGTCCAGCTGGTTGGGATGTCACCGCTGAAAATAAGCCGACTGGGCGTTGCGCTGTCATTTGTTCCCGAGGATCGGCTGGGCATGGGGCTGGTAGGCGATCTCAACATCGCCGCCAATATGCTGCTCAAAAACTATCAGACCGGCACCTCGCCCTTTACCAACAAAAAATCCTCCAAGGCTCTGGCCGAGGATGTGGTCCATCAGCTGGACGTTAAGGCTCCTGACGTAGACAGGATTCCCATCCGCAGACTGTCGGGCGGCAACGTGCAGAAGGTCCTTGTGGGCCGCGAAATTGCCGCGAACCCCAACGTTTTGATGACTGCTTATGCTGTGCGTGGACTGGATATCAACACCTCGTATGCGATCTATGACCTGCTTAACGACCAGAAAAAACGGGGGACGGCGGTTATTTACGTTGGCGAAGACCTTGACGTTTTGCTCCAGCTCTGCGACAGGATAATTGTGCTGTGTTCCGGCAAAGTCAACGGAATAGTCGATGGCCGCAGCACCACCAAGGAAGAGGTTGGTCTGCTTATGACCAGGCTTGTTAAGGAGGGTCAGTGATATGCAGAACAAAACCAGAGAACCCCTTGTCCGGCTGGCGAAGCGGGACAGTATGACGACCCTGAGAGCATGGGGAATAAGGCTGGCGGCCATAGTTGCCGCGCTTATTGTGTGCGCGTTTGTCATCTATGCCATAGTTAAACTCAACCCGCTTAAGGTATATGTGGCCATGTTCGAGGGTGCCTTCGGAACAGGCAAGCGCACATGGGTGACCATTCGCGATGCTATGATGCTGCTGTGCATTGGTGTTGGCCTGGCTCCGGCCTTCAAAATGAAATTCTGGAACATTGGCGCAGAAGGCCAGATACTGGTTGGCGGTATTGCCACCGCCGCCTGCATGATCTATGCGGGAGACGGTATCCCCACCGGTGCGTTGCTGGTGCTTATGGCGGTGGTCAGCATAATATCCGGTGCGTTGTGGGGCTTTTTGCCCGCCCTGTTCAAGGCAAAATGGGACACTAACGAAACCCTTTTTACCCTGATGATGAATTACGTCGCTACCCAGCTGACCAGTTATTTTGTTGCCATCTGGGAAAATCCCTATGGCTCAAATTCAGTAGGCATTATCAATCAGATCACCAAAAAAGGATGGTTCCCAGCGCTGTTCGGTCAGTCCTATGCCCTTAATGTTATTCTGGTTCTTGCATTAACTGTCGCCATGTTCATATATCTGCGATACACCAAGCACGGCTATGAGATCACTGTCGTGGGCGACAGCCACAACACCGCCCGTTATGCGGGTATCAGCGTTTCAAAAGTTTATATCCGGACTATGCTGGTGTCCGGAGCTGTGTGCGGACTGGCGGGATTTATTGCTGTTTCCGGCGCGAGCCACACTATCTCCACTTCTACCGCCGGAGGAAGAGGATTTACGGCGATCATTGTTGCCTGGCTGGCGAAGTTCAACACCTTTGTTATGATACTTATCGCGTTCCTGCTGGTGTTCCTGGAAAAGGGCGCTATCCAGATCGCTTCCCAATATAACCTCAGCGACTATGCGTCTGAAATGATAATGGGAATTATCCTGTTCTTCATTCTGGGCAGCGAATTCTTTATCAACTATCGGCTTATATTCCGCAAAAAGGCAGGAAAGGAGGAAGTTGCGAAATGACACAACTTGTTTCTCTTATCCAGGCAGCTGTGGTTTTTGGAACAGTTATCCTCTTTGGCGCGACAGGCGAGATCATAACCGAAAAATCCGGAAACCTCAACCTGGGCGTACCGGGCATAATGTACCTGGGCGGTATCGTGGGTCTGATGGGCGCCTTTGCCTATGAGTCCATGGCTGCCGACCCGATCCCTGCGGTTTGTCTTATTATTTCCATGGTGTGTGCGTTGGCGGCAGCGGCATTTGGAGGACTGCTATACAGCTTTTTGACCATAACGCTGAGAGCTAACCAGAACGTTACCGGCCTTACGCTAACTATCTTTGGCTCGGGTTTTGCCAACTTCTTTGGCGGCTCGCTGAACAAGCTGGCCGGAGGTGTAGGCCAGATATCCGTGGCTACCACCTCTTCCGCCTACCGGGCCAATATTCCTGCTCTGGCCGAAATGGGCTTTGTGGGCAAGGTCCTTTTCTCTTACGGGTTTATGGTCTATCTTGCTATTGCGGTCGCTATAGCCTGCCAGTATTTCCTCAGCAAAAGCCGTGTGGGCCTTAATCTCCGGGCTGTGGGCGAAAATCCTGCCACTGCCGATGCAGCGGGCATAAACGTGACCAGATATAAATATCTGGCTACCTGCGGCGGCGCTGCCATTACGGGCCTTGGCGGACTGTACTACGTCATGGACTATATTAAAGGTACCTGGGCTAACGACGGCAGTATCGAGAAGCTGGGCTGGCTGGCCGTGGCGCTGGTCATATTTGCTACCTGGAAGCCCAAAAACGCCATTTGGGGTTCATACCTGTTTGGCATCCTGTTCTGGCTGTATTTCTATATTCCCAACCTTACAAGAAGCTCCCAGGAAATATTCAAAATGCTGCCTTATCTGGTGACTATCGCCGTGCTGATAGCCGTAAGCCTCAGAAAGAAGAAAGAAAATCAGGGACCTACCGCCCTGGGCCTTTCATATTTCAGAGAAGAGCGATGATCGCATAAAATGGAAAATCTCAACCTTGTAGCCAAAGACCCTCGGGTCTTTGGCTACAGGTTTAAATCTACGCTTTGCCAAAGCGGCCCGGATAAATACACGACCCCCCACAAAGTCAGGAAAAACGTCCTGATTTTGTGGGGAGTAATTTTGGGGTCATTTGATCTCGAAGACTGTTGCTATCCCAGCAGAAGGTCCGCCAGCTGGTTCACGTTCTCGGCGATATAGTCGGCACCAGCGGCCTGATGCTCGGCCAGATCACCGTAGCCAAACAGTACGCCTACACAGGTAAGGCCGTTTTTCTTTGCGCCGATGATGTCGTGCTTTCTGTCGCCTACCATAATCGCCTGGGCCGGGTCGGTTATGCCATATTGCTCAAGGGCATAGGCAATCACCTCGGCCTTGTCGTTGCGTCTGCCGTCCAGCTCGCTGCCGGAAAGGAAAGAAAAATACTTTGCCAAATCAAAATGGTCGAGTATTCGCTGAGAAAACACAGCAGGCTTGGAGGTGGCAATAAGAAGAGTTTTACCGGCATCTTTAAGGGATTGAAGCAGCTGAGGAATGCCCGGGTAAACTTCGTTTTCAAAAAGGCCCGTAACGCTGAAACGCTCGCGATATTTTGCAATAGCCCGGTTGGCCTCATCCTCGGTCATTCCATAAAACTCCATAAAAGAGTCCAGCAGAGGAGGGCCAATAAAGCAGCAAAGGTCGTCGAGGTTCTCTACCTGGATGCCAAAGGACTCAAGAGCATAGGCCACTGAGCCGGTTATGCCGACCTTTGGATCGGTCAGGGTACCATCAAGGTCAAAAAGAATATATTTCTGTTTCATAGTTTACCATTACTTTCGCGCACGGTGCCACTGATCAAATCAGCGACTACCCGGTTATTATAGTAAAAAGGTTTTGCGGGAACATGCTCCCGCAAAACCTTTTGATTTTAAGTTACTGCGCAGCAGTGGGGACCTGAGGCTCGGAATCTGCGGTGGGAGCGGAACCGGTGACCTTTTTGGCTGCGTTGGCAGCAGCACGGGTCTGGAGAGTGTCCATAATTACGGCTGCCAGGAGGGCAATGCCCAGGACAACATACTGCCAGTACTGGTTCAGGTTCAAGAAGTTCATGCCGGAGTTCAGCACGCCGATAATGAGAACGCCAATGACCATGTCGCTCATTTTACCGCCGCCGCCGCCCATTTTGATACCGCCCAGCATAGCACCGGCCATAACAGTGAATTCAGCGCCGATACCCATGGAGTTGTTCATGGAGCCGAGGGAGCCGATGTTGACAGCCTGAGCCAGAGCAAAGAACAGACCGGCCAGGGCGAAAATGGCGATACGCATTTTGGTAACGGACACACCGGAGAGGGCGACCGCGTCAGGGTTGGAACCCATGGCGTAAACATTTCGTCCGAAATAGGTCTTGTTAAGGATAAAAGAGCCGATGATAACAAGGACGATCATAACGATAACGCCGGATTTGAGGTTGCCAAAGCCCAGATTGATGTAATAACCACCCAGATATTTAAATCCGATAGACAGGTCGCGATAGGTGGCGGTCCTGCCGCCGGACAGCAGATAGGTAGCGCCGTTGAGCATATACTGGGAGGCCAGGGTGATGATGAAGGGGAAAACCTTCAGCCAGGAGTAGATAACGCCGTTGAAGCCGGAGAAGACTACGCCTGCCAGCAGACCCACGCCCAGTGCGATGATGAAGCTGCCGGTGGCCTGATCCACCAGAGCCATGATAACGCCCACGGTGGAAATGAGGTAGCCGGTGGACAGGTCCATGCCGCCGCCCAGCATGATGAAGGTGATGCCTATGCCCAGAATGACCATGTAGGCGTTCTGGCCAAGAATGTTCAGCAGGTTCTGGGGCTCAAGGAAGTTGCGGTTGGCCACGATGGGGCCCAGAATTGCGAAGATTATGATGACGCCTATCAAAACCAGGGGCATCATAAAGTCTTTCAAATAAGAAGAAAAGCTTTTTTTCATAGAAATCATTCCCTTGTTCGTTAGTTACCGTTGCTGCCGGTGGAGGCCATGTCCAGGATGCGCTCCTGGGAGAATTCCTCTTTGGTCAGCTCGCCGGCCAGACATTTTTCACCAAAGACCACTATGCGGTCTGACATACCCAGCAGCTCTTCCATGTCAGAGGTGACCATGATGACACATTTGCCCTCTTCACACATACTGTTGATGAGCTCGTATATCTCATACTTTGCGCCAACGTCCACGCCTCTGGTGGGCTCGTCAAAGATGATGATGTCAGACTTGGTGGCCATGGCCTTGCCCACGACTACCTTCTGCTGGTTGCCGCCGGAAAGGGTCATGACCTTGGTATTGGTCAGGTCGGGAGCCTTTATCCGCATGGCTTGGCCATAATAGTCGGCTATTTCTTTTTCCTGCTTGGTGTCCACCACGCCGCCCTTGGATATCCTGCCCAGAACGTTGTACACCAGGTTCCAGGATATGGTCTCGCTGAGGAAGCAGCCTTCACGCTTTCTGTCCTCAGGGATGAGACAGATGCCGTATTTGTGCATGGCATCCTTGGGGGACTTGATATCGGCCAGCTGGCCGTGGACATATACCTGGCCCCACTGCTTGGGCTCTGCGCCGAAGAGCACCTTCATTATCTCGGTGCGGCCAGCGCCTACCAGGCCGGAAATGCCCAGGACCTCGCCCTTGTGGGCCTTAAAGGAAATGTTTTTAACACCGTTGCCGGTGAGATTTTTCAGCTCCAGTGCGACATCGCCTATGACAGCGTTCCTGGGGGGGAATGTGGCAGTCATTTCACGGCCAACCATGTATTTTATGAGCTCTGCCCGGTTGGTCTTGGCGGTGTCAAGGGTGGTTATGTATTCGCCATCCCTGAGGATGGACACTTTGTCGGTAAGCTCAAAGACCTCGTCCAGGCGGTGGGAGATAAAGATTATCGCCACGCCCTGGGCCTTCAGCTGCCGCACGATGCGGAACAGTATATCGACCTCAGCCACGGAAAGGGGAGCGGTGGGCTCGTCAAGGATAAGGATGCGTGCGTTTTTGCTGACGGCCTTTGCTATTTCAACTATCTGCATATGACCGGGAGTCAGGTCCCGGACCAGGGTGGAAGGGTCAATGTTAACGCCGAAATCGTCAAATATTTTCTGGGCGACCTCCCGCATCTTCTTCTGGTTCACCAGCTTGCCGTATTTTTCACCATAGCAGATGTTTTCGGCGGCGGAAAGGACGTCTATAAGGTTGAATTCCTGATAGATACATTCCACGCCGTGCTTCCGGGCCAGGGCGGGGGTCATAGAGGTATAGGTCTCGCCGTCCACGGTGATGGTGCCGCCGTCGGGAGCGTGGGCACCGGTGATGGTTTTGATAAAGGTGGACTTACCGGCGCCATTTTCGCCGATAAGGGCGTGGACTTCGCCGGGATAGAAGTCAATGGAGACCTTGTTCAGGGCTACCACGCCGGGGTAGACCTTCATAATGTCTTTCAGGGACAATACAGGTTTTTTTTCTTCCAAAATAACGCCTCCTTCGTAGTTTTTGTTCGGAGGAATGATAACTTTACCTGTGGTAATGGGGAAATAGGGTGAACTTTAGCCTTTTAAAATTAGAAAGGCCCTGATAAGCTCAGGCGGTGCGGCAGAACCGCACCGCCTTTTGCTTAACAATATTAGCCGATGAAATCTTCGGTCTTGTACTGAGCAGCGGGGTTATCCATCTCACGGGTCCAGGTGTCGGCATAATCATAGACATTGCACACGGTGATGGTGTCATAGAAGGTGTTGCCGTAGCCGGGCTCAAACTCGTAGCCTTCGATGCCGCAGGCGTTCAGCAGGATGTCTGCCAGATGCTCGCCGGTGAAGACGGGAGGAATGATAACGGGGGTGTCGGGGTTCAGCTCTTCGGAGAAAGCGGCCATAGCGTCATAGGACTTGCCCACAGCAGCCTTGGCTTCGTCGCCGTAAGGCATGGCGGGGTCGCCATAGGTGGAGTAGCCCTTGATGGCGGAGTAGGAGTGGTCAGCCACGGTGGCTTCGTAAACCTCGGTGAAGGTGGTGTCTTCGCCGTAGCAGGCGATGACGCAGTAGTCAGCCATGTCCAGGCTGTTCATCTCGCAGTACTCAGAAATGGCATCGTTGATGCCCAGAGCCAGCTGGGGCTCGTAAGCGATGAAGATGTGGCAGTCGGGATGAGCGGACAGAACGTCCTGAGCATTGTTGAAGGCAGCGTTGTAGCCTTCGTTGTAGGAGGTGGTGGTGGAGACACGAACCAGAGTGTCGGAGCCGTCCACGGTGCCGCAGATACCGTTGGAACGGTAGATGCCGTCAACGATGTCGGTGTAGATGTCGCAGGCGACTTCGTACTTGCCGTTGGCATCGGTGGGAACATTGCCGCCTTCGGCCACGCGGGCTTCGACCCAGTTTTCAGCAGCTTGAACAGCCCACATGCCGGTGATCTCATAAGCGGTGTAGACACAGCCGGAGATACCGTAGCTGGTGGGTTCAGCGCCCAGATAAGCGACGGCGATGCCGGCTTCCAGAGCCTGAAGAACTACGTCCTGCAGCATATCGACGCTCATGGCGGCGATCATCAGAGCGCCAACGTTGCCGGCGGCAATAGCGTCTTCAACGAAGGTGACCTGGTTGGCGGGGTTGCCCTGTGCGTCTTTCTTGACGTAGGTAAAACCTTCGGATTCCATGATGGCGCCCATGGTGTCGTTGATCCAGATAAGGCCATCAGCGGAGGTGGTGGGGAGGATGGACCAGACTTCTTTCTGGCCGTTCCAGGTGAAGTCGACTACAGCGGCTTCTTCGGAGGGGGTTTCTTCGACGGCAGAGTCTTCTGCGGGAGCGGATTCTGCTGCGGAGGAGGAGTCTTCTGCGGGAGCAGATTCCTCGGTGCTGGAGCAACCGGCGAACATGGCCAGGAGCATCAGCATGGCAAGAGTAAGAGCAAGTATCTTTTTCATCTTGTCGGTTCCTTTCTGGCAAAATAATAAGGTGCAGCGACGGCAGTATGTACCGATAAAATGGAACACGGCAAACCATCGCTACCCTATATATTAATCCAAAATCCCCAGTCAGTCAATGCAGAAAGTCAAAAATACACCAAAAGTTTTTAAATAGAAAGCAATTTCAACATATGACCTATCCAGAAACATTTAATAACGTAAACCCGTTCTTTCCCAGAGAGTCTGGGCCGACTGCACGGTTTGAAAAACATCCGGTCAAAGCCCTGCAAGGCCCCACGGATGATTAAAAACTGCAACTTAATGCTCGTTTTGCTACTGGTCACTGCCCCAACAGAGGGGTATAATATTCACTATCCGTAATTTAAGGAACATGGAGAAAGGAAAAATGCAAATGAAAAAACAATTGGCACTGTTGCTGGCCATTGCCCTGCTGGTCGCTCTGCTTGCAGGCTGTGGAAGCAAAGAAGAAACGACCGATGTCCAGGAGTCGGCTCCCGTGGTCGAAGAAGTCTCTTCGCCCGAACCTGAGGTCGCAGAGCCGGAAGAGCAGACCCAGGGGAATCTTGAAGACATGTATTCCATGGATAGCGAGGAAGCTATAGCCGCTGCTCAGAGCGGAACTCTGGACTTTACCGCTCATAAAGAAATGCTCGCCAGCCTGACCGCTGATCTTCCCCTGTCCGACGGCAGCGAGACCCTGTCCATCTGGCTTGCCTTCGAGACTGCTCAGCTCACCTATCTGGACGGCGGAGATCTGAACAACCACGTGTTCTTTACCACTGTTCAGGAGCGTACCGGTGTCAACCTTGAACTTATCCAGGTAGACAGCGTGACCTCCCAGGAAAAGTACAACCTGATGGTGGCCTCCAGCGAATATCCCGACCTTATCCCCGGCAGCGCCTATTCCACCGGCCTTGATGCCGCTATTGCCGACGAGGTCATCCTTCAGCTGGACGATATTATCGACCAGTATTGCCCCAACTACAAAACCATCCTCAATTCTGATTCCAGCATAGCCAAGGAATGTCAGACTCCCGAGGGTGTTTACGCAACCTTTGCCCGCATCAAAGACGGAGTTACGACCCCCAACAATGAAGGCGCGTTCCTGCGTATGGACTGGCTTGAAGCTCTGGGTATGGACGTTCCCGCCACTTATGACGAGCTGCACGAAGTACTTATGGCCTTCAAAACCGAATTCGGAGCCACCGAAGCTCTGATGCTCAAGTCCTCTATCCTGCCCAATTCCGGCCTGCTTACCGGCGGCTATGGTTTTACCGCAGCTGTCAGCGCTGACGGCGGACCCGGCGGTGGCGGAGTAACCGGCTTCTATCAGGTGGACGGCCAGGTCAAATATGGCGCCGCCACTGAGGAATTTAAAGAATTCACTCTCATGCTTCGCGACTGGTACGCCGACGGCCTGCTCAGTGAAGATTGCCTGACCCGCGAGACTAACCCCTTTGGCGCCGCCATGACCGAACCTATCCTCTCCGGTAAGACCGGCCTGTTCTACAATAACCAGCCCTTTGGCGACGTATATTCCGCAATGAGCGAAGACCCCGACATGAACTTCTTCCCCGTTCGCGACGTCGTTAAGGAAGAGGGCGACATCAACCATTTCTTCGAAGATGTTTCCATGATCGCTCAGGGCAACGTTATGGGCGCGTTCTCCATTTCCACCTGCTGCGAAAATGTCGAGCTTGCTGCCCGCTTCTGCGATGCGCTGTATATCCCCGAATTTTACCTGCTGTCTAACTATGGCGTTGAAGGCGAACATTGGGAATATAACGACGAAGGCGTTCCCAGCTACATAACCGAGGTCCTTGAAGGCTATCCCAGCACCAATATCGCCCTGGCTACCTTCTGCTCCTCCGACCTGCCCGGCGTGTTTGCCGAATCCCGTCTGGCCTTCACCTTTGGCGAGGGCGCAAAGGCTGCCTTTGACGTATGGAAAACCGATAAGGACAATGCTTATGCTCTCGGCTCCAACACCAGCCTCAACACCGAGGAAAACGAACAGGTTTCGACCATCAGCACCGACATGCTGACCTATATTTCCGAGCATTACTGGAAATTCGTCACCGGTGAAGAAGATATCGAAGCCATGTGGGACGAATATCTCGAAACTCTGGAAACCATGGGCCTTTCCGAAATGACCCAGGTCGTTCAGACCGCTTATGACAGAGCTTACGGCGAGTAAGCGCCTGCATTATAAATATCACATTTAAGGAGAAGAACAATGGCATACAAAATCACTACCGACTGCATGAGCTGCGGCATTTGCCAGAGCAATTGCCCCATGGACGCTATCGCTCCCGGTCCCACCGGCCTGAGAGTTATCAACCAGGACGTCTGCGTCCAATGTGGCCTCTGCTACGAAAACTGTCCTGTTGAAGCTATCGAACAGGAATAATCAAAATTTTGCAGCATCCGCACCCTTGCCCTCCCGCCAGATGGTGGGAGGGCAAAACAATATGTGCATTTTAACTTGTATTATCATTAATAATGAACTACAATGTTTACGATAAAAAAATAAAAGGAGAACGTTATGCACAAATATCAAAACCTGCTGTCGCCTCTGGAAGTCGGCGGCGTTATGCTCAAATCCAGACTTACCGCCCAGCCTTCGACCCCTCATTTCATTCAGGGTGCCGAGCCTTTCCCGACTGAAAAATGGATAACCCTGCTTATCAACCGCGCCAAAAACGGCGCTGCCGCCGTTACTGTCAGCCATATGGAACACGGCGTCGCGCAGAACTGCGACGTTGACGATTATGGCACACATTTTTCGACCATGGATATGTCCAGCACCTCTGCCCACAACTATATCTGCCAGCTGCTGGACGGCCTGCGTTATTACGGCGCTTTTGCCATGACAAATGTTGACGGCGGATTGAAGCTGGAGGATGCCGAGCTTGAAGAAATAATCGACAAACTTGAGGCCGATGGTTCCGCCATGCCTATGCCCGGACCCGCTCCCGCCGGGATGAAAATGCCCAGCATTCGCGAAATGCTCAGCCGTATGCCTGCCGAAAGACGGGCCGACAACGTTCTGCGTACCGGCGCTGTCAATGTGCTTACCAAAGACCAGATCCGCCGGTATATCGATGCCGCTGTAGAGGGGTCAAAGATCTATACCAAGCTTGGCTTTGACTATTTTGCTGTCCATCATGCTTATCGTAATAATCTGGGGGCCATGTTCCTGTCGCCCCTGACTAACCACCGCAAGGACGAATATGGCGGCTCGGTGGACAATCGCTGCCGGTTTGCTCTTGAACTGTTTGAAGCCCTGCGGGGCGTTTATGGCAGGGATTTCCCCATGGAGATCATCGTCTCCGGCGAGGAAAAGGGCGGCATAACCATCGCCGATACCTGCCGCTTTACCCAGCTGGCCGAAGGACTTATCGACGTTATCCAGATCCGTCATGGCGACCAGGACCCTCAGCACCCCATCGGTTATTCCTCTACCCGGGAGCAGCCCAGCCCCTGTATAGACATGGCGGCCGCCGTCAAGGCCGACATCGCTTCCAGAGGCGGCAAAATGAAGGTCTGCGCCACCGCCGGTCTGCTGAACCCGGATTATTGCGAGCAGGTCATTCGCGATCAGAAATGCGATATGATATCCACCGCCCGCCTGTTCATCTGCGAAGACGACCTTGCCACCAAGCTTATTGAAGAACGCGGCGACGATGTCCGTCCCTGCGTCCGCTGCAATAAGTGCCATGTACCCAACTCTTCCGAAAAATACCGCTCCTACTGCACCGTTAACCCGGTGATAGGTATTGAGGACAAGCTTGACCGCCTGGTAAAGCCCGTTACCCGCCTGAAAAAGGTCGGCGTTGTGGGCGGCGGCCCTGCGGGATTGCAGGCAGCCCTGACAGCCGCTCAGCGCGGACATACTGTCACCCTGTTTGAAAAGAACGATGTTCTGGGCGGCCAGCTTATCCACGCAAACTATGCGACCTTCAAATGGCCCATGCAGGATTGGGTAAACTGGATGGAACGTCAGCTGAACAAAAACGGAGTCGAGATAAAGAAAAATACCGAAGCCGACCGTACTCTGCTGGAAGGCTATGGCTTTGACGAGCTGATCGTCGCCATCGGCCCGGAATTTGTCCGGGCAGATATCCCCGGAGCAGACGGAGCGAACGTCGACGTGGCCTTCAATGCCTTTGGCAAGGCCGGACAGCTGCCCCGGAAGATCGTCGTCATCGGCGGCAGCGAAATAGGTGTCGACACCGGAATGTATCTGGCAGAAAACGGCCATGATGTGACCGTAATGAGCCGCCAGAGAGGCCTTGCTTCTGACGCCAATCGTCCCCATTATCTGAGCATGGTCCAGGCAAAATGGCGCTCCCTGCCTTCGTTCCACGAATGTACCGGCGTTAAGGAATATGTTTCCATCGACGAAAAGGGAGTTACATATATCGACCGCCAGGGCAATGAGCAGATTCTGGAAGCCGGACTGGTGCTGATGGCCAGCGGAGCGAAACCCAGACCCGCCGCCATGAAAGAATTTTACGGCATTGCCAAAAATACCCAGTATATTGGCGACTGCTTCAAGGTCCAGAATATGCACTTTGCCGTCCAGCACGGATTCGCCGCAGCAAGCCAGATCTGACCGGGCGCAACACCCCTTATGTCATTGCCACGTCGCTGCGCTCCTCGCAATGACAGTTCTACCCTAGTTTTCGCAAAAATCTCGCGGGGTGTGCCCCTAATCCCTAGATCCTAAATCCTAACCCCTACTATGAGATTGCCACGTCGGCCGTTGGCCTCCTCGCAATGACATAGGGGGGTAGTGCGCCCTGGCTCCCTTGCCAAAGGGAGCTGTCAGCCGCAGCTGACTGAGGGATTCTTCCTTATACATACTTGATACTTGAACAGAATCCCCCCGAAATATTCGGCTACGCCGTGAATATTTCGACCCAAAAGTTTTCACGGCGAAC
>CAYLKH010000008.1:0-45056 GCA_964384255.1 uncultured Oscillospiraceae bacterium | reverse complement strand
TTTCACATCCGAAGGATATTAAACTTATAACTCATAAGCTGTGGAATCGGTGTAATTTTCGCTTTTTTACCTACCTTTACGCACCGGCACCGTTATGCTGTTCTTACGCCACGAACCCCCTGTAAGCACCAGGCTTACAGGGGGTTCTGTTTTCTTTGACCGCGCCAAAGACCGCGTTTAGCGTGCTAAAGCAGAGTACCAGATCTGGAGATACATTCCGTCTGCTGCCATAGCTTTATACGTGCATAAGTATCCCTATCAAAAGCAGATGCAGCGGATAATACAGGTAAAAGACCCATTTCATAACACGATTGACAGTCGGATCATTGCCACGCTTGCCGTTGTACATATACAAAACAGGGATCGCGATCACCACCGACATCTGCATAAGCCCATAAACACGGTCAATAGCGAAGAAATACACCACTGCGTAGAGCGCGACATAAAACACCATCCACAGCATCTGAACTTTGAATTTTCCCCTATTGGTGCCAAAGGCCAGAACGCACAGGCTTGCAATGCAGCTCCAATCGCTGGGTAGTGTGATCACACAGATGAGGACAACTATCACCGTTTTTTCCCACTGCTTAAGCTTTTCGTTTTCCGCCACTCTAAGCATAACAAGTCCCCAGGCCAGCGACCACATAACGCTGGTCTGATTAAGAACATCGCCGTAATACCCCGGGATAAAGGATCTCCAGTCCACATATGTAGAGTTGGCAAAGGAGGCTAACACATAGGGGCAATGAGACAACAGCGCAAACAGGAACAGCCTTTTTGTATACTTGTTGATATCCCTTGTGTAGTGATAGCCTTCTGCGATAAAGTAGCACATGATCGGGCAGGTAAGCCGCCCGATGATATGCAGGCACAGGGGAAGCGGCTGGGTCGGGAATCCAGGAAACAGCCACCAGGTCACATGATCGATAGTCATGGCTATGATGGCGATCATCTTTATAGTATTTGCGTTTAATCGCTTACTCATATGTTCTCTCCTGAAATAGTTGTTTACTTATGTTATCACGTATGTGCTGTATTTTGTCAATGCCCTTTATGCTTTTCTTTTCGCTTTTGCTGCCGAATTTCAAACCGACGCTGCTGTTCGGCTTCTTTCCGTTCACGACTGACCTTTTTACGTTCGGTTTTCAGTGCCTCTCGCTGAGCGGCCAGAGCCTGCTGAGATTTTGTGCCTGTCCCATTATTCTGAAGCTGCTTTTTGGCATTTCGCTGCCGACGCTTCGGATTATCTGCCGACTGTTTGACCACCACATCTATGGCAGCGCTGAATTTCAGCCGGTAATACTGGCGAAGAACAAGCTCCAAAACCTCATGGTCCCTGGGTTCTGCGCCGAAGGTCATCTTGCAGGCAGAAAGCTTTTCGTCCTCCATACGCTCAAATACGCCGACCCAAAATGGGTCATCAAAATATACTGTCAGCCTGGTTTCTGTCATATTTTCCCTCCTGAAAATGCAGGCAAGGAAGGGACGGCCCGGAGAGGAAGGTTACTTACCCCCCGAAGGCGGAAGGGCCGGGCTGCCTACCGGCTCTGGCATACCTGAGTATTGATCTTCATCCCTCTTTGCCTATTCAACTTTTCCGGCCGAGATAGCGAAACACCTGCGCCCTGTAGGCTTGATATTCTTCACCAAAGGTAGCGGCAAGGTACTTTTCCTCCTGCAATATCTGCTGGTGCAGCATCACCACAGCAAATGCGGTAAACAGGATGGTAAGCCCGTTGCAGTACACCAGCATCACCCCAAGATACATGAAGTCAAAGCCCAGAAAAGCTGGATTGCGGCTAAATCTGTAAATACCGTCGGTGACCAGTTTTGTTTTATCCTCAGCCGGGATACCGGCTCGCCAGCTGTCCTTCATCTGCAAGACGGCGAGCAGGAAAATGAGATCACCCAGCAAACCCAGGCAGAATCCGGTAAAACGCGCTGATGCTGGCATATGATTCCAGCCGAATATGATAGAAGCAAGCTGCGCCAGCACAACGCCCACCGTTGCAATGCTCATAAGCCGCTCCACAGTATGCAACTTCTTTTCCTTTCTCCGTCCGATTTGATGGGTTTGTATCCCCTGCCGTTTTTGCCTCAGCATTTTTACAAAATATATGCCGTAAAACAGGACAAGTACCACCACGGCAAGAACACAATATATT
Source organism: uncultured Oscillospiraceae bacterium (assembly GCA_964384255.1). GTDB lineage: Bacteria > Bacillota > Clostridia > Oscillospirales > Oscillospiraceae > SIG469. Next base: position 42,891 of record CAYLKH010000008.1, on the reverse strand, counting down.
CCAGAACTCACAGGTTTCACCAGCTTATTTCAACAAATTCTCATAAGTAAACTTATCTGCCGCTCCCCGCATCAGCAGCACATCAATTATCACCAGAACTACGCCCAACCCCAAAAGTATCCAGGAGTTGATAAGCAGGATGCCGCCAAATTGACCAACGACGAGGGCGATGACCGGAAAAACCAGAAACACAGCCCGCTGCTGGGATTCCTCGATAGTCTGCGCTCTGGCAGAACTCCGGACTGTTATGGCGATGCCTGCCAGAGAAATTGCCGGTGCGATCAGCAGCATAACGACCAGCCAGCTTGCATCCGGCAATATGCCGCCGCCGGTCAACAGCATCACTTCGCCTTCAACCACCAGGATCATTACTGCAAAGGAAAGCCAGGAGGCTGCCATACCGACGAAAAGCCCCGCCAGTATTTTAGCCTGAAACAGCTGTTTCAGGGAAAGCGGCGAATACAGCAGGGTTTCCAGAGTGTGTTTTTCCTTTTCTCCCACGAAGGAGCTGGCCGCCATGACCGACGACACCATAATGGGGATCATCAGGAAGAACGCCGGCATGATCTTATTGAGCAAAAGCCCCAGGATCAGCTGCTGTTCGTTTACTTCGCCGGTAGTCGGCAGCATATCCAGCAGTACCTGAAAATCGGAAATCGTTTCCGGTTCCAGCACCGCTCCGAACACGAATATGGAAGGCAGCACTACAGTCAGCATTATGGGTACAAGCAGCATGGCTGTCAGCACCCGCTTGTTGGCGGTAACACCGCGAACATCCTTTTTGATAAGTGCAAGCTGTCTGGTATTCATGCTCTCATGCCCTCTTTTCCGTGATTTCGCTCAATAAGTGAGAAATAAATATCTTCCAATGACGGCTGTTGCAGGCTGACCTCATAAATATTGCCGCCTGCGTCAACGATGCGCTTTACGATATCTGGGATCTGGCCTTCGCCGCTTATGGGAATATCGAAAACTCCTGAGTCGACTAATTTATAGTCCATATCATCCGGCACACTGCTGGTTTTGACCCGAACAGTCGTCTTGTCATAAGCCCCAAGTTCGTCGAGGGTTCCTGCGGCAAACAGGCTGCCCCTGTCCATCAGGCCGTAGCTGGTGCAGATCTCCTCCGCATAGCGAAGCTGGTGGGTACACAGAAAAACCGTTGTCCCCTCTGCGGCAAGCTCCCCAATAAGCGCATTCACATTCTGGGCGCTTTCGGGGTCAAGTCCGGAGGTCGGCTCGTCAAGGAACAGGATCTCAGGGCTGTGCATCAGGGCTCTGACGAGGGAAAGCCGCTGCCGCATACCGGTGGAATAGGTCGACAGCTTTTGATCCCCTGCATACGTCAGTTCCAGCCGCCGCAAAAGGCCGTTTGCCCGTTTTTCGCAGTCAGAACGGTTCATGCCGAACAGCGTACCATAGAATACAAGATTCTCCATTCCGGTTAAATGGTCATACATCTGGGCACGTTCTGTAACGACGCCTGCTATTTGATGCAGTTTTTCGGGATCCTGTGCAGGGTCTATATCCAGTACACGGCAGCTGCCGCCGGTAGGCGTAAGCATCCCGCACAAAAGCTTGACTGTAGTGGTTTTTCCTGCGCCATTAGGGCCGAGAAAACCAAATATCTCTCCCCTGCTCAATGAAAAGCTTATGCTGTCCACTGCCTTTGTGCCGCCGGGATATGTTTTGGATAAGTTATCTACTTTTATAATAGTTGCCATATATTGCTCCTGTAATTCTGTTTCACAGCTCCATGCGCATATAGATAAGCTCCTGATATCCGTTCAATCGGGAGTTGAACCCTCTGGGATTTCGACCGTACTCCACGAATCCGACCTTTTTATACAGTGCAATGGCGCTTTTGTTTTCTGATACCACATCCAGTTCCAGCTGCGTGTAACCGGCCTGCTTTGCACAGGCTACGCAGGCTTCTGTCATGGCTTTTCCCAGTCCCAGGCTCCAATATGCCTTTGCTATGGCGATACCGAACTCCGCGCGGTGGCAAACCTTGTACTTTGCCCCTACGGCTTCGATGCCCGCCATACCGACGACCTGTCCATCCACAATCGCTACGATCTCCACCTCGTTTTTGCTGGCCGTTTTTTCCTCAAGAAACCGGCCTTCTTCAGCGGCAGTCATACTGTTCTCGTCAGGGTATGAAAGCAGATCATCCGTCTCAGCATGGGTAAGATTGAAATTCTCAAAAGCCGCTTCACCGTCTGTTTTCGTGCCGTTGCGCAAAATAGCGGTTTCACCATTTTTCAAAATGATCTTCTGGTAATACGTCATGTGTTATTCTCCTGATTCTGCCCCATATTTACACAGCAAAGATACAATGATAAGCATTACGCCCAGCGCCACGCTGTCAAAGCCATCCAGGCTGAGTTTTTCTACGTTTTCCATAAACTGCGAAATAACCCCCTGAGCTACCTGAGCCAGAACAGAAGATACGATGGGTATCCAGATAACAGAAATTCCCAGATGCATAAGCTCTTTTGCCCCATCCATGGTAAACGGTGTGCCGGCCTTCAACTCATTATCAAGATATCGGTAAGCCATGCGTGAGACAAAAAACTCTCCAACGCACAATATCATACCGGCGGCAATTGATGCCCAGACAGTGCCTTCAGAAACACCGGCTTCCGTCTCCAGAATGCTGTGCAGGGTCACGCCGCCGATTTTTACCGTTTCCGCGCCGATGACTACAGCGATAATGCCAACTAAGCAGCCGCAAAATCCAATGATGCAGCAGATATAAACGATTTTGCTGAGTACTTTACCCACCTTGGAAAGAGTTTGGATGATATCAAGTGTTTTCATATGGATCTCCTTTCAAATCCTGATTGATTTTCTGCCAGTTTTGTTTTGAAAGATAAGAATAATGCTCCGTTCGCACATCGCCCATCAAAGGGCAGGGTTTATTCTCTTCGGTATGGTGATATTGAAAACCGCATTTTTCCTGACAGCGTTTGGATTTTTCGTTACCCTCGTAATATCCACACCAAATTCCGGTACATCCCAATTCATCAAACCCGTGCTTTAGCAATGCTCCCGCTGCCTCGAGAATGTATCCTTTTCCCCAAAACGGAACGCCTATCCAAAAACCCATCTCCATCTCAGTGTCAGCGGCCTTTGTGTGGGACTGGGTGGGAGCGAACAGGCTGATGCTGCCGACAGCGCGGTTATCAGCTTTCAGACAAACGGCATAAGTCTCACGGGCTGAAAGTACGTTTTTGATTATCTCAAGACTGTTTTCCACGCTCGTATGTACCTGCCATCCGGTGACAGGGCCAACAGCCGGGTCTTTAGCGTATTCGTACAGGCTTTGCGCATCTGTTTCCTGCCAGGGTCTGAGAATGAGCCGTTGCGTTTTTATCACCATTTATTACGCCTCCTGAAATAGCCGGTATCTTCACAGGTTATCATCCTGCAAAACCCGGTTACGTCTCATGGGGTAAGGCGGCAATGCGGTAAAATCGCATTGCCGCCTGCCTGTTCGTTTATCAGAAAATCTGACCGTCCAGTTTCAGCTTTTCCTTAGGGGGAAAGGCTTTGTCGAACTGCTCTGCGGCTTCTTCGTCCACAAAGTAGCATTCCGGCGTGGCATATTCTCCGGTAATGCCATCAAGATATCCCTGTTCCAGTTCCTTACAGAGGAAGAAGGACGAATCCTCACCTTCCGGAAGTCCGTGGTAGCGGATGCCGAAGCTGCTGGCATGATCAAAGCCGCTTTTGCCATAGAAATCGATATTCCCCTCAAAGCAAAGAGCTTTAACTCCCAGCTCTTTTGCCCGCTCCAAAGTGTAGTCCAGCAGGATCTTGCCGTACCCCTGTCTTTTCAATTCGGGAGCAATGCAAATGGGACCCATAGTAGATATGGGTATCAGCCTGCCGTCGTCTGCCTTGATAAACGCGCGGACAAACACATTCTGGCCAATGATCTTGCCATCTTTTTCCATAACGTAATTCAGCTCCGGAATAAAATCCGGTTTGTCCCGCATTTCGTGCAGGACATAATGTTCGAGACAGCCGGGGCGATAAACATTCCAAAACGCTTCTCTAACCAGGTTTTCAACCTCTCTGTGGTCTTCTTTTCTTTCAAAACGGATTATATAGTCATTTTTATTCATTGTTTTTCCTCCTGAAAATTGTTGACTGCAATATGGGAGGTTTGCGTGGAAATCGTATTACGCCAACCTCCCGTCAGCGTACAATCTCCAGTGCTGCGATCGTCTTTTTCAAAAAGCAATCTCCTCAAATAAATATTTATAATCATGCCTTTCGGCAGATCATCTGTGTTTATACAGCATCAATTGCGGGCAGCCCGGTTTTCGTATGTGCAGAAAAGGATGAGGGCCAAATATTTTCTCATTTATTCCCTTTCAGCATCGTCATCATCGCTGTAAAATCCTGGGTCAGCATCCCGGATATTTCTTCCTGGGTGAAGTGGCACATCCCTGTAGCGCACAGGGTCCCTATCCCATAAGTATGGATCCAGGAATGTTCAAACAGTGCCTTCGCTTCATCATGAGACAGGCCATAGTCCTTCTGGATCGTGTACAGGCACTCGTCTGCAACGATGCCCAAATGGGCATATATATCCTCAAAGGATCTTACGTCGTTATTTTGCGACATGAAAACCAGCTGATAAAGATTGGGTTCTTCCCGGGCAAATATAATCATCTGCATACCCACCTGCTTGAAAATCGGCATATCCGCGCCGATTTTGTGGGCATAGGACTCAAACCGTTCCATAGCGGCAATTTTGACCGCATCCTGCACCTCCTGCATGGAGTTGAACACGGTGAAGATCGGCGATGTGGAGGTTTTTAAGGCGCGGCCAAGCTCTTTAGCGGTCAGTGCGCCAGCCCCTTTTTGAGAGACAATCTCCAACGCTGCCGCGATTATCTGTTCTTTTGTATACTTTGGTTTCGGTGGCATAACAAAACTCCTTCAAACGCGCGTTGCGTAACGTTTGTTTTATAACGATGATTTTATTATACACTCAATTATGGGATATGTCAATCAGTTTTTTATCACCGATCAGTCCCATGAAAATTCGGCAGCAATGTGGAAGTATTTCAAACCATTATGGCTGTTCAGGTTTTGTTCAATTTTGAGGATTATCATAGAACCAGACTCTGGACAGATACAGGCTGTTGCCGCAACGGGAAAAGGAGGTTTGTTAAATGAAGATTCTGATAGTTGAAGATGAGGTCATGCTGGCCGACTCCATCATGGTCCTGCTACAGGCCAACGGTTTTGACGTCGACTGCGTTTTCACCGGAGAGGACGGTGCATCCTATGGCGAAACCGGGGTGTATGACCTGCTTATTCTGGATGTCATGCTGCCGGGGCTGGACGGGTTTCAGGTGGCAAGACGCGTAAGGTCCAGCCGATGCGGAACGCCTATCCTGATGCTGACAGCAATGTCTGCCCTGGACAGCGAGATCGATGGGCTGAACTCAGGCGCTGACTATTATCTCACCAAGCCCTTTGACACCCGGAAGCTGCTGGCCTGTATCAACGCCCTGCTCAGGCGTCAGGGCAGCCAGGTCAATGATATTGTGGTAGGCAACACCTGTCTCAGCCTTTCCAGCTGCACCCTCAGCTGCGGAAGCAACCGGGTACGGCTGTCAGCAAAGGAGTTTGACGTTATCCGTTTTCTTATGTCCTCACCGGGGCAAATCATCTCCAAGGAGCAGATACTGTGCCGGGTGTGGGGATTCGAATCCAACGCTGTTGAAAACAATGTCGAGGTTTATGTAGGGCTTATTCGCAAAAAGCTTGACCACATAGGTTCAAACATCCGTATTGTGGCCGTAAGGCGGATGGGCTATCTGATGGAGGTAAGAGACTGATGCTGCGGAAATTGCAAATCAAGTTCGTTATTATCAACATGGCGATGGTAACGGCCATGCTGTGTGTTATATTCTGTCTGGTTTTCAGTTTCACCCGATCCCATCTGGAAACCGAAAGCATAAACATGATGAGATCCATCGCTGCCGATCCTTTTCAATTGGGTCACCCCAACGAGCAAAGTCAGGAGCTTAAGCTGCCCTATTTTACCATACAGCTGGGTCTGAACGGCGAACTCATATCTACAGGCGGGGGATATTATGATCTGTCAGACAGAGATTTTTTATCCCACCTTATAAACGAATCTGTTGAAAGCCACAAGGAAACCGGAATAATCCCTGAGCATGACCTCAGATTTTGCCGGGTCACAACTCCTATGGGTACGGTATTGGTATTTTCAGATATGTCCAGCGAAAACAGTATACTGGCCGGGCTGGTCAAAAGCTCGGTGATAATCGGAACGTTCAGCTTTTTGCTTTTTCTTGGCATAAGCATATTTCTGTCACGCTGGGCAGTCAAGCCTGTACAGTACGCGTGGCAGCGGCAAAAGCAGTTTGTTGCCGACGCTTCCCACGAGTTGAAAACTCCCCTTACAGTTATAATTACCAACGCCGAAATGCTGGAAAGCGGGAGCTACAGCGTGGGTCAGCAAAGGGAGTTTTCCAAAACCATTTGTGAAATGTCACGTCAGATGCATCTGCTTATTGAAGATCTTCTGGTCCTTGCAAGGGCCGATGCCGAGCTGCCGAAGCAGAGTATGCAGCCGGTAGACCTGAGCGCCCTTATGCTGAACACCGCCATTTCCTTCGAGGGAGTTTTTGCCGACAGGGGTCTGTCGCTGGAAACCGTCATCGATCCGGGCATACAGGTCAGCGGCTGCGGGCCGGAGCTTGAGCAGGTCGCCGGGATCCTGCTGGACAACGCCGCTAAATACTCGGACCCCGAAGGAACAACGGTCATCCTTCTCCATACCACAGGGCGAAATCGGTGCAGGCTCAGCGTTTCCGACCCGGGTGCTGTCATTCCTCCGGAAGAGCTGGAAAAAATCTTTCTTCGTTTTTATCGTATGGACAAGTCCCGCTCCCGGGACGGGAGCTTTGGGCTTGGGCTTTCCATTGCCCAGAGCATAGTCTCCCGGCACGGAGGGAAGATCTGGGCCGAAAGTCATGACGGTTCAAACACCTTCAACGTTGAACTGAACGTTGTGTAATGGTTTCCGCCGCCTGTCAAGCTAAACACAATAGTCGAACTACCCCCGCAAAAGCAGGAAATGTTTTCTGCTTTTGCGGGGGTGATTATTCAGATGCAACAATCGGAAGCTGCTGTCACCATCACCGGCCAAGGACTATTTCCTGCACCGACTCCACCAGTTCCACCACATCGCTCCTGTTGACCAGGGAAACGCTTTGTCCGTCAACAACAGCCAGGCACAGGCTGCCGTCATAGCGATACAGCTGTATGGTGACCTGGGGGAAGCTCTCGTTGTCAAGATATACCGTCAGCCCGATCTCCTCAAGCTGGTCAGGCGATTCGTCTGTGAAGCTGGCGGCCTTCAGGCCCTCAAGAGCCGACAGGATCCGGTCCATATCCACTTCTTCGTCCAGATAATACCACCTGTCTTCCCCGTCCTCATCGTCTGTTTGTCGGACAAGAGTGTGGGTAGTCTCTTCAAGCTCTACATCGATTTGGGTCACCGTATCAAGATCTGCCCATATGACTTCTGAGTGACGCAGATCGTCGTATGACGCATCTGTCAGGCATATATAATTCCAGTCAGTTATTTCATACACTATCCGGGACTGGCCCACCCTGAGATATTTGGTCACATCCGGCAGATCCTCCTGCCCGGCCGCTTCTGCTTCGTTATACTCCGCAAGCTCAGTTACGTTCTGACCGATATGGATAACACAGGTGTCGGATATCTCCTTTTCATCCTCGTCGGTAAGGGTATAGCTGACGCTTATGCTAAGCTCCGGCTCCTCAAGTCCAAACTCTGTCAGCTCGTCCTCGGTCACGTTGTATGTCACATAGTTCGCCAGGCTCAGGGACGTGATAGTGCTGAGATAAGAATCGACAGAATCGGTATCCAGCGGAACTGTCTTTCCGTCCATGGCGGTAAAGTAAATATCCATCTGACTGTTATATGTGTCGGTACTGTTTTCGGTTTTGACCACAGTATAATTCTCGGAGCCTTCAAAAGTTATGTCAACCACGTTTTCAAAATCAGGAGTAACATCGTGTAGGATCATGCCAGACAATTCAGATTCCAGAGCTTCCATGGGATCGCTGCTGACCAGATAAACATTGCCGTCGCCAATATCCACATACCGTTTCTGGTCCATTTTGCTAAAGCTTCCCAGCCTGATATTCCAGCTTTGTTCGCCATCCGACAGGCTGATAACGCATTCGGGGTCATCAAGGCCATACTGTCCACGATCTTCAACAGCCTCTATTATAAAGGACGCTCCCAGGGATTCAAAGCACCCAAGTATTTCGCTGATTTTTTCTCCGCTTACCGGGAACGCCTCATCATCATCGTAAAGCCATATATCCTCCTCTCTGTGGAATGCCAGCCCCTCGTCGTCATAGCTCCAGGACAGGCTTTCAACAGTATCCGGGGGTATTGACAGGACAACTGTGTCGCTGTTTCTTATCTGTTCCTGTTTTTCCTCATACTGCATCACCGCAATGGTGCCAACACTGGCCGCCAGCAGCACGGCAGCCAGCACTAATACCCGCTTAAACCGCTTCATTCTGTTTTCCTCTCTTTCTGGCTATGACGATTATACCAACTATCAGGTATCCTAACGGGAAAACGCCTATCATCAAAGTTTTCAGGGCAGAGGCTGTAGAATCGTTTATGGTAAGATAATTATAATTCAGGCTTTTGCTGCGGATAGCCATAGCCTCGCTCTCTCCAATAAGGGAACCGAGAGAGTTTATAGTCAGGTCCACATTAGCTCCGGAGGAATATGCGTTATACAGCTCTTCCAGAAGCCTTGAGGACGCAAACCAGATGATTCGGCCTTCTCCCTCTGTTTCGATAGAAACCGCCAGACTGAACGGGCCTTCAATGTCGCCGTCTTCAAACTCATAGGTATCCAGTTCAAATCCCGCGACCTTGCTGAAAGACTCTTCTGATGTTGTCAGCAGTCCGGTGGCCGTACCTTTTTCAGATGTACCGATAGTCAGGCCCCAGGAAACCGGAAGTATCGGGTAATAACTGTCCTCAATTAGCGGATCTGTGATCTCTGAGCTTTCCATATCCGGCATAAGGACATAAGGATAACCATAAGCATAATAATTTCTGTTTTCTTCTATAACTATCCCTTCGTTGACCTCGACCCCATAGTCGTTCAGCAGGCTGTTCAGCATTGTAAACTCCGTCCCCTCAACAGGTCCGGCCAGCACCAGCAGCTTCCCTCCGTTTTCTGTATAATCTCTGAGCATTGTCAGCTCTTCGTCTGAAATATCGCGCTGGGGGGAATATATCATTATGGCATCGGCGTCGTCGGGTATTTTCTCCACCGAAAGCAGCGTCAGATAATTGACTTCGATATTCTCTTTTTCCACAGCATCTGTCAGAGTCGAAGGCAGCTCTGATTCTCCATGTCCCTGTAAAACATACAGCTGGGGCAGTTTTTCCGTCACTACATAATCGATGGCAGATGTTATGGCGCCCTCGCCGTCAAAGCCTGAGGTCACATATGAATATGAATAGGTGTCAAATTCTGTTTCGTAAATATCTGCATAGCTGACATAGCGATAGCGGTCACCTGATTCAACGATAAGGGAATTGTTTGGAACATCTTCACTGGTATATTGCTCGGTAAAGGTCGGGAATTCGTCAGGATTCTTTTTTACCACCTGGATATTTGACGACAGGTCGTCATATTTTTGCAGCAGATTTTCAAGGACACTGTCCTCCGCGCCGGACTGCACCACCCAGTATATGGTTATATCCTGCTTCAGATTATTGACCACTGCCTTTGTGTTACTGGTGATGGAATACAGCTGACTGGAGCTGATATCAAATCTCGTCATGGTGGCAGGCAGCGCTGAAACAAAGAGGTTTACAACTATCAGCAGCGCCAGGACGACAGCGGTTATTGCCAGCGAGTATGTGCCACCCTTGAAGGCCAGCCGGTCAAAGCGGGCTGGTTTTACCCTTTTCATCAGTTATACCTCCGTTTCTCAAGAGACTGTACCGACAGGAACAGGAACATTATTATGACCGACAGGTAGTAAACTATCACCGACAGGTCAAGCACTCCGTTGACTATGGTATCAAAGCGGTCAAACAGCGACAGCTGTCTCATTATATCCGGCAGCAACCCCTCGAACACCGTGGAGTCAATATAAAACGTGACCATAGTTGCCGCCACAATAATCAGGCACAGGCCATAGGCCAGAGCTTCGTTTTTGGTAAGTCTGAATACAACCCACGCCAGAACGACAGCAAGGACAAAGATGGCCACAACAGTCCCGAACACCGTTGACGAAACATACTCTGCCAGACTAACGCTGAAATAATTCAACAGTATCGCCGCTATGCCCATGCCCGCGGCAAATCCCTGATTCTCTGTCAGAGACGAAACAAATACTCCAACGGCCATCAGCGCTGCACCCATAATGAAAAACGCCCCCAGGCTGCCATAGGATGTTGGCAGATACACCTGGCCATATTGGGCAAAAATCAGCGGATAAAGGCAGATAATAGCCATAGGCACCATGAACACTACCAAAAGCGCCAGGAACTTTCCGATCACTACCTCAGTCGTGGATATGGGCAGGGAGTACAGCAGCTGGTCGGTTTTCTGCTTTCGTTCTTCGGCAATGACCCGCATGGTAAGTACTGGAACGATGATCACAAACACAATGCTGGAAAAGCTCAGTACATATTCAAAATTGCTTACGGCCTGCATCAGGTTGTAAAGCAAGGCCCCAATACCCACAACCACCAATAGGAATCCGCCAAAAACATAGGCGGTAAGGCTGTGGAAATAAATCCGCAGTTCGTGTTTAAAAACAGCTGTCATAGCTCTGCATCCTCGCTTTCCATGTTTTCTTCCGTATCCTCCGGCTGCACATCGGCGTTCTCGGTAAGCTCGATAAACACGTCTTCCAGGTCGCCCTTTTTAATAGCCATTTCATAAATCATGCTGTCGCTGGCAGCGAAGGCTCGAAACACAGCGGATGACAGGCTGTACATATCGTCATTGTCGGCCTTAATATGGGCGTTCAGATATCCGGTGTCCCCGATCTCAACGGTCATTGCTGCAATACCGGAAACCGCTTCAAGTATCTCTCTGAGTCTTTTTTCTTCCACATCGGTAGTAAGCAACAGCTCTCCCTGACGCAAAAACTGTCTTTGAAGCTGCTGCGGCTCCCCAAAGGCGATCAGCCTTCCCCGGGCTATCATCAATATTTCATCGCAGATAGCCTGGACCTCTGAAAGAATATGGGAAGAAAAAATGACCGTATGGTCCTTTCCCAGCTCAGTAATAAGTTCGCGTATCTGGATTATCTGTAGCGGGTCAAGACCTACTGTAGGTTCGTCCAGAATAATGACTCCGGGGTTACCCAGCAGCGCCTGAGCGATCCCAACTCTCTGGCGATATCCTTTGGAAAGCTGAGAGATGCGCTGGTTCCGCACATGATATATCCCTGTTCTTTCGACGATATCGTTTATCTGTCTGGTCAACTCTGCCCTTTTGATCCCCTTTGCCTGTCCAACAAATCTCAGATATTCAAGAGGCGATTCGTTCATATACAGCGGCGGTTGCTCGGGCAAATATCCCATAAGCCTTTTGGCCAGCCTGGGTTCCTCAAAAATATCATGGCCGTCAATGAGTACGCTTCCGGCACTGGCCGAAAGGCAGCCGGTCATAATGTTCATGGTCGTTGACTTTCCTGCTCCGTTGGGTCCAAGAAATCCGTACACATGGCCCCCGGTTATTTCAAAGGAAATGTCATCAACGGCCAGATGATCTCCATAGTATTTTGTCAAATTTCGAACAGATATCATGTCTCCGCCCCCTGCTTTGTTGCGTCGGTTTTGTATTTCATGTTTTGACCATTCCTTTCGCTGTTTTTGCTTTTACTCTGATTTAAAATAACACCCGATGCTGAACGTCAGCTGAAAACAGGGTGTGCAAATCAAAAACTGAAATTCTGTCCTTAAAAACGCAAAAAAGCTCCCGGCAGGGAGAGTTCCTGCCGGGAAATCTGATTTTTATTCTTCTATCTTTTTGACCAGCAGCTTTCGGGTTTTCCATTTACCCGAGAAGAAGTAGATCATCTGAACTGACGCACCCGCCAGTCTTGCCAGCGAACTGCCGTAGAAATAGCCTTCAAGGCCCATGCCCAGCACCTGGGCAAGCAGGATGCTCAGGCCCACACGGGCAAACACGGCATCCAGCAGTCCAACGAATAATCCCAAGGTAGAGAATCCACTGCCGGTGACCATCGCGCCGAAGGGTCCCATAAGCGCGGAGCCAATAAAGGCCCAGCACTGTATCTGCAAGAATCTGGGAGCCATTGCCAGAACCTCAGCATCGGTGCTGAAAATCGAGAACAGCTGAACCGGGATAATAAGCGCCGCCGCAATATTGATAGCCGCAAACACTGCGCTGAAGCAAAGGCCGATATAAACCACCTTTTTGGCTCTATCCTGCTTCTGCGCGCCGAGGCACTGGCCGATCATAGCGCCACCGGCCTGATTTATACCGTTGGTAAACACGCCGGAAATGTTCTGGATCTTCTGGCCAATACCGGTCACGGCAGAAGCGGCAACACCAAAGGCGTTTATGTAGGACTGGACGAACAGCAGCGACACGCTGATAGCCACCTGCTGGACTGCCAGCGGAGTTCCGACCTTGATCAGAGCCACGATCCTGTCCGGATCAGGCTTAAAGCTGGAAAGCTTAAAGTCAAATCCGAAGGCTTCTCGATGGCGGAAAAGGTAAGCAGCTGAGCATATAACAGAAACCGCCTGACCGATAACCGTAGCAATGGCTGCACCGGCAGCGCCCATATTAAAAACTGCGACCAGCAGAAGGTCAAGCACCAGATTTACGACCGTTGCTATGGCGATAAACATCAACGGATGCTTGGAATCGCCCATACCCCGGAGAACAGCGCTGATGCAGTTATACCCAAAAATGAAAATAAGTCCACAGCCGGAAATAATAACATACTGCGAAGCCTGCTCAAAAGCCTCGTCAGGTGTATTCAGCCACCTTAACATAGGCTCGTCGATGATGAAGCAGGCGGCGGTGAACACCACCGCAAGGGCCATAACGGTAGTAAACACGGTGCCTATAGTGCGGCTGATACCAGCCTTGTCCTTCATGCCCACCTGCTGGGAAAGCAGGATCTGTCCGCCGCTGCTGAAACCGGCACACATGAACATGAAAAAGTGGATAAACTCGCCGCCGATGCTGATGGCCGACAACCCATCGGCCCCCACAAACTGGCCGACGACTATCATATCCACCGTATTGTACATGGTTTGAAGTATGTTTGCCAAAATCAGCGGTATGGCAAATTTCAGCAGCTGCCGGGGTATACTGCCCTCGGTAAGGTTGTTGATCATGGTTTTTTGCGCGCTCAATGATTCTTCTCCGTTTCGTTCAAAATTTCCTTTTCGTTAAGGATAGCAGAAACAAGCCTGTCGTCCCGGCCTGCATAGGTGAGCTTAAGCGAAAAGAAAGGCTCGTCCGTGTCCAGCAGCCGAAGGAACGCCTTATCCCCTTCCCAGATATCCAGCTCAAGGAGCTTTTCCTTCGATATCCATTCCAGCTCGCCCTCGTCGCAGCTTATGAGCTTCCCCTCAAAGTCGGTCGAGGTAAATAGGTGCATATATTCCGTTTCCCATCTATCAGTAACGAATGTGATTATACCACGATAATTTAGATTTCGCAATATCAAACCCGTTTCCTCAAGGACCTCCCGGCGAACGCACTGCTCGGGACTTTCCCTGTCTTCAAACTTGCCGCCAATGCCTATCCATTTGTCTTTGTTGGCATCATTTTCCTTTTTCACCCGGTGGAGCATAAGGTAGTTTCCGTCTTTTTCGATATAGCAAAGGGATGAATTGATCATAACTGTCCTCCTGGCTAAAGCACAATAATTATCGGGTCAGCGGGAGTAACGATACCCGGTACGGCATGGCAATTGAACCCAATGATTTTTACGCCGGCATCCGCTGCACGGCGAAGGTTCCGACCAAACTCCGGGTCAGTTTCGTCATTAGGCGACAGAGTTTTTATCCCCTCTATCTGCACAACGAAGCACACATAGGCGTTCCCGCCCCCGGCGGCATACTCGGCAAGGTGTTTAAGGTGCTTGCTGCCCCGCTGGGTGGGCGCATCTGGGAAATACGCTTTTCCGTCCCGCTCCAAAGTGACGCCTTTTACCTCCACCAGTATATCATCATTGAGCAAAAAATCAAACCGGGAATCTCCCCGGCTATATTCCGCCCGGATCGACTCTACTTTTTCCGGAAAGCGGCCCATCTCAACAAACTGTCGAAATATCTTATTAGGTGCCTGAGAATCCATGTTAATAAGCAGTTCGCCTTTTTGAACGGAAATCAGGTCAAATCTGGTCTTTCGCCTTGGGTCATCGAATTCCTGCAACCAGACCTCGGCTCCGGGGACAAGCAGCTCACGGCACCGTCCGGTATTTTTCACGTGGACAGTTTCAATATTACCATCCACCATACAATGGGCTATAAAGCGGTTAGGGCGGTCGAGGAAGACCGCCCTTTTAATGTTGTCATATTTCATTACAGGCTTTTGATATATTCGGCCGCATTGGTAGCCGCCATGAAGCCGCCGCCTACCGCCCAGCTCATGTCGCCAACAGCCTTTTTGCGGTCGTCTCCGGGTCCGTCAGAAGCAACGGCCAGACCGGCAGCGCAGTCGCCTGCTGCGTACAGACCGGGAATAACGCCGGACTTGTCGCTGTTGTAAACTTCTGCCTTACAGTTGACCAGCATACCGCCGAAAGCGCCGTCAGTAGCCATTTTGCCAAATATCGCGTAATAAGGTCCGTTTTCCAGGGGTTTAAGGCAGGAAGCGGGCTTGCCGAACTCCTCATCCACTCCGGTCCTGCAATAGTCGTTATAACGGGCGACAGTCTCAAGAAAGTTTTCTTTGTTGATACCGGCTTTGTCGGCCAGCTCTTCAAGGGTATCGGCCTTATAAAGGGATATGTTGTTGTCATTAAGCTCGTCGGCAATATCCTGGGGATAATGGGCGATAGATGTGCCTTCGTTGCCCTTTTCCAACCGGTGCAGAGCTATCATCAGGTTTTCTTCGCTGAAAATGCCGTAGGAAATACGTCCGGGCTGAGTAGTTATGGGGCCTGCGCCGTCAGAGAAGCTGCCTTCGTTGAAGAAGCGCTTACCATCAAGGTTCACGCAGACATTTTCTCCCTCAAGGCAAGCCTTGAACAGGCTGAATGTAAACGGATGATGGACCGGGCCAAACAGGTTGACGTACATACTGTCGTGATCTATATAGGCGCCGATGCTTTCGCCGATGCCAACAACGTCGCCGGTGCAGGTGGGCGCAGCAAAGCGATGGACAGGCTCGGCAGTGGGATCGTCGGTAAAGAACCAGGGAGTGTATTTTTTCAGCATCTCGTCGTTGTGGGCAAAACCACCGCTAAGGCAGATAACGGCCTTGCAGCTGATTTTTACCTCTCCGCCGGGATCTCTGGCAATAACGCCGCAGCATCTGCCCTGATCGTCCTTAAGAAGGCTTACGGCCTGATGCTGGCAAAGCAGCTCGATGCCATATTTATCAAACTGCTGAAGCATGGTGTGGATAATAAAGCTGCCGCTTCTGCCGGGGCCGATAGCGTTATCGTGGTTTTTGAGGTTAAACAGCAGTCTTGTGCTGTCGCTGGGCAGGCTGATGGATTTGCGGCCGAACTGCTCGACCTCAACAAGATTGTTTTTGATATCGTCAAACTCTACCAGCCAATTGCTGACATCCTTGACCGACGCATTGGCGCTGGCAACGAGATCAGGATCAAGCTGATCGATGAAATCTCTTTTCCGTTTCATCATCTGCATCATCATCGCGTCAGGCTCACCGCCGCCGGGACCGCCAGGACCGGGGCCTCCGGGTCCGCCGGGTCCGCCGCCGCCTTCGCCCAGTTGAAGGCCAAAACCGGCAAACCATCCACTGCCGCCGGGTTTTTTGGCTTTTTCCAGAACGACGACCTTGCCGCCAGTAAGCTGAGCGGCACGAACAGCCGCTATGCTTCCGCCCGCTCCACAGCCGATGATGACCACATCAGCTTCTTTTTCAATGGGGTCGTGCTTTTCGACCACAGGTTCAACACCGGTGTCGATAGCGTCTACATTACATACGCTGACACAAACGCCGCATTCAACGCATTTTTCCGGGTCGATCTCGTACTTTGTGCCTTTGTAGTGGATAGCGCCAACAGGACATTCCAGCGCACAATAGTGGCAGCCGAGACAATAGTTTCTGATTTTATATGCCATGATCTTACCTTCCTTTGTTTTCTATATTTTCGTCAATGTTATTATACGAATTATCTCCGTGAATTTCAATAGGATTTACCAAAGTGACCTTTGATTTGAACAGCAGTTACATATACAATATTCGTCATTATCTTTTGGCGGGTCCGCGAAGCTTATCGCAGACCCGCCGGATCTTACAGGCCAATATGGTCGCCGACAGCTTCGGCGCAGTTTTCGGCTTTTTTGACCAGCTTGCTTTTATTCGACTTTCTGCCCCTGCCATGAGAACACTTGCAGCATTTTTCCGCCATGCAATACATAGCGGCTCCTGCCACCATGCCGACCGCCACGCCGGTAAAGAAGTTGTCTGACCTTCGGTCACAGCACATTTGTCTCACCTCCTGTAGATATATGTCACTGCTATAGTCTTTGCAGTTTTTCTTCTTTAATCACCGGATGACCACATAATAATTCAGAGGTTACCTATTTCATTAATTCAGTTTATGTGGTAAAATTGAATCAATATGACAGAAGGGGTGGAAAAATGTCCAAAAACGAACCCACGATAATGCCGATGGATACCTTGCAGGATGCCATTCGCGCAAAAAAAGCTCCTCTTGCTCTTACACTGGCTCCTGATCTGAGCCGCATTCCTCCGTTCCTTATGGAAAAGAACCGGGAGCAGGCCGATTGCGAAACCGCCGCTGCTGCCGGAGCGATTTATGATTTCTGCCTGGCCATACTGGAGCAGGCGGCCGATATTGTTCCCGCAGTTGTTTTTTCCCCATCCTCCTTTGAGGCCATCGGGTGGCGTGGCGCCCAGGTGATGCACCGTCTTATGGCTGCCGCCCGGGAAAAAGGCTGCTATGTTATCAGCGACGCTGTTAAAAGCGATGTTTTATCCCACACGAACTTTGTCAAGTCCGCTTATCTCGGAGCCAGCCAGCTGGATACATATCCCTGTGACAGCATAACCATTAACGGTTATGTCGGGTCCGACGGATTTAAATCCTACCTTGACCATTGCATTGCCAATGACAAAACGGTTTTCGTTGTTGTTAAAAGCGCCAATCCCTCCACCCGGGAGTTTCAGGAGCTGATAACCGGCGACCGTTACACCTATACCGTGATTGGCGACCTGTGTCAGCGTCACGCAAAAAAGACCGTTGGTAAATGGGGTTTTTCTGCCGTGGGCGCTGTATTTGGCCCAGCCTATTCCCGAAACATGGCCGAGATCCGTAAGCGCTATCCAGACACCTTTTTCCTCATCCCGGAATTTGGCGGTCAGGGCGGGAGAATATTCGACGCAGCACCCGCCTTTAACAAATATGGTCACGGCGCGCTGATCGCCTGTCAGGCCGAATTACCCGGTGCCTGGCTCAAATACGGCAAAGACCAGCAGGATTTTGTTCAGGCAGCTATTGACGAGGTTTGCCGCATGAAGGCCGACATCCGGAGCATGATCCAGGTGCTGTAATACCATCAGGAGGAATTATGACAGAGATTTATCTGATACGACACGCTGAAGCCGAAGGCAACCTGTATCGGCGGATCCAGGGTCACTTCAACAGCGGCATCACAAAAAAGGGCTATCGCCAGATCGAGGCCCTTAAAAATCGATTCGAATCTATCCACATCGATGCTGTTTATTCCAGCGACCTTAAACGAACCATGGAAACCTCCCGGGCAGTTTGGGAACCCAGGGGTCTTGAACTCACCACCTCGCCCGAATTTCGCGAGATCAACCTGGGCTGCTGGGAAAACGTCCCCTTTGGTCAGCTGGAACGGGACGACCCGGTGCAGCTGGACATCTTCAATGCCCGACCTCTGGAGTTCAGGGCGGAGGGCGCTGAGCTGTTTTCCCATGTCAGCCAGCGTATGGAGCGGCAGCTTCGCCAGGTATGCTTGGAAAACCCGGACAGAACTATCGCTGTTTTTTCCCACGGCTGCGCCATCCGCGCTCTGCTTTATGGCCTTTTCGGTAAAGGTGACGGCAATGTGGATTTTGCAGGTCACAGCGACAACACCGCCGTTACCCACCTGTTTTTTAACAACGATATCTTTACCCTCGACTATATGAACGACAACAGTCATCTTGACGAGAACACAAGCACGCTTATGTCCCAAAGCTGGTGGAAAACCGGCAAAAGCGCCACCGATACCAATCTCTGGTACGAGCCTCTGTCCCAGCAGGACAGCGAGCTTTATGTCCGATTCCGTCAGGATGCGTGGCAGCTCATTTACGGCGACCTGAAAGGCTTTGACGGCAGCGGCTTTCTTATTGACGCAAGAAAAACCACCGAAGGTGAGCCGGACGCTCTGGCCCTCTGCCATTTAGGCAATGCAATAGTCGGGCTTATCCAGCTCAACCCCGCCATCCAGAAGGACGAAGGCATTGGCTACATTCCGTTCCTTTACCTCGCGGAAAAATATCGCTCAATGGGGCTGGGTGTACAGCTTATCGGCTATGCCGTCAGCTTTTACCGCCAACGTGGCCGCCGGTGTCTGCGACTGAGGGTAGCCCCGTCAAACGCTCACGCCATACATTTTTATGAAAAGTACGGTTTTCGTCAAATCGCCAGGGACCATGACTTTATGGGCGGAACGTACATTATGGAGATGACAATTTGATCGGAACTGAATTTTTACCTGTAAACCGGGAGGATATGCTGGCCAGAGGCTGGCATTACTGCGACTTTCTCGTTATCGGCGGCGACGCCTATGTGGACCATCCCAGCTTTGGGACCGCCGTTATTTCCAGAGTGCTTGAAGCCGAGGGGTATAAGGTCTGCGTTTTGTGTCAGCCTGATTGGCACAGCACCGACGATTTTAAGCAGTTTGGCAAGCCACGATACGGCGCGATGATCGGCGCTGGGAACCTGGACTCCATGGTCGCTCACTACACCGCAGCAAAAAAACGCCGCAGTGAGGACTTTTACAGTCCCGGAAAAAAGGCCGGTCTTCGTCCTGACCGGGCGACCATAGTATACGCCAACCGTATGCGGGAAGCCTATCCCGATCTGCCCATCGTTATCGGAGGACTTGAGGCATCACTGCGCCGCTTTGCCCACTATGACTATTGGGAAGACAAGGTCAGGCGTTCTATCATTTTTGACGCCAAGGCCGACCTTTTGATTTATGGCATGGGTGAATATGCAACACGTCAGATAGCCCGCAGGCTGGCAAAAAAGCAGCCGGTCAGCTCTATCACCGACGTTCGCGGCACATCATTTATCGGTGTCAGCGCCGACCAGTGTGCTTACGACAGCGTTATTTGCGCATCCTTTGAAGAGGTTTGTCAAAGCAAGCGGTCCTACGCCGAAGCCAACATGATACAATATGATGAACACGACGCCATAAGGGGCAAGGCCATTATCCAGCCCCATGGGGATCGGCTGCTTATCACCAATCCCCCTGCAATGCCGCTCACTACTCAGGAGCTGGATGCTGTGGCCGAACTGCCATACACCCGGGAGCCTCACCCCATGTACGACAGTATGGGCGGTGTAGCCGCCATCGAGGAGGTTCGTTTTTCCGTTATCCACAACCGGGGGTGCATCGGCGCCTGCAACTTCTGTTCGCTGGCCTTCCATCAGGGGCGGATGATAACCTCCCGAAGTCACGAATCCGTTATTCGTGAGGTAACAGAGTTTACAAAGCATCCCCTGTTCAAGGGATATGTCCACGATATTGGCGGTCCTACTGCCAACTTCCGCCATCCTTCCTGCCAACAGCAGCTCAAAAACGGCCTTTGTAAGGGCCGTGTATGCCTCGCCCCCGAACCCTGCAAAAATATCGACGCTGATCACTCCGACTATCTTGCCCTATTGCGTAAGCTGAGACAGATCCCCGGGATCAAAAAGGTTTTTATCCGTTCGGGAATACGGTTTGACTACATGCTGCTGGACAAAAACAACGAGTTTTTCGCCGAGCTGGTCAAGTACCACATAAGCGGCCAGCTAAAGGTCGCGCCGGAACATTGTATCAACACTGTTCTTGATTACATGGGCAAGCCCCACAACGAGGTTTACGAACGTTTTTTGCAAAAATACCATTCTCTCAACCACAAATATGACAAAAACCAGTTTATTGTCCCCTACCTGATGTCATCTCATCCCGGCAGCACTCTCCAGGATGCAGTAGCTCTGGCGGAATACCTGAATTCAAAGGGTACTCAACCGGAGCAGGTTCAGGATTTTTATCCAACTCCAGGCACCCTATCCACCTGTATGTACTACACCGGTATCGACCCCAGGACCATGAAGCCGGTCTATGTGGCAAAGGATCCTCATGAAAAGGCATTGCAGCGGGTCCTTTTGCAATGGAAACGCCCCGATCGCCGCAGGCTGGTCAAGGAAGCTCTGATAAAAGCCGGTCGTGAGGACCTGATAGGCTATGGAAAAAACTGTCTTATTCGGCCCGACAGTTCAGGAAAAAAGCAGTCCGGCAATCAGCAACAGGCTCGTGAAACCAGGCCCACCGGCCGCGCCAGGGGAATGTCTGTCAAATCCGACAAGCCCACCGGCCGGGCCAAGGGCATCTCGACCGCTCAAAGAAGCAAAACCGAAAAATACGACAAAAGCCCCCAGTCCAGAAAATCGGGCAAAAAGCGATAACAAAAAATACCCCGGCAAGCAGCAGATGCGTTCCGCAGCTTGCCGGGTTCAATATTATGTTAACTTATCTTTTAGAAAGCACGGCGGTCACACCGCCTGTTTGAACAAGAAAGGGTCGCGCTTGATATGAATTATCGCGCAATTTGTGAACAGAGCGCGAGATAGGTCAGGTCATATTTTATCTTTTTGATTTGCAGGCTTTGAAAAGCCTTGTATTTACAGTATTCTAACCAAAAAAACATTCATATGCTTTTAATAGAAACATTCAGACTGTAGACAAAGGCATAATGTAGCCGTAGCGGCAGGAACGAACGCAAGTTCGTTCCCCACAACTTGTAGACAAAGGTACGAAGGCCTTTGTCTACAGGTTGAAACATTCGGTTCAATTTTCCGTCAAATATTAGCAGCAGGATTTTTGTCAAAAAAGCTCAAAAGCTGTTGCGGTAAAATTACAGTTGTGATATTATGTTAATGCGTTTCCTGAAATACCACTTTCCGACCTGTTGAAAGGATAAATATAGATGAACAAAAAACGTGCAAAATCCGTGCTGGCTCTGGCCGTGTCAGCACTCGTTGCCATTACCCCCCTTACTGCCTGCGATAAGTCCGCAGGTACCTCCCAGTCAGACAGCTTCAGCTATCCTTATATTCTCCCCAATACCTTTATTTCCGGAATTGATGTAGGCGGTCTTTCAAAGGAAGACGCTCTTAAAGCTCTCGATTCTCAGCTGGCCTCCATGTATGACCCGCTTTCACTCACCATAACCATCAACGGGGCAGATCATGTTTTGCAGCCTGCGCAAACCTTTTCCTTTGCAGATGCCGAAGCTCTTGTTGAGCAGGCATACAACACCGGTCGAACCGGCGACGACCAGGCGGATTATAACGCGGCTCTGTTGACCCAGTCAGACATCAGCGCCACTGCGCAGGTCACCATCGACTTTGATGATCTCAAGTCCAGAGTCAACGATCTGGCTCAGGAGCTTTCGGTTCAGGGCAGCTCCCCCATTTATGATCTTTCTGACGACACTCTTGTCATTACTCAGGGCAGCTCCTCCTTATCCATCGATGCCGACTCTCTGTTCGACGCGGTCAAGGAGGCTTTTGAACAGGGGGTGTCCTCGCTCCAGTGGGAACCAGAGGTTTTCCCTGTTGACGCTCTGGACATCGATGAGCTTTGGGAGCAGATAAGCTGCGAAGCTGTTGACGCTCATTACGACCCCGAAACTCAGTCCATTATTGAGAGTACTGTTGGCATAACCTTCGATATCGATTCTGCCAGGGCTGCTTACGCATCTCTTGACGACGGCGATTCGCTGGATATCCCGCTGACCATAACTCAACCGGAGCTGACCGGAGACGAGCTTGAGGGGCGGCTCTACGCCGAGCTTCTGGGTTCCTGCGACAGCACCCTCGAAGGCTCCACACCCAACAGAAAACGAAACCTTGAGCTGGTCTGCGAGGCTATCAACGGCACCATACTCCAGCCCGGCGAGGTGTTCTCCTTCAACGATACCGTTGGCGAACGTACCGCCGAAAAGGGTTATAAAGAAGCAGGAGTTTATATTGGCGGCCAGACTCAGGATCAGCTGGGCGGCGGTATATGCCAAGGTGCTTCTTCCATTTATCTCGCTGCTCTTCGGGCAAATCTGGAAATAGTCGAACGCACCCAGCACGATTATCTTGTCACCTATGTTCCCATGGGCTGCGACGCCACGATCTACTGGCAGGTATTTGATTTTAAGTTTAAAAACAACACCGACTTTCCGCTGCGTATCGACGCATGGGTCGCTGACAGCTATGTCCATATTGAGCTTTGGGGAACCAACATAACCGGACAATATGCCGAGATGACCTATGAGGTTCTGGCGACCTACGGCTATGACGAAGTGGTCGAGGAAGATCCCGAGCAGGAGGTCGGCTACGAAAAAATAACAACCTATCCTTATGTCGGCTACACTGTCGACACCTATCGCAACGTTTATGACAAAGACGGAAACCTGCTTTACACCAATTACGAAGCACGGACCAACTACAAATCCCGCAACCAGGTGACCACCATCGGCACCAAGGGTCTTGAGGTCCCCGACACCTCGGAAACCCCGGTAGACGCTCCGGTGGACGAACCTCAGCAGGAGATCATCCTTGAATTCTGATTTTAGATTTAGCCTCCGCGCCGACTGTTTTAGACAGCTGTCGGCGCGGAGGTTTTCGTTGCCAAGAGTTTTATCATGTGATAAAATTGTTTCAAATCGAAAGAAAACGAAAGGAAATACCTATGATCGAATATAACCGCGACTGGCTGGGGACACCTCCCCAAATCGACAGCAGTCTTATTATCGAAACTCTCGGCTGCGACATTCTGGTCCTTGGCGGCGGCAACAGCGGAGTTTTTGCCGCCAGAAAAGCCGCCGAGCTGGGCGCTCAGGTCATCGTATGCGAAAAGCTGAGTCAAAAGCGCTACCTGCCTCTTGGCTGCGACATGGCTTATATCAATGCCGACTGCTATCTTCAGCAGGGCTGCGAGCCTGTTGACCCGATGGAGGTTTTGAACGAATGGCAGCGCCGAAGCCTGAACCGGACCGATCCCGGCCTTATTAAAAAATACATTTTCCGCTCGGCGGAGTGCTGCAACTGGATACGCCAGATCGTCCCTCAAAGCGAGCTGGACGAGCTGACGGTATATCACAGCTATCCCAACGGGCGAGACAGCGTTGTTATGGATGTATGCGGTCAGAAATCCTTTGCAGGCAGCATATCATACCGGGATTTCAACAATACTCTTGGCCGCGGAGCCAACAACTCTGCCTGGTGGAAGATCGTTGATTATTCCATCAGAGAAGCCCAGAGTCACGGCGCCCAATGGCTGTGGGATACTGTGGGCGTTGTGCTGAGCCAAAACGAAGCCGGAGACGTAACCGGGGCTGTGGTTAAAAGCGGAGACGGAGAGTATCGCCAGATCAACGCCAAGGCTGTGATCCTTGCCTGCGGCGATTTTTCCGGCGATCGCGACATGGTTCTTGACCTGAATGACGAGGTCAGGCAGCTGGCCGAGGTTTCACACATCGACACATCCCGTATTGCAGGCGGTATGTTTGGCGGCGGTGACGGCAGCGGACACAGGATGGGTCTGTGGGCCGGCGGCGTTATGGAACCCGGTCCCCGGGCAGCAGTCAATTTTTCCAATGGTGCTGGCGCTCCCGACATTGCGCTGATCGGCAACTATCCCATTTTTGGCGGCGACGGCAAACGCTTTGGCAACGAATCCATTTGTGTTTTCGGAGGCCAGGGATATATTATGCGCCGCGGCGGCGGCGAGCGTATGTGCAAGATCGCCGATGCCAATTGGGAACAGAATCTGCGTCATCAGGGCTATGAACATGACATGAGCAGTACCACCTGTCAACGGGAATGGGATCTGGTTCGTCAGGATATGGCAAACTACAAAACCGGTCCCGAAGGTTTTGATGTCCACTGCTTCACGGGCTACGGTATGCGTCCCCATAAGCTTTATGCAGCCGACACCCTTGAAGAGCTGGCTGACCTGATGGGATACGAAGGCGAGGCCAAGAAGGGGCTTCTGGAGGAGATCGCCCATTACAACGAAATGTGCCATGCCGGAAAGGATTCCGATTGGGGTCGCGACAGCGCTTTGATGAATCCCATTGAAAAGGCTCCCTTCTTTGGCGAAGCAAAAATATCCGAAAAAAACCGTATCGCCGCCGGTATGGTTCAGCTCTCCGGTCTGATGGTAAACGAGAATATGCAGGTCCGTCGCTGGGACGACAGCATAATTGGCGGTCTTTACGCCGTAGGCAACTGCTGCGGCGGACGATATGCTATCCAGTACCCCACCCTTATGGCAGGCAACAGCATAGGCATCGCTACCACTCTGGGCATGGTCGTAGGCGAATTCGCTGCTTTGAACATTTGATATCATACGAATAAGCATATCACCTACGCAGAAACGACTGAACAACTTGTAGACAAAGGCCCGGTGGCCTTTGTCTACAAGTTGTGCGGAACGAACTTACGTTCATTCCTGCCGCTGCGGCGGGTTATTGAACGTGAAAGACACCCCTGATGGGTTTCTTTCACACTATCTTCCTTTCCGTTGCAGCTACTTTATACCTTTGTCTACAGCCTAACTGAGCATTCTTTGTCCCTGATATCTCTTCTGCCTCTCCGATCTGGCACAAATTATGCTGTTAGATTTAATGATATCATTAAATACTGGAGGAAAAGCAATGAAAGGAATCACAATGCAGCGGAAGGAACGGGACCCTTATGTTGAGATGTCCCACGACGAAATGATGGGTATCTTTGGCGGGACACCTGGTGGTGGTGCCGATGGTGGATCCGGTGGCGTTCCTGGAGGTCCCGGCGGTGGACCCGGTGGTGGTCCCGGCGGACCTGGTGGTGGTCCTGGTGGACCTGGTGGTGGACCCGGCGGTCCTCCCATGTTTGCTTCTGACGATAACGCTGCCGCAGCCATAGTCGTTGACCACGGCAGGCTGAACGCCGAAAAGGCCCGGACTGACGGAATGGGTTCGACTCAATATAGCGAAACAGGAGCTGACGGGATTCAGATAATCACCTCTGATGGCTCCACCGGCGGCGTATACTGCACCGGTGAAGGCACTGACTTTGTGCTGGAAAACGCTGTTATATCCATTGCCGGCAACGGTCCTGACGGTGTTTTGGGCGGCATGAGTACCGGCGTTGAAGCCACTGACCATGCAAAGGTCACTATCAGAAACAGCAACATAACCGCCTCCGGCGTTTCGCGCAGCACCACCGTTTGCCAAAATTACGGCGAAATGCGTATCTACGATTCTACCCTTATTGCTCATGGCGCTCCCTGGGGTTCGTCAAAGCGGGAGCATAGAGAAAGCGCAAAGTATCGGGAATTTGAAGGCAACGCCCGAAATCATTGCACCATGGCCAACGGAAAAACATGGTTCTATAATTGCAACATCCAAACCGACGGCTGGGCCGCCGTGTCCACCGATGCAGCTCAGGGCTTTGTTTACGTCGAGGCAAACGACTGCGAAATAAGCTGTCGATCCGGTTATGCCGCCTATGCTGATGGCGGCTGTCACGACGTATTTAACCGCTGCAATATTCAAACCGGCGCCATGGGTGCAGTTCTGGCCGGGGAATGCAGCATTCAGTACAACGGCTGCAAGGTAGATTGCGGAACCTATTTTATCAAAGTCCACTGCGTTATGGGTCGTCCTATTGAGTTGGGCTATGCAGAGGTCAATGGCTGCAATGTGACCTGCGGCAGCACAGCTCTGCTTTCACGAAGCGCCAACGCAGAATTCATCGTCAACAGTTCGATGATAAGATCTCTCAGCGGCGACCTTTTGAAGGCCGAAGTCAACCCCGACCCCTGCGCCACCGATACTAAGGGCAAAGAGGTTTACGGAGTTCACGGAACCTTAAAAAACAGCGTTTTGCAGGGCAACGTCACAGGTGAAGACCCCACCCGCAGTGTCTATGTTTATCTTGAAAACACTGCTCTTACCGGAGCTGTCAACAATGCTTATCTGACCCTTGACCCCAACAGCCGTTGGACTGCCACCGAAAACAGTGTGCTTACCCTTGTGGGCGAATTTGAGCTTGACCAGATCGACGCCCCCACCGGAGTTACCATAACCGCCAGAGGCGGCCAGTCCGGTCAGTTCGACCTTGCATCCGGCGGCAAGCTGGAACTCACTATATAGGCGGCTCCTGATAAGATCGCCGATCGCACAGGTGTTTGACTCCGGAGCAATATTTTATCCCCGGCAGGAATTTTCCTGCCGGGGATAATTATGCACAGGTGCAAACCGGTTATTTTGCCGCGTGGGTACCAGCGATGAAGCCGCTGGACAGGGCAAAGGACATATCGTTGATGATCTGCTTTTTGATACCAGCCATATTGATAAAGCGGGAGGATGCCAGGTCGCCGGTTACGTAAAGGCCGTCCACAACACCGCCCTCAGCGGCCCTGGCCTGCATAAGCTCGTTGACCTCAACGCCGCCAAAGGCGCCATCGGTGCCGAGAGAACCCTTGACCGCATAGTAGGGGCCGTTGATCGGCTGGAGCCATTCGGAAGGCTTGTAGCAATCCCAGTCTTTGCCTTCGGCGCAATAGGTATTGTAGTTCTCCATAGTGGTTTTCAGAGCGTCAACGGGGACTTCAATAGCTGCTGCCAGCTCTTCGATGGTATCGACCTTAACGATGGAAGGATCTCCGGCTTCGAGAGCCTTGTTGATATCGGCATAGGCTTCTTCTTCGGATTTGGGGAAAGCACCTGCCATCATGGTGGGCATCGGAACCTGAGGCTTGGGCTGGTTGTCGCCGTCGGCGATGGAGCGCTTTATACCTGCGTCGTCAAAAATAACAAAGGTTTTGCCCTCAGGCTGCTCAACGACCACAGAGCCGGAATCGAAAACGCCCAGACGGAGCTGAGAAACCTCGCTGACAAAGCGTTCGCCGTTTTTGTTGACATAGATGCTGTAGGGAGAATTCGCCATATTGCCCAGGGTCTGGCTGCGGCACATGGTCATGGGTCCCATCATGCGGATAGTCAGGTTAGTGGTATCCATCAAGGCCCCGGCCTTTTCGGCTATTTCAAGGCCGTCACCGGTGTAATATCGGGCCATATGGGGGCTTTCGCCCATAAAGGGCTGAGCGGCTGCCAGCTTGGGATAGTATTTTTCGACGAATTCGGGCTTTCTTATCCATGCGCCGCAGGAAAGTATGACCTTTTTGCAGCTGATGGTAATAAGGTCGTCACCGGTTTTGGCAGTGACAGACACTATTTTTCCGTCTTCAACGGTAATATCTTCAACAGCAGTCTGAGTAAGGATCTCCCCTCCCAGTTCAGTAAGCTTTGCGGAACAGACCTCGACAAATATGCGTCCGCTGCCCTTGCTTCCGGGACCGCGCTCAGACTGGGGACCAAGGGGTCCGTCCTTGGGATCGTCGAAAACGTATCT
Source organism: uncultured Oscillospiraceae bacterium (assembly GCA_964384255.1). Classification (GTDB taxonomy): domain Bacteria; phylum Bacillota; class Clostridia; order Oscillospirales; family Oscillospiraceae; genus SIG469. Next base: position 14,919 of record CAYLKH010000008.1, on the reverse strand, counting down.
GCCGACCTGGAAATAATCCCGGTATTCCTGGGGCGCAATATCCCAGAACCAGTCGAAAAACTGGCCGGTGCCTTTGATAATATTGGTGGCAAGCTTACGGTCGATGCGCCAGAAGGTTTCGTCCATACGGTTACGGAGATAGTCCATGGACGTATCGGGCAGATCCCGTTCCTTCTGCCATTTGCTGCCGAAGGTACGCATGGTGGAGGCGCTGTTCATACCGCCGCCAAGGGAATCGGTCTTTTCAAGCACTATAACGCCGCTGCCCAGGCTGGCCGCACGGCATCCAGCCACAAGACCGCTGCCGCCTCCGCCGATAACCAGAACATCACAGCTTTTTTTGAGTTCGCTCATTTCTTTTCCTCCTGAAATTTCAAAAATTCTTCGTTTACAAAATATCATGTTTTACTCCCTCCGTCAACCATTTCCCAGCTTTTAAAAGTCTTTCTTGCAATGATAGGATCAATATGTTATGATTGTGGCAGGAATGTGTATTTTATGCCAAAGTTGGGCTAAAATGTGAAGCTGGAGGGTTTTTAATGCTTTTTGATTTTGAAAAATACCTGGGCAATCCCGCTATTATTGACGATACTGACATGATAGTGACCTTTGACGATCTGGCTGAGTTCAAAAAAGAGATCGTCCAGATCGTGCCTGAACGTTCACTTGTATTCCACCTTAGCCGGAACGTCTGCGGATCTATGGCAGGATATTGCGTTTTCGTTTCGACGACCATTGTCCCCGCCATGTTTGGGGCCGACACTCCAAAAGACATGATGGATCAGCTGGTCGAGACCTATCGCCCGGATTATTTCTGGCTGCCCGAGGATATGGTGGGCGATTATCCCGGCGAGATCGTTTATTCCCGGTTTAATTATTGCATGGTCAAAACCGGTCTGAAATCCTGGCCCATGCATCCGGATCTGGGTTTGTTGCTGACTACGTCGGGTTCGACCGGCAGTCCCAAGCTGGTTCGGCTTAGCTACGCCAATATCGACGGTTTTGAAGAAGTTATCAAAAACTACTGCGCTATCGACGGAAAGGTCCCCAACCACCATATTTCCACCATGCCCATTTACCACAACTATGACCTGTTGGGTCTGTCCCGTATGCTGTATTATGGGTGGTACTGTCTGCTGACCACAAAATCCATCATTTCTCCGGACTTTTGGAAATTCTTCAAAAAATACGGCGCTAACAGCTTTGGCAGCGTACCGTTCAACTATGAGCTGCTGGAACGGGTCAAGTTCCGTCAGATGGGTCTGCCCATGCAGTATACCACCGAGGCCGGTGGCAGTATGCCTGTTGAGCTGCAAAAGCTTTATGCTCAATGGCATCACGACAACGGTTCTGAGCTTCAGGTCATTTATGGCGCAACTGAGGCTCCCGGCGGCCTGATCGTTCTGCGGGGCCTTGACAACATAAGAAAGCTGGGCAGTATAGGCAAGGTCGTCTCCCCCGGTACCGCCGTGCTGGTAGATGACGACGGCTCCGTTATCACCGAACCCAACGTTTCCGGCGAGATCGTTTACACCGGTCCCATCGTCTGCATGGGATATGCCCAGTGTGGACCCGACCTGGCCAGGGAAGACGAATACAAGGGCGTTCTCCACACCGGTGACATCGCCTATCAGGACGAGGAAGGCTATTTCTTCATCGTTGGCCGCAAGGCTCGCTTTTTGAAATTTGCCGGAGAGCGGGTAAGCATGGACGAAACCGAAAAGCTTCTGTCCCAGCAGCTTGACGGTATCCCTGTAGCCTGCCACGGCACCGACAACAACATGGGGGTTTATATCTGCTCTGACGACAAAACAATCAAAGATAAGGTCATATTGTATCTCATCTCAAAGCTTAAGATATCACCCACCATGGTAACGGTCAAATTTGTCGACGAGTTCCCCCGGCTGGCCAACGGCAAAATCAACTATCAGCAGCTGAAATAAGCGAACATCAACGCCCCGCAATTGGTATCGATTGCGGGGCGTACGGTTTCCTATCATGTTTTTATGGGTCATCTCAGAAGGAGTATTTCCCCATCAAGGTTCCGGGCATCTGCTTCATCGTGGGTAACCAGTATCACCGGTCTGTTGGCCGAATACTCGTAAATCAGATTCATAACGACTGACTTGATATCCTCGTCCAGCCCCTTAAAGGGTTCGTCCAGAAAAAGGGCATCTCCATCATAGGCCAAAGCCCTTGCCAGGGCCACCCGCCGGGCCATCCCCCCACTGAGGGCTGCTGGGAGGGTGTTTTTTTCGTCTTCAAGCCCCACCATAGCCAGGAATCGTTCCGGAGACCGGGAGCTTACCGCCGCGATATTCTCCCCGGCTGTCAGCCATGGGAGCAGGCAATCTTCCTGAAAGACCACCGCCGGTCGCTGAACGGAAATCACTTTGCCGGAATCCGGTTTTTGCAGCCCCAGCAGCAGACGAAGCAGGGTCGTCTTCCCTCTTCCTGAGCTTCCCATTATGCAGGTCACTCCCCTGCTGGGGAACTCGTGGGAAAATCCGCTGAAAATAACCTTTTCTCCAAATGTCAGATCAATGTTCTCAAGCTTTATTCCCACCATATCACATCCTTTTCAGCAGGGCGGCAACACATTTTTCGACCATCAGGCTGAGGATTATAACAACAGCAGTCCACGCAAACAGGTCAGCAGTTTCAAGATAGAGCTTTGAATAATAAAGCTCTAATCCGATGGAGCTTCTGGGTTGACATAACACTTCTGCGGCTATGCCGGATTTCCACGCCATGCCCAGAGAGGTCAACGTAGCCGCTTTGAAATAAGGGCGCAGTGATGGGATATAAATAAGTCTTATGGTTTTGAACTTTCCGAAATGATACACGTTTGCCATTTCCAGCAGGCCGGTATCCACTGCGGAAATACCCTCGTATATGTTTGCCCACATTATGGGCAAAACCATAAGCATTGATATGAAGCCTGGCAACACGCCGGAGCTTATCCAGACCAACGCAAGAATGATAAAGGAAGCCACGGGGGTTGCACGAACAAGTCTCAGCAGGGGCGAAAGCAGGATATCCGCAGTTCTGGAGATTTTTGTCAGCGCACCAAACGCCACTCCCACAACCATGCCGGAGATAAATCCAAGCATTACACGAACCAGAGACATAGCCACGCTTTTCCAGAACCGGAGCTGAACGAGCTTTTCAACCAGCGCCGCCAGGGCAGCGGCCGGAGCTGGCAGCAGCAGCTCCCGGCCCACGGCCATGGAAGCCACCTGCCACAGCCCTATCCAAAACACTGCTGCCGCCGCCGACTGGGCAAATCTTTTTATGCCCGATGTCCTCAGCCTTCCCATACCATCGCGCTTTCGGGCATGGCTCCGCCAACGGAAGAGGGTTCAGCGTCAAACAGGACTCTGTAATAGCCCTCAATCGCGGGCCAGATATCTTCGCCGGTGATGCAAACAATGTTGCAGTTGGGCAGGGCCTTTTGAGCGACCGCAGCCGCACCGACTATTTCATATTTAACGATAAGCTCGGCAGCTCCGGCTGGATTTGAGTTTACATAATCTACCGAGGCTTCATACTCGGCAATAAAATCTGCCACAGCCTGGGGGTTTTCGTCCGCAAAGTCCCGGTTCACCACCAGGCAGCCCATGGTCAGAACGCCTTCGGCTCCGGAGTCCTCCCAGACCCGGGTCAGGTCGATGGCAACCTTCATATCGGGATTTTTGTTTGACAGCACAGACACGTTTGGCTCAGGCAGCATACAATACTCAACCTCACCGGTCGCAGCCAGAGCAACCAGCTCATCATGGGCAGCAAGGTATTCTATGGTGACATCTACTCCCGGTTCCAGACCGGCCTGACGGAGCAGATAATTCAGAACATATTCCGGGTTGCTGCCCTGCCCAGTAGCATAAAGGGTTTTTCCCGCCAGGTCAGACAGCTGGGTGATGGTTTCGCCGTCGGGGCTATTCTGCATTATATACAGCACGCCCAGGGTATTCAGAGCCAGCAGCTGGATCTGGCCTTCGGTTTTTTTGTAAAGGTTTGCGGCCAGATTGGTAGGTATGGCAGCGATGTCATATTCTCCGGTAATAAGCTTTGCGGTCAGCTCATCAGGAGCGGAAAACAGGTCAAAGGTATATTCGTTGGCGGTAGCGTTGGAATCATTGCTGTCCATCAGGGCAGACATTCCCATGCCGGTAGGGCCTTTCATGGCAGCTACTTTGACAGCTGTTCTGTCTGCCGGTTCTGCTACAGGTTCGTCCTGGGCAGCCGGGCTGTCGTCACCGGATACATCGGTTGCCGGAGCTTCGGAGTCCTGAGCAGCGGATTCGGCTATAGGCTCTGCTGATTCTTTGACCGACGAATTGGCGCAGGATGCCATAGCCAGCAGCAGGGCGAGGATAAGTATTGTTGACATAACTTTTTTCATCATTTGTTCTCCTGTATTATCATTTTTTCCAGTTGGCTGCGGTCAGTCACCACCAGCCGTTTGCCTTCTTTTGCCACCGCGCCGGAGCTTATCAGGCTGTCGAGCGCCCGGTAGAGGGACGCTCGACCGATATTCAGCATATCAGCCAGCTCTATCATGGTGGCGGCGACAGCGCCGGAATCGGGAGTACTTTCCAGAAGATATTTTGCCAGTCGATTTTCGGCGCTTCCGGCCGACAGGCCATCGATCTTACTGCTCAAAAAGCGTATCCTGCCAGACTGGTAACGGATATAGTTTTCGGCGATGGTAAAATCCATGGCCATCATCTGGCGAATAAGCTCCTCGGGAAAGAATATCACCGAACACGGCTCAAGAGCAGTGAGGATCGAGGCAAATACCTCCTCATCGTTGAATATGGCAGCGGCTCCAAAAAGCTCGCCGGTCCTGAGCCTGCTTATAGCAAGCCGGTGACCGCTGTTTTTGGTGACCTGGATGCTGCCGCTTACGATTATCCCCAACGCCCGGATGAATTCCCGGGGGCTGAACACGCAGTCTCCCCGACGGTATGACCTCCGATGACAGTCTTCACGGGAAAGGGCCGCCTTCAAAACCGATTCCGATGCTCCTTTAAAAACAAAGGAGGATTTTATAAGCTCGAATTCCTGATGGGTATACTCTGCCATAGTATCTCTCCTTTTGTCTCAAATGAGACAGTTTATATTATATATCTCCACAACGGATTGTCAAGAGCTGATTGAAAAATCTCAACGCTGTGGTATAATAAACGTGTACACTGGTCAGTTGAAGCCAAATATCAGCCAGGAGGTCACGCCATGTCCGACCATGACAGCAGCCAACACTATAAACAGGCCCGGCAATTGGGCAAAAAATTCCAGTCTGATAATTCCGGTAACGCCTATAACGGTTACCTTGTTGTACTTGACGACCTTATAAAGGACGTTGAGATAGTTTCCGAACTGAACCTTGGTACCCGGGAGATCCCTATTGAAAAAATCATCGGTACCCGAACCGCTGCCAGGAGCAACGCTTTTGCAGGTAACTTTATGCCCCTTTTGGCAGAGAACACCGAATTTGGCGCAAAATGGAAAAAGCTGTACAATTCTCACATTGACGAAGGCATCCGGGAACCCATAAAGGTCTACGAATATATCAACCGTTTTTTTGCGCTCGAAGGGAACAAGCGCATAAGCGTTTTAAAATACTGCGGCGCAGCCACAGCATATGCCAAGGTCACCCGCATCATACCCAAGCGCGACGAAAGCAATTCTCTGGTCACCCGTTATTACGAGTTTCTTGATTTTGACAAGCGGGCATCCTTTAACAACCTCTGGTTTTCTCACACCGGCAGCTTTACCCGGCTTGTCCAGATCGTCGAGCAATACAAGGCCAAGCACCCCAACGAGCAGTCGACAGTTGAAGAGCTTATCAATTCTGCCTTCAAGACCTTCCGGTTGGCCTACAAATCCTTTGGCTTTGGGTCCATCCCCATCACTTCCGGCGACGCTTTTTTGGAGTTTACCGAGATTTACGGTTTTTATCCCAACACTCCGGTTTCCGGCATATCCGACCGGGTAAAAAGCTGCGAAGCTCAGTTTAAGCTGCTTTCCCTCAAGGATACCAACGACACCAACACCGTTGAGATGAAGCAGGATGACGAAAAGTCCCCCCTGTCGTTTTTCTCCAAGCGTCCTTCCAAGCTGAAGATCGCCTTTGCCTTTGAAGGCGATCCGTCCCACTCTCTTTGGACCCACACCCATTACGTAGCCATGAAGAGACTACAGCGAAAAATGGGCGACAAGGTTGACATAATATCTCAAAGCGGCATATATGAGGACGGCAGCTACGAGGCCATCAGCCGCCTTATGGATCAGGATCCTGACATCCTGTTTACTACCAGCCCCAATATGTCTGCCGCATCGCTGAGGCTCAGTCTGGAAAACCCGTCCAAAACTATTCTTAACTGCAACATCGCCCAGCCCCAGAAAAACATGATGACATATTTTGCAAAGCAGCACGAGGCTGTTTTCCTCTGCGGTATCGTTGCGGGAGCCATGACCAAATCCAACATAGTTGGATATATGACCAGCGCCAGATTCCACAAGGACCTTACCTTCAACATCAACGCCTTTGCTCTGGGCGCTCAACTGGTCAATCCGCATGTAAGAGTTGTCAACTTCATGCAGCCCCATACCGACTTTATGGCCCACGAACATATTGATGCCCGGCGTAAGCTGGCTCAAACCGGGGTCGATATTGCCCTTTGTCTGCACCAGCTGAACACTCCCCTGGTCAGAAAAGCCTTCCCGGGAGTTTACGCCCAGATATTCAAGCTCGAACGCAGCACGGGCTATCCGGAAGAAAGCCTTGGGGCCATCGCCCTTGACTGGTCGGTATTTTACGATCAGATAGTTGGGGACAGCTTTACCACCAAAAACAGCATTCTGGACATTACCCGCAGCGGATATGACAGTGCGGTGCATTTCGGTTGGGGCATGAACACCGGCATCATTGACGTTTACGGAGTCGATGCCTTTATGGGCCACAACGCCGTAAAGCTTTTGAAAATTTTCAGAAGTCTTATTGTTTCCGGCCAGATCCACCCTATCGAAGGCCCTCTAACAGACCGGGATGGTGTGCTGCGAGTAGAAAAGGACGACACCCCTTCACTTATAGAGATCCAGAATATGGACTGGATGGTCAACACCGTTACCGACATCATTGATTAACCGCCGAAAGGAGCCTCTATGTATAACGAAATCGAAGTCAAGCCCGTTGGAAAAACTCCAAAATCTGCCAAAACCAAAGAACGGATATATCACAGCGCTTTGGATATTCTGGCCGAGAGAGGCTTTGAAAACGCCACCATTCGCGACATTTGTAAGCACAGCGGTGTATCCATTGGCACTTTTTACAGCTATTTCAATTCAAAAAACGATATCCTTTTTGAATTTTTCCGCAATATGGACAATCATTTCACCGTCGACCTGGCTCCCAAAATCACCGGCGAGACTTATATGGACAAAATTCGCTGTTATTTCAAACTTTACAGCGCCATGTTGATGGATTCAAACTTCGACACTATTTGCATGTTGTTCAGCACCAGCAACATATGGTTTGCCCGTACCCGACCCATGCAAAAGGTCCTGGTCGCCATCATTGCCGAAGGTCAGCAGGCAGGAGAGATCTCCCGCCGTATGCCCGCCAGCGAGATCTGCGAATATCTTTTTGTCCTTGTCAGGGGCCTTGTTTTCCAGTGGTGTTCTGTCAACGCCGCCTTTGAACTCTGGAACCGGACTGACCTGTATATCGCCACGGCCATGAGTTCTCTGCTTTCCCAGCCTCTGGCCTATCCCGAGGTCATTACCGCTCCGGCGGGAGACAGGGTCGGTTTCAACAGCGGTCCCATGGGTGCCAAGGAGCCTTCTGACCCGGATATGAAAGACATTCATGTCAGGTAACTGCTGAACAATCGGCAGTTATCTGACAAATGGCCAAATACAGGCATATACTGTACCATATATCCATAATCAGGAGGTCCAGCATATGCCTATTATTTATCTTTCGCCGTCTACTCAGCAGTTTAACGAAACGGTTATCGGCAACAGCGAGGAATACTATATGAATCTTATAGCCGATGCCATGGAGCCATATCTTACTGCATCGGGCATTGAATTTTCCCGCAACACTCCCGATATGACCGCCGCCACGTCCATTCAGGCCAGCAATGCAGGCAACTATGACCTGCATCTTGCTATCCATTCCAACGCTGCGCCGGAATATCTGAGCGGTCAGCTGCGGGGAGCCGATGCCTATTATTACCCCGGAAGCGCCAACAGCCGACGTTTTGCCGATCTTATTGTTGAAAACTTAAAGGCAATTTATCCCGATCCGGACAATGTGGAAGCTCTTCCCACCACTTCTATCGGCGAGGTTGCCCGCACCAGAGCCCCCGCGGTTTTGGTTGAGGTCGCCTATCACGACAATTACGAGGATGCAGTCTGGATAAGGGACAATATCGATTCCATCGCCGCGGCTCTTGCCAGAGCCGTTACTCAGTATTTCGGTCTGCCCTTTATTACTCCTCAGCCTGCTCAGACCGGTACCGTTACCGTCAGCTCCGGGACCCTGAACATCCGTTCTGCTCCATCTCTGGACGCGGCCGTCATTGCTTCGGCTCAAAACGGCGACAGCATAACGGTTTTGAGCCGATATCTCGACTGGTATGTGGTCCGCTATAACGGCATTGACGGATATGCCTTCGCCGACTATATCACTATCCCTTGAGCTGACAGGGCCAAATCTATTGTAAATTATCTCTTTGGGAGATATAATGGTCTTATTATTTGTCCAACAGGAGGTTGATACCATGACCATAGAGCTTACTCAGAAGCAGTTCCGGCGGCTTCTTGATCTTGTTTATACAGGCAACTGGATAATGAACTCCATCCGGGGAGACGACCGTTTTAAGGATTATGACGAGGTCGAGAGTCTGGTTTTTGCCCAATGCATCACCAACGGCATGACCTCACTGGTTGAGTCCTTTAACGGCGAGCTTATCCCATCACGGGAGTTTTCTGAAGGCGGTATCCACGAAGCGATTATGACCTATGAGGATACGGTATTTTTTGAAATACTTGCCGAGGAGCTTGCCCGGAGAGATATGGATTATGAGGACATTGGCCCGGACAACTTCGACGAGCTGACCTCCCGGATGGACGCTTATATCTCCGAATTCGAAGCCAACGGAACAGACAACATCATTCTTGACATCTGACGCGTCAGGTGACCCATAAGCAAACCCGGCGATTATTCGGGTCCTGTAAAAAGCACGTCGACTGCGCTGCCAGATCCAGCCCGGTCGACGTGTTCGATTTTATTCATTCACTTAATCAATCACAAAGAACGTGTTCACAAATCATCCTTTTTCTGCCTTTTGTCCAATTGCAAAAGCTTAAGGTTCGCGATAGAATCAACTGGTATGCAAAGGCCCGAGGACCTTTGCACACCAGTTGACAGGAGCGAACTAAAGTTTGTTACTGCCGCTGCGGCATCTATCTACCTTAGTCTACAGTCTGATAAAATCTTTGTGCTGAAAACTGCGCCGACGTTGCTGCGCCCAAAAGAAAGGAGATCCTATGCGTTCATCTGCTGTAAGCCTGACCAGCGGTTCAATAACCAGAGGCCTTGTTGTATTTTCCATACCCATTCTTATTTCCAACCTGTTTCAGCAGCTGTACAATTCGATCGACACAGCTGTTGTCGGCACCTTTGCCGGGCAGACAGCTCTGGCGGCTGTTGGATCCACCGGTTCGCTGATCAATCTGCTTATCGGCTTCTTTCTTGGTATAGCAACCGGTGCCGGAGTTCTCTATGCGATGTATTACGGCTCAGAAGACCACGAAAGCCTTAAGCATCTTATTGACACTGCCCTTATTCTCGGAGTTATATGCGGCATATTCATCTCCATTGTTGGCATTGTCTTTGCCCGCCCGCTGCTGCTTATGATGGACTGTCCCAGTGATGTTTTGCCGGAGGCTGTTACATATCTGCGCATCTATCTGGCAGGGACGGTAATAACCATTGTTTACAACATCAGCGCCGGCATGATCCGCTCCGAGGGCGATTCCACCCGCCCTTTGATATATCTTGTCATCAGCGGAGTTGCCAATCTGGTACTCGACCTGCTTTTTGTTGCGGTTTTCCATATGGGTGTTGCCGGTGCGGCCATCGCCACCGTAATTGCCCAGGCTGTGTCTGCCGTTTTGACTGTTATCCGTCTTATGAAGCTGGACGAGCGTTATCGTCTTAAGCTGTCCTCCATGAGGCTTGACATCCCCATGTGCAAAAAGCTTATCAGGGTTTCCCTGCCCTGCGGTATTCAGGGGTCAATGTTCAACATTTCCAACCTGTTGGTGCAGGCGAAGATCAACAGCTTTGGCTCTATCGCCATGGCCGGTATCGCTGCTTACAGCCGGATCGACGGTTTTGTTTATATGCCCATGATGGCTTTGACCATGGCCGTTTCCACCTACGTTGGCCAGAACATCGGAGCCGGTAAAATGGACAGAGTTAAAAAAGGTATAGGCGTATGTATGCTTATCACCTGCGCGCTTTCAATCCTTATGGGGACTCTGGTATTCATCTTCTGCAAAAATCTTGTTGGGTTGTTTACTCAGGATATTGACGCAAAAGTCTATGCCATCCAGATGATGCACTATCTGGCTCCCTGCGCATGGATGTTTGGCTTTTCTGACATTCTCGGCGGTGCTATCCGGGGCAGCGGCGACACCGTTAAGGTCACTATTATCAGCGCAATTTGCATCTGCCTTTTCAGAATAGTATGGCTGACAGCTATGCTCCATTTTATCAACGACATTCGCATCGTTTTCCTGTGCTATCCTCTGTCATGGGCGCTCAGCTCCACGGTTATGATAATCTATTTCTTCAAAGTCTCCAAGCTTTGGCAGGATATCAGGGCCGTTAAAGCCTGAGTTGACAGAATAATACTCCCCACAGTCGTCCAAAGGCAGCTACGCTTTTGGACCCCACTGTGGGGAGTGTTTTTCAGTCTAAAGGTATGGTTTTACCAGTTCGGGAAAATTATTGGGGACACCGCTGCCTTCGGCCTCAATCAGCTTGGCGGCGACTCCATGCCCAATAGCATCTCTTACCAGCTTGACGGCGCTGGTATTGTCCCTGCCTTTGCAGCAAAAAACCAGTAGCTGGGAATCGGCATTAAGAAGCATTTTGAAGATGTTTTCTTCATCGGATTCGATAACGGGAATATGCGGCGAAACAAGGATGATCTTTTCACATTCCAGCATACCGCCGTTTAAAGCCCGGAGTATTACGTTGCATCCGCTGCCATAGCCAACCAGCGCCCGCTCGTCGTAATCGTGCCATCCTACCTGACCGCAGATGGTTTCCAGCTGATAGGGCGCTGAGCTGTTGTCGTTCCAGCGGTATTTGCCAACGAAGTCCAGCTCTTTGCTCTGGATATACTCTGTCTGCCAGCCAAACTCTTCGGCAAACTGCCACAGCTGTTTTGAGTCCTGGATGCTCTGGCCGTTCCCGTGGAGGGCCAGCATTATGCGCTGGTCCCTGACCCGATCCCAGGTGCAGAAGGTTTTGGCCTTTTGCCGGGCCTCGGTATACAGCCGGTCAGACCGGTGACGGCATTGCTTATATGTTTCGGTTTTCCAAACCGGGGCCAGCACCTCGTCGTCAAAGAACTCGGGGCGGAACCAGAGTTCTCTGGTCATAACGGCTTCGTTCATTATCTCAAGGCCCTCGTCTATCTGTCCGCTTTGGATAGCAAGAGTACACCTGAGCTGATAAACCCTGGCGTCACAGGGGTCTTCGCATTTTTCATAATTTCTTTTGATGAATGAGTAAGCCGATTCGGCCCCTTTATCCACCAGAAGCTGCATGGTGGAATCAAGCAGTTGAGACTGTGTCATGTCAGATCCCTTCCCGTCTTTCCGGCCTCCAGGGCCGGATATCATCATCATATTCAATGATTTTATAGCCGCAGGCATTGATCATCATTGTGTCATTATATGGGTAGATCGCCTTTTTGTCATACATTGAGCCGCCAATATGACGATGGCCATAAAAATGGACCTTGGGCTTATAGGTATCAAGCAGCCATCGATAAGACTCAAACCCTCTGTGGAACTGGTCGTCTCCATCGCCCAGGCCGACAGCGGGAGCATGGGTCACCAGAATATCGAACCCTTTGCTGAAATGCAGCGGCAGACGCATACGATTGACCTTTTGCCACATCTGCTTTTCGCTGTATTCATGGGGAGCCTTTCGCGGGCTGAGGCAACCGCCAAAGCCCAAAATGCGTACACCCCTGTATTCCACAAGCCTTCCGTCGATACACACGCAACCATATGGCGGATTCTTCTCGTATCCCTTGTCGTGGTTACCATGGACGTAATACAGCGGCGCCGGGATCATCGTCACGAGAAATGACAGATATTTAGCGCTCAGGTCGCCGCAGGAAATAATCAGCTCGACGTCTTTAAAACGCTCAGGGTCAAAATGATCCCAGATATATTTGCTTTCAACGTCAGAAACAACAAGTATCTTCACACTCTACAACTCCGATATTATTCAGCGCGGGGCCTGTGCATACCATCGCATCCAAAGCCCGCCCTGCTGTGTCGGCTGGTCCAACACGATACTTCTACATATTGTACACCACCTGACAACATTTTGCAAGAAGTAACAGTCCTAACAGAGATATAATAAATAGCCGCAAAGACAGGCATTGGATGACCGCTGAGCAAATCAGGGGTCATTCAGCATATCTTTGCGGCTCAAAATCAGTTTTGCATAAAATTTCGGGCTACCCGGGACTGGCTGGGCAAAGCTGCTCAGCCCTCCAGCTGTTCCATTATCTCTGTCCAGCGTTCCATCAGCTGCTGGGATCTGTCCTGAAGCTGCTGCTGCGTTTCGTAAAGCTCGGTGAGCTTAATATAATCGCTGGCAGCCTGCTGGATCTGAGTATCCAGCGCCTTCAGCTCCTGCTCTGTTTTTTCGATGTCCCGTTCGGTTTTGGCCAGCTCCTTTTCCAGCTGACGGGAGTTGGTTTTTGCCGGACGGCTGTCTTCCTTTTTTTCCTTCTTTTTTGGTTCGGCAGCGGCAGCCGCTATCTGGGCCATGCGTTCCTTGTATTCCTTATACTTTTCGTAGCCGCCAATATAATCGGTTATCTGCTTATTTTCCAGTTCCCACATACGGTTGGCAAAACGTTTGACAAAATAGCGGTCGTGAGAAATAAGCAGCAGCGCCCCATCAAATTCCTCAAGCGCTTCTTCTATCCACTCTCTGGAAGCGATATCAAGGTGGTTGGTGGGTTCGTCAAGAATAAGGAAGTTTATCTTCTGGTTCATCAGCATACACAGCCGCAGGCGGCTCTGCTCCCCACCGGACAGCTGAGAAACCAGCTTAAACACGTCCTCTCCCTGGAACTTAAATGCACCCAGCCTGTCTCTTGCGGCCTGGACCGTCAGGTCACATTCGTAAATCATAGTGTCCACCAGACTGCGATGAGGGTTTTCAAACCGGACTATCTGGGGAAGGTAGCCAATTTTTACCTGGGGACCGAATTTGACCACGCCGCTGTCAGGCGTTTCTTCGTCCATGATAATTTTTGCCAGAGTTGATTTACCTGTCCCGTTGTCACCCACCAGAGCAATGCGATCATCGCCTTCGACCAGAAGGTTCAGGCCGGAAAACAGCAACTTCTGGTCAAAGCTTTTGCTAAGCTCTTTTATGACCATGACCTCGTCGCCGGTAAAGTCCCGCTGGCCAAAGCGGGCCTTCATCTTTTTCTCCCTGTCAGGACGCTCTGTTTGAGCAGTGCGCTCAATGCGCTTGTCGATGGCAAACGCCTTTTTCATCAGCATCTGGTTGCCGGTACCCCACTGCTTAAGCCGGGTAGACGCTTCGGTCAGTCGCCTGATCTCGGCCTGCTCCTTTTCGTACTGGCGCTGCTGATCCTCAAGGCGCTGCCGCTTCTGGACAACGTATGAGCTGTAATTCCCGTTGTATATATCCGCCTTACCGTTAACTATCTCAATCATGCGGCTGACAACTCTGTCGAGAAAATAGCGGTCGTGAGAAATCGTCAATACGGTACCCTTGAATTTATCAAGGTAATCCTCAAGCCATTCTACAGCGTGGATATCCAGATGGTTGGTAGGCTCGTCCAGCAGCAGGATATCGGTTTTTTCCAATATCAGCCTTGCCAGATTTACCCGAGTCTTCTCTCCGCCGGAAAGCTGGTCAAACTGCTGGCTGCGCATATGCATGGGAATACCAAGGCCGTTACACACCTTGCCCAGCTCCATTTCGGTTTCGTATCCGCCCCAGAGTTCAAACTTTTCGCTCAGGTCGCTGTATCGGTCAAGGGTGTCCCGGTCGGTGTAGAGTTCCATCACCTTTTCCAGCGCTTCCATCTCTTTTTTGATAGAATCAAGCCGCTGGAAAGCGGTACGCAACACCATTTCAACGGTGTAGCCTTCCGGGTATCGAGGTATCTGGGAAATCAGGCCAAGCTTTTTCCCTCCTGCGATAACTATATCGCCTTCGTCCTCGGTCAGCTCACCGGTGAGCAGACGAAACAGGGTGGTCTTCCCTGCTCCGTTTTTGCCGAGGATTCCCACCCGTTCGCCGGAATTGACCTCAAATGTCAACCCGTCAAGGATATTTTTATTGACTTCATAGGCTTTGACAAGCCCGTGTACTGAAACGTCTATCATAATAATTTATCAGGACTGCATGGAATAGTTGGGAGCTTCCTTGGTGATATAAATATCATGTGGATGGCTTTCCTTAAGGCCGGCGCTGGTTATGCGGATAAAGCGTCCTCTGGCCTGAAGATCAGGAATGTTGGGGGTCCTGCAATAGCCCCTGCCGGATCGCATACCGCCCATAAGCTGTTAAACATTGTCTGAAAGGGAACCTTTGAAAGGAACACG
>CAYLKH010000007.1:0-45118 GCA_964384255.1 uncultured Oscillospiraceae bacterium | reverse complement strand
GGCGAAAAAATTCACATATGAAATTTCCGGCGGCGTGTACGTCGAAAATTTCTCCACTCGGCCTTCAAACGTGCAAGAAAAGGCCGAATATTGGCCTTTCGAGTGCGCTGCCGAAGGCCGCAAAAAAACCGTGTCAAAATAGTCCAACGGACTATTTTGACACGCTGAGTCGGCCCATGTGGTGGACATGGGCCAACTGCTTCTGGCCATAAATGATTATCCCCGTGTATCGCAATACAGGCAGCGATAAATCAGGTGCTGTCTGTCAGTAAGTCTGAATATCTGGGGCAGATCAGTTTCGGCAAAGGTGATACACCGGGGGTTTTTGCATTTGAGTATTCCGGTTATGCGTTCCGGCGGCTGAGGCTTGACCTTTTTTACCTTTTCACCGTTTTGAATAATGTTGACCGTTATGCCGGGATCGATAAAGCCAAGGACGTCATAATCCAGATCGATCACTTCGTTCACCTTGACAATATCCTTTTTTCCCATTTTTACGCTGGGTGCGTTTTTTATCAGCGCAACCTCACAGTCCAATTCCTCCAGGCCAAGGTAGTGGTAAATGTCCATACCCTTTCCGGCCGGGATATGGTCGATGACAATTCCGTTTACGATCGTTCCGATTATCATTATTTCACCCCCAAAAGCTTCATTATCAGGGCCATTCTTACATATTTGCCGCACAGGACCTGCTTAAAATAGCAGGCTCTGGGGTCAGAGTCGATGGCTGTGGATATTTCGTTCACACGAGGCAGGGGATGCAGGATAGAAAGCTCCTTCTTTGCGTCGGTCAGCTTGTCGGGAGTAAGGACAAAGCTGTCTTTCAGGCGGATATAATCAGCTTCGTTGAAAAACCGTTCCCGCTGGACCCGCGTCATATACAGCACATCAAGCTCGGGCATAACAGCTTCCAGTGAGCGGGTTTCGGTATATTTTATGCCGCCCTTATCCAGCACGTCGGTGCGTACATTTTCCGGTATTACCAGCTCTTCGGGAGATATCAGATAAAACTCAACTCCCTCATACCGGGACATGGCGCCAATAAGGGAGTGAACTGTCCGGCCAAATTTCAGGTCGCCGCAGCAGCCCACGACCATTTTGCCCAAACGGCCCTTTTCCCGCTTAATGGTCAGCAGGTCGGTCAGGGTCTGAGTGGGGTGGTTGTGGCCGCCGTCACCGGCATTTATGACCGGAATGGATGCAGCCATGGCCGCCACCAGAGGAGCGCCCTCTTTAGGATGGCGCATAGCGATAATGTCTGCAAAGCAGCTGACCGTCCGGGCAGTGTCTGCCACGCTTTCGCCCTTGGCAGCAGAGCTGGAATTGGCTTCGGAAAAGCCCAGAACATGACCGCCCAGCTCGTACATGGCGGCTTCGAAGCTCAGCCGGGTCCGTGTAGACGGCTCGTAAAACAGCGTTGCCAGCTTCTTGCCCCGGCATTTTTCGCTGTACTTTTCCGGGTTTTCCATTATGTCCTCGGCAGTTGCAATAAGCTCGTCGATCTCCTGAGTGGTAAGGTCGAGAATATCTATCAGGTCCTTCATGTTTCCCTTCCTTTCTTGATTTCTGCGGCCGGTCAGGCGTTTTTTATCCAGCTTTCGTCAGACGGATCGTCGCGGAAAGCCATAAGCCGCTGGATATCTTCTTTTGCGATATAGCCCTCGTCAGCAGCGACCCGGGCAACCGTATCAAAATCAGTCAGGCTGACGTTTTTAAGATTTGCGGCAGCCAGCCGGTCAAGGCCTTTTTTCATACCATAGGTGAAAATGCTCACAACTCCCAAAACCTCGGCTCCCGCAGCACGAAGTATCTCGGCTACCTCAACGCAGCTTCCGGCGGTAGAGATAAGGTCTTCCACCACAACAACCTTCTGTCCGGGTTCCAGCTTGCCTTCGATAGCGTTTTTGCGGCCATGGTCCTTGGCGCCGCCACGGACATATCCCATGGGTTTGGACAGAATGTGCGCCGTGATCGCAGCGTGAGCTATACCGGCGGTAGATGTTCCCATCAGCACCTCACAATCGGGATATTCCTGGCGGATAACGTCCGCCAGAGAGTATTCAACATCGCTTCTGACGGCAATGTCGGTCAGAGTCAGGCGGTTGTCGCAGTATATCGGGCTTTTGATGCCGCTGGCCCAGGTAAACGGTTCCTCAGGGCGAAGAAATACCGCGCCAATGCTGAGAAGGCCCTTTGCTATAAGTATTTTTATCTCGTCCATATTTATTCTCCTTTAGGGGTTAGGATTTAGGATTTAGGGATTAGGGGACGTAACTGCAAGTATTCGCATTTGACACGACATTGTGGTCACGCAAGTTTGGAGATTGCCACGTCGCTTACGTTCCTAGCCGGTGGAAGTTCTACCCAATGTCTCAGATATTTCGCACTAGTTTCCCTCTATGAATACTAAATTACTAATTACTAATCCCTAATTACTAATTACAAAATTCTTTTAAGCAGCGCTCGTAGGCTTCCAGAGGGTCTTCGGCGGCGGTAATTGGGCGGCCTACGACGATATAGTCGCTGCCCAATGCTTTTGCCTGCTCCGGGCTGGTAACTCTGACCTGATCTCCCACCTCACCGCCGGGAAAGCGTATCCCGGGAGTTACGGTCAAAAATCCGTCGCCGCAGTGACTGTGGACCGCCTGAGCCTCTTTAGGCGAGCAGACCACTCCGTCAAGTCCGGACGCTTTGGCAAGCGCGGCATAATCCATGACCACCTGCTGCAAAGGCCGGGTTATCAGTATCTCATTTTCCATAACAGACTGAGAAGTCGACGTAAGCTGAGTCACAGCAATAAGCAATGCGTCACTGCCCAGACCTTCCCGGGCGGCTTCCATCATAGCTCTGGCACCGGCCGCATGAACGTTGACCATATCCACGCCCAGATTTTTCAGCACTGACATGGATTTTTTAACGGTGTTTGGTATGTCATGGAGCTTAAGGTCAAGAAATATCCTGTGTCCCCGACGTTTCAGAACTTTAACGATTTCGGGGCCTTCGGCATAATACAGTTCCATGCCTATCTTGACAAAGGGGCGTTCGCTGCCCAGCTTTTCCAGAAAATCCAGAGTTTGCTCTCTGCCTGCAAAGTCGCAGGCGATGATCACGTCTTTACCCATGGGCGCCTCCTATAATATCTTCCAGTCTATCGATGCCCAGCTTTTCCATAACGCCGGGAAGCTGGTCGACGATTTTTTTACATATCCAGGGATCTCTCAGGTTTGCCGCGCCGATCTCAACAGCAGAGGCTCCGGCCAGCATCATTTCCACAACATCCTCGGCGCAGCTGATGCCGCCCATGCCGATAATGGGGATACTTACGGCCTCATAAACCTGCCATACCATCCGCAGAGCCACCGGGAAGATGGCAGGGCCTGACAGGCCGCCGGTGGTATTGGCAAGAATTGGCTTTCTTTTTTTCAGGTCGATACGCATGGCCGCAATAGTGTTTATAAGGCTCAGTCCGTCGGCTCCCGCGTCCTGACAGGCTTCCGCAACGGCGGCGATATCGGTCACGTTGGGAGAAAGCTTCATAAACACCGGCTTCGTGGTGACCTCTTTAACAGCTTTTGTCACAGCCGCAGCCATTTTGGGGTCGGTGCCAAAGGCCATGCCGCCGCCATGGACATTGGGGCAGCTGATATTGACCTCGATTAGTCCCACCTGTTCTTCGCTGTCAATAAGACGGCAGCAATAAACGTATTCGTCGATAGAAAAGCCGCTGATGTTGGCTATGACCTTTTTGCCAAATACTTTTGCAAGCTCCGGCAGTTCGTCGGAGATAACGCCGTGTATCCCCGGGTTTTGCAATCCTACGGCATTCACAATGCCAAGGTCTGCCTCTGCTATCCTTGGAGTGGGATTGCCGAAACGCGGCTCCCTTGTGGTCCCTTTAAACGAGAATGACCCCAGGCAATTGATGTCATAAAGCTCCGCAAACTCAACGCCATAGCCAAAGGTGCCGCTGGCCGGGATGATAGGATTATCCAGCTCAAGGCCGCAAAGAGAGGTTTTTGTGTTTACCATATCACTTCCTCCTTTTCCAGCACCGGACCATCCCTGCAAATACGCTTGTTGCCGTATTTTGTCTTGCAGGTACAGCCCATGCAGGCTCCAAATCCGCAGCCCATGCGCTCTTCAAAGCTCATTTGTCCGGAAGTATTTGACTGAGCGTACACTGCTTTCAGCATAGGCTCCGGTCCGCAGGCGAAGAAATAGTCATATTCTTCGGTCATAGCGGCGGTGACAAAGCCCTTTATCCCTTCGCTGCCGTCAGCTGTGGTGATCATGACCTTTGCTCCGAGGGATAAGAAGTTCTCCCGGTAATATACTTCGTCCCCGCTGTTGAAGCCCAGTATCACCGTGGGTTTTTTGCCCCGGGACACCAGGATCCTGCAAAGTCCAAACATCGGCGCAACGCCCGCTCCGCCGCCAATAAGCAGGGGTGCGGCGCCGCATTTTGTAACGTCAAATCCATTTCCCAGACCGGTCAGCAGATCCAGCTGCTTTCCCGGCGCAAAACCGGTCATACGCCCGGTACCCCGGCCTACGGCTTTATATACGATGGTAAGACCGTCTTCGTCCCAGCGGCAAACGGATATGGGTCTGCGAAGGAACATCCCGTCTAATTGGATGTTCACAAACTGCCCGGGAGCGGTTATGCCGGAGGTATCCCCCAGCATAACCATTTCCCAGGTGTTGGCTGCTATATTTTTGTTTGAAGCAATGGTGAAGATACCCTGTTTCATTATTACTCCTTAACTTCAACCATCGATGGTGGAGATGGTAAGAGTGGTTTCTTCCAGAACGTCCAGCAGGACCCTTGCGGTATCCAGCGAGGTAAAGATGCTCACGTTGTTTTCAACAGCGCAGCGGCGGATCTCAACTCCGTCGCTCATCTGGCTGGCGTGGCCGATCTCCCGGGTGTTGATAACGTAGGTGACATGGCCTTTGCGGATGCTTTCAAGAATTTCGTCGCTGCCTTCGGAGAGCTTGGCACGTTCTTTGGTGCGGATGCCGTGCTGCTTTAGGAATTTTGCGGTTCCTGCGGTGGCCTCGATATTGAAGCCCAGGTCGTAGAAGCGCTTGATAAGGGGCAAAGCCTCTTCCTTGTCGCTGTTGGCGATAGTTGCCAGCACAGTGCCGTAGTTCATGACCTTCAGACCCGAAGCCTGAAGAGCCTTGTACAGCGCCCTGTTCAGCTGTTTGTCGTAACCGATGACCTCGCCGGTGGATTTCATTTCGGGAGACAGATAGGTGTCCATTCCCCGAAGCTTGGCAAAGGAGAAGGCCGGGACCTTAACATACCAGCGTTCCTTTTCGTCGGGATAGATGCGGAATATGCCCTGCTCCTTAAGGCTCTTGCCCAGAATACAATAGGTGGCGATGTCGGCAATAGGCCAACCGGTAGCCTTGGACAGGAAGGGTACGGTACGGCTGGAGCGGGGGTTGACCTCGATAACATAAACGTCGTCATTTTTGTCAACGATGAACTGAATATTGAACAGGCCCACGATGCCGATGCCGATGCCCAGCTTCTTGGTGTATTCCAAAATGATGCCCTTGGCCTTGTCGCTGACGGAGAAGGTGGGGTAAACGCTGATGCTGTCGCCGGAGTGGATGCCGGTGCGCTCCACGTGTTCCATAATGCCGGGTACAAAAACGTCCATACCATCGCAAACTGCGTCAACTTCCAGCTCGCGGCCTGCTATGTACTTATCCACCAGTACCGGCTGGTCAACGTTTATCTGAACGGCGTTGTTCAGATAGGTACGCAGAGCCTTCTCATCGTTGACTATCTGCATGGCGCGGCCGCCCAGAACGTAGCTGGGACGCACAAGAACAGGATAACCTATTTCCGCTGCTGCGGCAACACCGTCTTCAATATTGGTGACCGCCTGACCCCTGGGCTGGGGGATCTCCAGCTGCTCCATTATTTTTTCAAAAGAATCCCTGTTTTCGGCCCGTTCGATAGCTTCAACTCCGGTGCCTATCAGCTTTACGCCACGCTTTGCCAACTCGTCTGCCAGGTTGATAGCCGTCTGTCCGCCCAGGGACGCAATAACACCCATAGGCTTTTCCAGCTCGATAACATCCATGACGTTTTCCACCGTCAGGGGTTCAAAGTACAGTTTGTCAGAGCAGGTGTAATCAGTGGAAACAGTTTCGGGATTGTTATTTATAATGATTGCCTCATAGCCAAAGCGCTTGATGGACTGAACAGCGTGAACTGTCGAATAGTCGAACTCGATACCCTGGCCGATGCGGATAGGGCCGGAACCCAGAACGATTATCTTTTTGTTATTGCTTACAAAGTCTCTTGCCTTGCCATTATAGGAAGAATAGAGGTATGGTATGTAGCTGTTTTCGTCCTTGGCACAGGTATCTATCATAAGATATTGAGGCTTGATGCCTTCCTGACGGCGGAAGTTCCAGACATCCACCTCAGGTACCTTCCACAGCTTTGCTATATACTTGTCGCCAAAACCCATTTCCTTTGCCGCTTTGAGAACAGCGGGATCAAAGGGAGCCGCCGCAACAGTTTTTTCCATATCAACAATGTTTTTAAGCTTTTCAAGGAAAAACGCCGTTATGGCAGATGCCCGGAAGACCTCGTCCACGGTTGCTCCGATCCGGAACAGCTGGGCAATGGCATGGTAACGGTCCTCGGTACCGTCCTTAACATAGTCCAAAAGCTGCTCTTTGGTCCAGCTGTCGAACTTGGGCAGATAGAAATGGCACACGCCGGTTTCGAGAGAACGGACAGCCTTGAGCATACTTTCTTCCATGGTTTTTCCAATGCTCATGACCTCGCCGGTGGCCTTCATCTGAGTTCCCAGCTTGTTGGAAGCCTCGGCAAATTTGTCAAAGGGGAAGCGGGACATTTTTAAAACCGTGTAACCCAGAGAGGGGTTGAACAGGCCGTTGCGGTCAGTTATCATTATTTCGTCCAGATTCATGCCCACAGCGATCTTGGCAGTAACTCTGGCGATGGGATATCCGCTGGCCTTGGACGCCAGAGCGGAGGATCGGGATACCCTGGGATTGACCTCGATAAGATAGTATTCCGAGGAATTGGGGTTCAGCGCAAACTGGACGTTGCAGCCGCCGGCAATTTTCAAAGCCCGGATTATTTTCAGCGCGCTTTCCCGCAGCATGGTCAGGTCTTCCCTGCTAAGAGTCTGGCAGGGCGCGACCACCATGGAGTCGCCGGTATGGATACCCACAGGGTCGACGTTTTCCATATCGCAGATAGCTATAACATTATCTGCGTTATCGCGCATGACCTCGAATTCGATCTCCTTCCAGCCCTTAACGCTTTTTTCCACCAGCACCTGACCCACAGGAGACAGGGCGATGGCGTTTTTCATTATCTCTCTCAGCTCCTGCTCGTTGTCGGCAAATCCGCCGCCGGTTCCGCCCAGAGTGAAAGCAGGCCGCAGGACAACAGGATATCCTATGCTGGCAGCAGCTTCAACGCCGCCTTCGATGGAATGGGTAACGATGGATTGGAGTACCGGTTCGCCAATGCTTTCGCACAGCTCCTTGAACAGCTCCCGGTCCTCAGCCGCCTCGATACTGTCGGCATCGGTACCCAAAAGCTCGACCTGGCATTCTTCAAGTATACCCTTACGGCGCAGCTGCATGGCCAGATTAAGTCCGGTCTGACCACCTATGCCGGGAACAATAGCATCAGGGCGCTCATATCGCAAAATTTTGGCCAGATATTCGATCGTAAGGGGTTCCATATAAACCTTGTCGGCCATGGAAGTATCAGTCATAATAGTGGCAGGATTGGAGTTGACCAAAACCACCTCGTAGCCCTCTTCCTTAAGGGCAATGCAGGCCTGAGTCCCGGCATAGTCAAACTCAGCAGCCTGACCGATAACAATAGGACCGGAACCAATAACAAGTACTTTTTTGATGTCTGTTCTTTTCGGCATATCTATCTCTTCCTTTCTGGCAAATTACAATTTAACTGCGTCGTCGACCCAGATCACCTGACCGGAACACACTGTCATCAGGCAGCGTCCCCTGACGGCCATACCATCGAAGGGGGTGCATTTCCCCTTTGACAGGAATTTCTCTGGATCAACATCATATTCATCATCTAAATCAAACACAGTAAAGTCAGCAGGCTCTCCCTGAGAAAATTTTCCCGGAATGGCAAATCTTTTTCTTGGGTTAATGCTCAAAAGCTCGATCAGTCTGGTCAACGTAATATGGCCGCCCAGTACCAGGCCGGTGTAAAGCGCCGGGAAAGCAGCTTCCAGCCCGGTTATACCGTTCAGGCTGTCGGCAAAGCCCCGGGATTTTTCCTCCGGGCTGTGGGGTGCATGGTCTGTGGCTATCATGTCGATGGTGCCATCCTTTAGTCCCTGCAAAAGAGCCTCCCTGTCCTCAGGGCTGCCAATAGGCGGGTTCATTTTGAACCGTCCGTGGTCTTTGACCATGGAGCTGTCCAGCAGAAGGTAATGGGGGGCAGTCTCGCAGGTGACGTCAAGCCCTTCTTTTTTTGCCCTGGCCATCAGCTCCAACGACTGGCGGGTAGACATATGGCACATATGATATGCGCACCCCGTCTCACGAACAAGCCGCAGATCCCGTTCCAGCTGCCGCCATTCGCTTTCAGCAGAGGGCAGATAGCTTTCGTCCTCGCAGTGAGCCACGATCATTTTGCCAAGGCTCCTGGCCCTGAGCATGGCGGCTCTCATGATTTCGTCAGACTGAACGCCCTTGCCATCGTCGGAAAAAGCGACAACATCCGCAGAAAGGCCATCCATGTCCGAAAGCTGCTGACCCTTTTCTCCAACGGTGATGGCGCCGTAAGGCAGCACTCTGACCACAGCGTCCCGGTCTATCAGCTCCAGCTGATGCTCCAAATGCTCCCGGCTGTCGGGAACAGGGTCAAGATTTGGCATGGAACACACTGCGGTGTATCCTCCGGCAGCGGCAGCCATACTCCCGGCGGCAATGGTCTCCTTATACGAAAAACCCGGCTCACGGAGATGTACATGAACATCAGCGAAACCGGGAAAAACATAAGCATTATTAAATTTGGAAACATTTCCACCAACAGAAACACCTGTTCCCAAAGCGAAAACACAGCCCTTTTCAACGGCGACACTGCCCTTGACAAAGGCTCCGGACTGGTATATGTTGACATCCTGCAAAACGAAGCTCTTCACTCACCATGCTCCTTTCCCAAATTTCACGCTATTGTACCATTTCGCGGAATTTCTGTCAATAGCGCAAATTCCATTTTCTGCAGGGTAAAGGTCGAAACTTTTGTTGTTTTGTGACAGCTTATGTGATAGAATATATAATTAATATGTTAGAGATCAGGGGTTAGGATTTAGGGGTTAGATAACAGATATGGAACGCCTGCGGTTTTCTCGCAGTGATAAATGCGCTTTATCGAATGTTTTTTAAATTTACGAATTCGTTCCGCAGGCACACGCCGTCTGTTCTGCGTTATCTGGCTCAACCGCTTTGCTTAACAGTCATCTACCCAACTTCCCCCAACCCCATACAATAAAAGGAGACTTCCCATGGACAACGAAATGATCCGCCACAAATTCAGGACCTCTGCCTTCGGCGGCTTTAAACGCAAGGACGTTGCCGCTTACATAGAATCAGCCTCCCTGCTGCACGACCAGCAGCTAAAGCAGCTTCAGGAGCAAAACCAGAGTCTGAGCGCAAAAAACGACGAGCTTAGCGGTATGCTGCTGGAAATGGAGCAAAGGCTCAAGGCCGCCCGTGCCTCGCTGGACTCTGCCCTCAGCGAAAAGGACGAGCTTGCCGCCATGCTTGAGCAGCTGACTCTGCAAACCCAGTCAGACGAGCCTCTCCCCGAAGGATCTGCCGAGCCTGTCGAATCAGCCGAAGTCGCTGTACACTCCCAGCCCGTATGTGTCCCCGTTATCAAATCTCCAAAAACCTCGGTCAAGACTCTGCTGGATTCCATCCGCAAGCCCGAACCCGAAACCGTCATCACCGAAGCTGCCGACACCGGTGTCGAGTCCGACCAGGTCCCTGAGATCACTGTGGAAACGCCCGACGGCAAAGAACTGCTTGCATCCATCAAAATATACTACCCCAGGTGATAACCAATGGCTCTCATATCCCTCAATACCAGCCAGCTGCCTACGGCCGAACTGCACGTGGGCGACCGTTTGCTGCTCAGCGGTACAGTATATACCGCCCGTGACGCTGCTCACAAGCGCTTTATGGCGATGCTCGACCGGGGAGAGTCGCTCCCGTTCCCTGTCAGGGGGTCAGTGATTTTTTATGCCGGACCCACCCCCGCCAGAAACGGTCACCCTGTCGGCTCCTGCGGTCCCACCACCTCTTCCCGTATGGATCCCTACACTCCCCGTATGCTGGATCTGGGGCTTGCCGCTGTTATCGGCAAGGGTGGCAGAAGCTCTGCCGTCAAAGACTCCATCGTAAAAAACGGCGCTGTCTATCTCTGTGCCGTTGGTGGTGCCGGTGCGCTTTTGGCTCAGTGTATAACCGACTGTCAGCAAATCGCCTTTGAAGACCTTGGCTGCGAATCAGTTAAGCGTTTTACCATCAGGGACATGCCCCTTTTTGTCGGTATGGACCGCCAGGGCAACAGCATATTCAAATGATCCGCCATCAGGGCCGCCGGGATCCATATCCCCAGCGGCCCTGATGGGTTTTACCGGCGGTCGGAAAGCCTGCCGAAAATGCTTTGGCTCAGCAGCCTGCCATGCTCCCTGAGCCACGCCCGTTGCTCCGGGTCAAGGCTGAACAGTTGTCCAAACTCGCTTATGCTCCACGGGAATGACGCATCCCCCAGAGCTATGTAGCTTTCACCAAGGCATATGAGTTCGGCATCGACATCCTTCATATCCAGCGACTGTGCGGCCTGGACCAGGTCATCAAAGCTTTCAAAGCGGCAGGCGTAGTGATCGGGTCTGAGCAGGCTGGCAAAAATAAGCACTGTTCCCGCTCCGGAAAACGCCTCCAGCTCCATATGCACCTTTCCTGCCAGGACCAGACCGTTTCTTTCAAACGCCTCCTCTGCCATGGCATGAGCCTTTTCCATATCGATGCTGCCGCCGGTTTCAAGCTCTTCCCTGCTGACTATCAGCGCCAGCTTTCCTCCGCTTATGCGTTCTATTCTTTCAATATTCATCGCTATTCATCCTCCATAAAGCGATTATATACCGCCAGAAGGCCAAATAACAGGCGTAATTTCTGCCACTTTGGCACATCAGTCAAAAAATAATTTTATATTCCTGATTTTTTGGAAAAATATACATTGAAATTCGCAAAAGAATGTATTATAATTCATGCCATAAATGATAAATCAATTTGGAGGTTACCAAACCATGAAGAAAATTATTGCTCTGCTTCTGGCTGCCATGATGCTGCTTGCCATGGTCGCCTGCTCATCCTCAACCACCACCGAAGAAACCGCTCCCGCAGAAGAAACCACCTCTGCCGAAGAACCCGCTACCGAAGATTCCGCCGTTCTGACCATGGCCACCAACGCCGCTTTCCCTCCCTACGAATATTACGAAAACGAGCAGATCGTTGGTATCGATGCCGAAGTTGCTGCCGCTATCGCTGAAAAGCTGGGCATGACTCTCCAGATCGAAGACATGGAATTCGGCTCCATCATCGCCGCCGTCCAGTCCGGTAAAGTCGACATGGGCATGGCCGGTATGACCGTCACCGAAGAGCGTCTCCAGTCCATCAACTTCTCCAACACCTATGCCACCGGCATCCAGACCATTATCGTCCCCGAAGGCAGCCCCATCACCACTGTTGACGACCTTTATGCTGACGGCGCCGCTTACACCGTTGGCGTTCAGCAGGACACCACCGGCGACATCTATGCCACCGACGATTTTGGTGACGAGCTTGTTGAGCGTTATTCCAAGGGCGCTGACGCTGTTCAGGCGCTGCTTACCGGCAAGATCGACTGCGTCATTATCGACAACGAGCCTGCCAAGAGCTTTGTTGCCGCCAACGAAGGTCTGGTGATCCTGGACACCGAGTACGCTGTTGAAGATTACGCCATCGCCATCTCCAAAGATAACGATCAGCTGCTGGCTGACATCAACGCCGCTCTCGAAGCCCTTATCGCCGACGGAACCGTTGATTCCATCGTTTCCAAGTACATTCCCGCCGAATAATTAACATAGCCAGAAAATCAACAGGGCGGCACCTAAATAAGTGCCGCCCTGTTAGGGCGTTTTTAAATACAGAATAGGAGTTGCTGCCATGAACGAATGGTTTGAAGACCTTAAAGCCAGGTTCATACTCAATTTTATCGACGACAACCGCTGGAAATATATGTGGGACGGTCTGGGCGTTACCCTCAAGGTCACGTTCTTTGCTCTGCTGATCGGCCTTGTAATAGGCGTTATTATAGCCATAATCCGCTCCACCCACGACAAGACGGCGGCCACCATGCGCCGTGGCCCCGGCCGGTTTTTGCTGAAGCTGGCTAACCTCGTTTGCAAAATTTACCTTACTATCATCCGGGGTACCCCTGTAGTTGTCCAGCTGCTTATTGCATATTTTATCATTTTCGTATCCTCCAATAACAAGGTGTTTGTGGCTGTGATCGCCTTTGGCATAAACTCAGGCGCCTATGTAGCCGAGATCATCCGCAGCGGCATCATGTCCATCGATGCCGGCCAGACCGAAGCCGGCCGCAGTCTTGGCCTGAACTTTGCCCAAACCATGATCCATATCATCATCCCCCAGGCCTTCAAAAACGTTCTGCCCGCTCTGGGCAACGAATTTATCGTCCTGATTAAGGAAACCTCAGTTTCCGGATATATTGCCCTCCAGGACCTTACCAAGGGAGCCGACATTATCCGCGGGCGGACCTTTGACGCGTTTATGCCCCTTATTGCCTGCGCCCTGATATACCTTATCATGGTCATGTTCCTTACATGGCTGGTCGACAAGCTTGAAAGGAGGCTGAGAAACAGTGACCACTGATACTCTTATTAAAGTTTCCGATTTGCAAAAGCACTTCAAGGGCGGGGAGATCAGGGCCCTTGACGGCGTTAGCGCTGAGATCAAAAAAGGTGAGGTAGTTGTTGTTATCGGCCCCTCCGGCAGCGGCAAATCGACTTTCCTGCGCTGTCTCAACCTCCTTGAGGTCCCCACCGGCGGCCAGATAGTTTTTGACGGGGTCGACATCACCGATCCCAAATGCAACATCAATATCCACCGTCAGCGCATGGGCATGGTGTTCCAGCACTTTAACCTGTTCCCCCACATGACCATACTCAAAAACATGACCCTAGCTCCCACAAAGCTTTTGAAAAAATCCAAAGCCGAGGCCGAAGCCAAGGCCATGGAGCTTTTGGAGCGGGTCGGTCTGTCCGACAGAGCCAACGCCTATCCCAGCCAGCTTTCCGGCGGTCAGAAGCAGCGTATCGCCATCGTCCGCGCCCTTTGTATGGAGCCGGAGGTAATGCTTTTTGACGAACCCACCTCTGCCCTCGACCCGGAAATGGTCGGCGAAGTTCTGGACGTTATGAAATCCCTTGCCAGCGACGGCATGACCATGGTCGTGGTCACCCACGAGATGGGCTTTGCCCGCGAGGGCGACCGTGTCATCTTTATGGACAGCGGCAGAATCATCGAGGAAAACACGCCCAACGCGCTTTTCGACAATCCTCAAAGCGAACGTCTGCAAAGCTTTTTGGCAAAAGTTCTGTAAACAACGAATCTCCATCGGCTCTGGCCGATGGAGATTCGTTTATATTATGGGTTGGTAATCCAGCGCGAAGTCGCGTGGCCACAATGCGGCATCAAACGCAAATACTCGCAATTACTGACACTGGCCCCTAAATCATAACCCCTACAGAAGGAATATTCCTGCTTCTTCGCAGACTCGTCTGGTTTCTTCGTCCCAGACTCCGGACTGGACCTCTCCAATGTGGGCGCAGCCCATAAGCAGCATACAAAGCCTGCTTTGGCCGATACCTCCGCCTATGGTCAGGGGCAGCTGGCCGCTGAGGAGCATTTTGTGATACATAAGCTCCCTGCGGTGCTGGCAGCCGGACAGCTCAAGCTGACGGGCAAGGCTTTCTTCGTCCACACGGATACCCATCGAAGAGACCTCAAAAGCCCGGTCAAGGACCTCGTTATAGAAGATGATGTCGCCGTTCAGCTCCCAGTCGTCATAGTCCGGGGCTCTGCCGTCATGCTTGTTGCCGGAACGCAGAGTTTTGCCGATCTGCATAATGAATATGGTTTTATGCTCCCTGGCAAACTCAGTTTCCCGCTGACTGGGAGTCAGGTCGGGGTACATATCCTCCAGCTCCTGAGACGTAACAAAGGTAACTTCCCGGCAAAGCTTTGTTTTAAGGACAGGGAACTCCCACATAAGCTCGTCACAGGTGTTGCAGATGGCGCTGACGATTCGGCGGACGGTATCCTTCAGATAATCCACATTTCTGTCTTCCCGGGATATTATCTTTTCCCAGTCCCACTGGTCAACATAAACGGAATGGATATTGTCCAAAACCTCCTCGTCACGGCGGATGGCGTTCATGTCGGTGTACAGGCCGTTGCCCACATAAAATTCATAACGTTTGAGCGCCAGACGTTTCCATTTCGCCAGAGAATGAACCACCTGAAAATGCTCGCCGCCTACAGCCGGCACATCAAAATCTACCGCCCGTTCAACGCCGTTCAGATCGTCGTTCAGTCCGGTATCGGCGCTGACAAAAAGCGGAGCTGACACCCGCTTGAGGTTAAGGGCAGTGCGCAGATTCTTTTGAAACGTTTCTTTGATCAGTTCGATGGCCCGCTGAGTATCATAAACCGAAAGCTGGCTTTTGTAGCCCTCGGGAACGTAAACCTTGTTCATATGTACCTCCATGTGTATCGGGTGATCGCGATATTTTTTGAAGAGCGTGATGATATGACCTGATCATCGGTCACCTGATAACTATTTCCCATATAATACCCTAAATCCCCCCCACATTCAAGATAAACCGCTTGCGAAAAAGCAAAAAATATAGTATCATTACCTGGCCTTATGGCAGTGAGTTCGTAACCATCCTCACTTAAAACAAAACTAAGGAGAAAATCAAATGAATACCAAAACAAAGCTCATCACTCAGGGCGCCATAATCGCGGCGCTGTATGTGTTGCTGACCCTTATTGCCAACGCTTTTGGTCTGGCCAATGGGGTCATTCAGCTCAGGCTCAGCGAAGCCCTTACCATCCTTCCCCTGCTTACCCCTGCTGCTGTTCCCGGTCTGTTTGTCGGCTGCCTGCTGGCAAATCTGCTTACCGGCAGCCCCCTGTGGGACATCGTGTTTGGCTCGGCGGCCACCCTGCTGGGCGCTGTCGGTACCTGGAAGCTGGCAAAAAGCAAATGGTCAGCTCCCCTGTTTCCCATTGCAGCTAACGCTCTGATAGTCCCCTTTGTGCTTCAATATGCCTACGGGCTTGAAGGCAGCTTCTGGTTCTTCTTTCTGACTGTTTCCGCAGGCGAGATACTTTCATGCGGTGTCCTTGGTATAATGCTGTATAACGCTTTGGAAAAGGCATCCGTTTTTCAGCACCAACATGGCCGATGAGCAAATAATGGTCATATCCTGAGTATAAGCAAAAAGCGCCGGAGATTTTTCTTCGGCGCTTTTATATTTTCCTCTTGCAATGTTAAATATAATGTGATATATTTGTGTTGTAATTGTGAATATTGAGTGAACTTCAGGGCGCAGCGTCACAAGCTTCATTTCCAGATCCCCTGCTTTCCTTTCATTACCCCCATGTTCCGCGCCTTTGAAGACCGGCCGCTCTGCCAGATTCTGCGGGTATGTCTGGCAGAGCGGTATTTTTTCTTGGCCGGCTAACAGGGCCTGCAAGCTTTTGCTTGCAGGCCCTGAGACTGTCAAAAAACCTCGTAGAGTTCGCCGCATTAGCGGCGAATAAATTCACATATGAAATTTCCGGCGGCGTGTACGTCGAAAATTTCTCCGTTCGGCCTTCAAACGTGCGAAAAAGGGAGCTTGCGACCTTTTGAGTGCGCTGCCGAAGGCCGCAAAATCCGTGTCAAAATAGTCCGTTGGACTATTTTGACACGCTGAGGGCCTGCAAGCAAAAGCTTGCAGGCCCCGGGTTTTCAGCTTGCCAGATATCTTTCGTAAACAGTCACCTGAATGTCATGGACCTTGTCCAGCCCAAGGCCTTCGATGGTTTCAACATAGGTGTTCCATTGAGCATCGTCGCTGATATCAAGTTCACCGGTGATGAAGCGCAGTGTGTTTTCTTCAAGAGCGGTTTCGATATCGGTGTTATACATGGCGGCTTCGCTTTCTTCCTGGCCGGTCATTTCCATACCGGTGGGCAGATTCCGCCCGCCGACCTGATTTGCGCAGGCAGCCAGATCGGCTTCGATAAGCTCGTCGGAATAAGCCTGAAGCTCCTTCCAGGCATCGGACACATAGCCGCCGCCCTTATACAGCAGATTGGTAGCTACAGCGGGTTGGAAGCTGATATCGGGGTTATTGATGATAAGGTCGGTCCACATGGGGCGCCCCTGGTCGTCAAAGGCAAAGGTTTCTCCCTCGATACCGTAGTTAGCCAGCAGGCTGGCATCTTCGGTATACCAGTAGTCGCACCAGCGGGCAACCAGCTCGATATTCTTGCAGCTGGAGGTCATGGCCCAGCCCTGACCCATGTTATAGGTCCGCTCCTCCATAGCCAGTATTTCAATAACGTCGCCCTCATTTTTGGTCATGCAGCCGATGGGGGTCACAGCGAAATCGGGGTCGCCGCTGCTTTCAGCGTCGTAATCCGCCAGAGTATCGAATTTGGTAAAGAACACGCCGACCTTGCCATTATTGATAAGCGCAGAGGATGTGGCATCAAAGTCATTTTCAAGAGCCATGAATTCAACAGAGAACAGGCCCTCATTGTACCACTGGTTCATAAGGGTCAGATATTCACGATAGCCCTCCTGAACGGGTCCGTAGATTATCTCGCCGTTTTCGTCCAGATACCAGGTATTGGTAACGCCAAACCCGGGCATAAGCTTATCGTCGATACCGTTGTCAGGTATCCACATGGGGCAGGAGCAGCCATAGTCGTCACGGAAGATCTCCAGCAGGTCATGGAGCTGGTCGTAGGTCTGGGGCAGTTCCATGCCCAGCTCGTCCAGCCAGTCCTGACGGATATAATCGGAATTGTAAATATTGACACCGACCTCAACGCCGATGAACTCGGGAATATAACCGGCAGAGGTCATGGCTCCAAGCCGAACCTCGTTGTTGTTGGAAAGCATATAGTTGTAGTTGGGGCAGTACTGGGGAATGATGTCGGTCAGGTCAAGGAGAATATCGTCCTCAACCGCGGTTTCGTAACTGGCGTTGGAAACATATCCGCCATAGCTGAAAATAAGGTCAGGATAGTCGCCGGTCGCCAGCAGCAGCTGATACTGCTCCGACGCGTTCATCATGGAGATAGCCGTCCAGTCAACGTGGACATTAGTCATCTTTTCGTATTCTTGAAATACCATTTTCTCGTTCATATCTCCGGTGGGAAGATATTGAGTAACGAAGGGTGCGTAAACATGGGTGGCGGTTATTGTTTCGGTTTTTTCCAGCGGGAAATACTGGGAAGTCGGCACGATGCCCAGACTTTCGGCCAGCCTGTCGGCCTCGTAGTCGCTGATATAGCCAAGGGATTCCATGTACGAAATTTCTCTTGTTTCAGTTTCCTCGCTGTCGATCACGGGTTCATCGCCGGTGTCGGTTTCTTCGGCAGCGGGGGCCTGTTCGACCGGGGTTTCTGAAACAGGCTGCTTTGATTCTTCGGCGGGAGCTTTTTCGCCGCCGCATCCGGCCAGGATCGCAAGGATCATAGCGGCGGCCAGAATAAGCGTAAGCGTTCTTTTCATTTTCCTTTCCTCCTGTAATATGGTATTACAAATGCATGATTATTATATAACCCGGATTCATACTTTTCCACCCTCACATATGTTAATCCGGTTATCAAAAAAGTCCCTCGTCTGAAAAAACGAGGGACTTTGATGCAATATTCTTTAGCTGATGGAGATATACTGGGAAGCAACATCCTTGCGGATACCGTCGTAGGAATAGAAGTAGTCTTCCACCAGGTCGGCAATAAGAGCGCGGGCCTTCTGGAAATCTCTTTCGCAGGGCTTGTCGTTCATATGAGTATGGAAGAAATAGGAACCTGCATGATAGTTGCCGTCAGCATCCTTGTAGTAAACAGGATCGTCGATAGAACCGGCGCCCATCAGGCTGGGCTTAACGCCATCGGCCAGACCGGCAGGGCCAAACTCCTTACCGCAGCAGGCAAACTTGCCAACAACGCGGCAGTTTTTCAGTTCCAGATAGAGTTTCAACACTTCGAGGGTAGCCAGGCTTTCGTTAGAGCCATAGAAGCCGCCGCCGTAGGTAGAAAATACGATGCCGATAGGACGATAGGCATTGTGAGGAGCGGGGCCACCGGCATACATCAGGCCGCCTTCGTCAACCTCGGGTTCTCCGCCAGGACCACCAGGGCCACCAGGACCACCAGGACCGCCAGGGCCACCAGGACCGCCGGGGCCACCTTCAGGCATTCCGCCGGGACCACCAGGACCACCAGGACCACCTTCGGGCATTCCGCCGGGGCCGCCAGGGCCACCTTCAGGCATTCCGCCGGGGCCGCCAGGGCCACCTTCAGGCATTCCGCCGGGGCCGCCGGGGCCGCCTGCGAGGCCAACGCCACCAGCATTGAAGCCAAGACCGGCCTCGGCGTTCTTGGAAACGTTTTCTTCCAGATCGGTGCCGCCGCCCAGACTGAACTGCTTGATAACGCAGGCCATGGGGCTGCCGGCAATAATGGGGCTGCCGAGGCAGACTACATCATAATCGTTATAGCTGCTGGGCATTTTTTCCTTCTGGGTGTTGGTAATGCGACGGAAGTCGACTTCCCATCCATAATGCTCGAAAGTTTCTTTAAAGCATTTTGCGATCTTCTCGGTATTCTTGGTGATGGTAGCGTACATAATAAGGGCTTTGAACTTATAGTTGCACTTGTACAGCTTGTCATCTTCGGCAGTGATAGCAGAGATCCTGCCGGAGGTGGGAACTACGTTGGGTTCGCCGCTGTCCTGAGCGACGGTAACGGTTCCGGAGAAGCTGTCGCCGCTGACTTCAAAGCTGAATTCGCCGCTGGAGGGGCCAAGGGGAGACTTGAAGGTGAAACCCTTTTCGGTCTCGGCAAAATCGGTCACGATGTTGCTGCCGCCGTGGGAATCCAGCAGAGTGCCGTGATAGGTGCCGTTGTAATAGTTGCGGAGCAGCAGGGTGCTTTCCCTGTCGCCGCTGGGGGTGGGCATGGAAAATATGTACTTTCCTGCGTATTTCATAAATAAACTTCCTTTCTGATCAGCTTATACAGGTATACATGGCATAGGGAGGTCTTGGGTCACCGGTGGTGGTGAGGAAGTAATCCTCGATGATCTCCGCCATGAATATCTTTGCTTTTGTGAGGTCCCGGGCGCTGGGACGTTTGGCCATGTCGTAGTGCCAGAAGCTGGAGCCGGGCTTGCCGATACCAAGAGGATCGTTGCCCTCCAGCTGGGAATAGTCGTCTTCCACAGCCATATATTTTTCGATTACGGCCAGTTTTTCGGGGGCCATGGAGGTAAATTCCTCGCTGTTGGGGTCCACCGACCAACGCTGGAGCATTGCCTGAGCATCAGCAATGTTCATATTAAGGTCTTTGGCGCAGCCGTCCACCGCTTCGTGACGCATTTCCTTGCCGGGGCAGGCGAACTTGCCAACGGTCCGGACGCCGTTGACGCGGAACAGCTCTTCCATCACCTCAAGGGTGCCATAGCACTCGGGAGGACCGACACCGCTGCCGCCATAGGTGGCATAAACAACGCCATAGATGGTTTTGGCCGGGTCGCCCTTGGCGCCGGGATTGCCTGTTCCAACTCCGGGAGCAACAATTCCGGGGATACCGCCCTTGGTACGCTGCATCAGATCGCCGCTGCCATCGTGGGGGCTTCCCATGCCTTTGCCCATAAGGGTACGGGTCCCCTGAAGACCAAGGAGCATATAAACCTCCTTATAGGGCAGGCCCGCAACAATAAGAGAACCGAGAACGGCGATATCGTATTCCCGCAGATCAATGGGGTCATCGCTCCAATCCTTGCCGGCAACCAGCTTTTCGCACCGGGTCTCAAAGCCGTATTCTTCAAGGACCTCGGCAAACGCCCTGCCAACCAGCTCGGTATTGCCGGTCAGGCTGCCGTACATTACGATTGCTTTTCTCTTTTTCATCAAATCTCTCCTTCCTGAACATATTATACCATATTCTATCCCCAATTCAAAATCAAATGTATTAATTTTTCGGCCTTTGATATTTGTTTTTTCCAAATAATATGGTAATATGGTCGTGGTGATGCAAAATGACCCTGTTGATCATATCTTCTGACAACGAAACTATCCAACGTATAACCCAATATTCCGCTCAGCTATACCCCGGCAAATTCGACATTTCTGCCCGCTCCGGTCCCGATGAGCTTTATGACGGCGATATGGAAAAGTACGATATGGTCATCTACGACCCGGAGCTTTTTCATGATACGGAAAACGACGACCTGCCCCAGCCGGACAGTACTCTTTTGATACCCATATATTCTCTCGATCGTTGGGTACGTTTTGTCAAAAAAGGAAAAACCGGCGGCCTGTTCCTCAATTCTCCCGTGTTGCTGAACAACTTTAACGGGACCATAAGCAGGGCTGTCCGTATGCTTTCCGGCATAACCGAAAGCGCTCTGCCACAGCTGGACTCCCATCACGAGAAAGAGTTCAGGGATTTTCTGCGTGACAGATTCTGGCAGGATGTGCTGATCGGCCTGAACAAGAGCTATAGCTCAGTACCCGGCGACGACCAGGGCGGCCAAAGCGTCCTGACCGTATTGCCCATCCTTATCGAGATCAAGGAATGGCCCCAGGAAATGTCCATCAAAGAAAAAATGGTAACCCTTTCCATGATAAAAGAAATCGCCCGCCGGATGCTCTTTGCCGACGACGGCTGTGTGCTTCAGGTGAGGGACGATACTCTGGTAGCTCTGTGTCCGTCCGACACCGGCATTGCCAAAGCGACCGAAGACTGTCTGCATTTCAGCGAAGAATGCAGCCGCCTGTTTTCCGTTTCGGCCTGCTGCTGCATCGGCGAAGCTGTCCACGCCTCCGGGCTGGAAGCCATGTTTGAGCAGCTTGTTGTTATCAGCCGGGAAAACATAACGGGAGAAAAGCTGATGTTCCTGCGTTTTGGCGTTTCCGGCAAAAACGCCCCTGCCAGCGAACCTGACCTGGCTTTGTGGAAGGATATGCTGCTGGCGGGGGAATACGACCCCATGCTGATATCCGTTACCGAGTATTTTCTTCAGGCCACTGCCGCCAACCGGCTTTCTTTTGAAAACCTTCGCCGGTTCAGTCACGATTTTCAGCAGATATTGTATGTTGTCCTCCAGGAAAAGGGCATTGCCGCCCACGTGGTTTTTGACAACGAAAAATTCGACTCTCTGTGGGGCGACGCTGCCGACTCCCTTTCCGAACTTCTAAACTGGATATTCTGGTCCGTAGGTGAAATATCAAAATACCTGGGCAGCTCAAACACCCGTCAGGACAAGCTCAGCGAGGTCACCGAATATATCCGGGCAAACCTCAGCCGGGAGCTTACCCGTCAGGAGCTGGCCTCCCGGGTCCATCTGAGCCAAAGTGCTCTGGCCCGGATGTTCAAAAGCGGTACCGGCATGACCCTTACGGAATATATATTCCAGCTTCGGCTGGAAAGCGCCAAACGACTGCTGCAAACCCCGTCTATTCCCATCGGTGAGGCCGCCGAAAAATGCGGTTTCCGCAATTATTCATATTTTTACACCCGGTTCAAAAGCGCTGTTGGCATCAGCCCCAGCGAATACCGCGCACAATACTGTAAATGATCACCCTGTTCATTCTCTGGTAAAGCCGCTCCGTTTCCCCTCTGCCCGTCGGTTTTTCTCTACCGTTCCCCTATTCCGAAAAGCTCCCCATGGCGCAGCCGATCTGCGGTCTGCACTATGGGGAGCATTTGGTGACCAGGGATCAAATCAGGGGGTACCTGGGGTCACTTATTTATTTGCCTGCGTATTTGCTGGCCTGCTGACCGGCAACATAGCCACTACAGAAGCCTACAGTCAGCGCGCTGAGAACGTTTTCGATATACTGAACGCCGATAGCACCGGGCAGCATTATGCCGCGGATATTGTCGCCAGCGCCATAAAGTCCGGGGATGGGGTCGCCGTTTTTGTCGAGAATGTTGGTAACGGAGTTGGTCTTCATACCGCCAACGGCATTCTCGTGGAACAGTTTGAGCTTAAAGGCGTAGAAGGGAGCCTGCTCGACCTTCCTGGGTTCGGGCATCATACCGCCCATAGGCAGCATCTCGCCTTCGCCGTCGCCGCCAGGACCGCCCGGACCACCGGGGCCGCCGGGGCCGCCTTCGCCCTCGTCGCCTCCGGGAGGGGGGCCCATCATCATCTTGCCGCTGTTGGCGTTGCTCTCGTCGACAATAGCCTGGATCTTGTCAGGATCGAATCCCAGCTTTTCAGCCAGTTCTTTAATGCTGTTTGCTCTGACAAGGCTGCCTGCGGCTTCTTCTTCGTCCAGAACTTCCGGCCATTTTGCAAAGAACTTGTCGAGATCGATGTCTACAACGTCTTTGGTGGTGGGGTTCATGGAGCTTTCGATAGCATCCACGACCATTGCGTGGTCCATAATCGACCATATGTAGCGCTTGGGCTGGAAGGTCAGGGGGCTGACCTCGGTCATACCAAAGGATGCCTGATAGGGTTCGCCCTCGGCATTAACGTTTACGCTGCCCATGCCACGGCTGGCGTTGAGGGTAACGCAGGGATAGGGATGGCGGGCAGGGCCGAACAGATTGACACGACGGTTTTCGTAGTCCACGTCGGCGCCGATCTCCTCGCACATGGTAATACCGTCGCCGGTACAGTGGGCGCAGGTAAACAGATGGACAGGCTCCTTGCCCTCGTCGTCGTAGAACAGGGGCTGGAAGCGGTTCATCAGTTCTTTGTTGTGGGTAAAGGCACCGGCCGCCACAACGACGGATTTGCACCTGATCTCTACCTCGCCGCCTTCGTCCTGAGCCAGAACGCCGCAGACCTTTCCTTCGTCGTCCAGCAGGATCTTTTTGGCAGGAGTGTGATACAGAACTTCTCCGCCGTTGCTTTCAAGAATGCTCAGCAGCTTAAGGCACATCCACCAGCCGTTGCCGCCGGGTCCGATAGTGGTATCGATACGGATAGCGTTATAATCGTTGTGATAAGTGCTGACAAGGCCCATAGCTCCACCGGGGCCGAAGGGTCCAAGAACATAGTCTTTGCCCAGGTCATGGTCCTTAATAAGCCAGTTGACCAGGTCAACGTCGGCATCCAGCAGATTTTTCAGCAGTTCAACATCGGCCTTGCCCTGAGTTTTCTGTTCAAACTGGCGAATGACCTGCTCTCTGGGGTCAGCGATACCGGCCGCTTCGTGCCATACGGACCAGTGAGATTTGAACATATGGGCATACCATGCGCTGCCGCCAACTTCCTTGCCTTTTTCCAGCATTATGACCCTGGCTCCGTTTTCGGAAGCGCGGGCAGCAGCAGCGGTACCGGCAGCGCCGCCGCCGATAACGCAGATGTCGCATTCTTTGACAATTTTGTCGTGAGGTTCAACTGCTTTGGGCGGGATATCGGGGTTGGATATGACCTCGTTGTGGCAGACCTCGACGCAGTGGCCGCAGTCAACACATTTGTCCGGGTCGATCCAGTATTTGGCATTGCGGAAGGTGATAGCCTGAACGGGACATTCCACTCGGCACCTGTGGCAACAGGTACAATGGGCCTGATCTATTACATATGCCATTTTTTCATTTCCTTTCTCATTTTCTTTATATTTGCCTGAACAATAATTATTATAATGCATTTAGTTTGACATGTAAACAATCATAAAAGCAACTATATGCGGATTTTTAGTTTTGCTTTACAATGCTGAATATTTGAAATATAATGTAAACAGGAAACTGAGTAACCGATGATTAAGATCAGGGGTGAACTATGGGCGAGAGGATTTTCAGTTATGCAGGCAGGATTTTGGCGGGAATAACTGGTTTATTTCAAGGAAATTCCAGGCAGCAGAGCGCAGAATCATCCGGCCATCATTTGCTCAGGCTTTGGCCGTCGGTTACCTGAGTCAGAGCTTTTCCGAGAAAGGATATACCATGACAGATAGAGAATCAGTACTGGACAGTCTGCGAAACCCCGGCCGGGAATGTGG
This sequence comes from uncultured Oscillospiraceae bacterium, assembly GCA_964384255.1. GTDB lineage: Bacteria > Bacillota > Clostridia > Oscillospirales > Oscillospiraceae > SIG469. The sequence goes on along the minus strand of CAYLKH010000007.1, from coordinate 20,750 downwards.
AGTTCCCACCATGTTTTTCACCATGAACCCGGGGCTGTTCGGTATCAAAAACATTGAACTGCCTGTTTGTGAACGGGGAATGGGCAGCACAGGATATGACGCTTTTGGCGTTCACTGGACCGCCGCCGCTCAGGCCAGCCACTATACTCTGAACCAGAAGCCCCGATACAGCGATATCGACAGCTGGAAAGACGAGCTGAAAATCCCCAACATCGAAAAGCTGGATTGGAGCGACTTTATTAAGGACAGCCAGGCCATCGACCGGGATAAGTACGCGGTCACCCTCACCAGCTATATGGGTCCCTTCGAGCGAGCCACCTGTCTGACCAGCTTTGAAGACTGTCTGGTGGATCTTATCAGCGAACCCGAGGAGTTTTCTGACCTTATCGGGGCCATTGCCGATTACAAGATTGCTCTGCTTACCAAAGCCATGGAGATCGCAAAGCCCGACGTTGTAAACATCCACGACGACTGGGGTACGGCCAACAGCACCTTTATGAACCCCGAGCTTTGGCGTCAGGTCATAAAACCCCATATCAAGCGCATTTACGACTGCGTTCTGGCTGGCGGCGCACTGGTGGTCCAGCATAGCTGCGGCAAGGTAGGCCCTCTGGTAGGCGATATGGTGGAGATGGGCGCCAGCGCATGGGAGGCTCAGGCCGACTGCAACGATATCCCTGCCCTGACGGCTCAGTATGGCGACAAAATATGTATCCTTGGCGGCCTTGCTGCTCTGGCAGACGATGGCGACGAAGCTGTCGAAAAACCTCCTCTTCCCCCGGAGCGGTACCCTGCCTATGAGCAGTTCCCTGAACACCTTTTTGATTAACTGATAATCGCGCCGATTTTATTGAATCGGCGCGATTGAGACGTCAAAAAACCTCGTAGAGTTCGCCGCGTTAGCGGCGAAAAAATTCACATATGAAATTTCCGGCGGCGTGTACGTCGAAAATTTCTCCACTCGGCCTTCAAACGTGCGAAAAAGGACGCGCGGCGACCTTTTGAGTGCGCTGCCGAAGGCCGCAAAATTCGTGTCAAAATAGTCCAATGGACTATTTTGACACGCTGAATTGCGCCGATTGATTTAGCTTGACTAATCATGGGCAAAATGTTATAATCACATGGTAAATAAGCGCCTGTGGCTCAATGGATAGAGCATCAGATTCCGGTTCTGAGGGTTGGGGGTTCGAGTCCCTTCAGGCGTGCCAGACAACCAGATGCCCCGTTGTGGGTGTCTGGTTGTTTTGTATGTCTGGAGGTCGAGAAGCCCCTTTTCAATTGCCGCCCCACGGCAATTGCATATCAGTCAGCTTTGTGTTATAATAAAGTGTTGAAAAATGCTTATTTGGAGGTCACATCTTGATCCGTACCACCGACGAACAAATTGCCCGGCAGCATCAGTTTGCCGCTGAAATAAAAAAACTGTTTGCCCACGACGGCTCCGCCCCCCTTGCCATGGTGGACACCTATGGCTGTCAGCAAAACGAAGCCGATTCCCAGCGTATCCGCGGCTGGCTGACTGAAATGGGTTTTGAACAGACAGACGACGAGGCTCTGGCCGACGTTATCGTTATCAACACCTGCGCCGTCAGAGAAAACGCCGAAAATCGGGTCTTTGGCAACGTTGGCGCTCTTGTTCACACCAAGCGCCGCAAGGGCGGCCAGACCATTTGCATAACCGGCTGCATGGTTCAGCAGCCCCATATTGCCGAACGCATCAGAAAAAGCTTTCGTCATGTAGACCTTGTCTTTGGGACCCACGCTCAGTGGCGGTTCCCGGAGCTGCTTTACAACGTTCTTTCCGAAAAGAAGCGGGTCATCGACATCGAAGACTGCGACGGATATATTGCCGAAGGTCAGCCCGTTTTGCGGGAATCCGGTGTCAAGGGATGGCTCAGCATCATGTATGGCTGCAACAATTTCTGCACCTATTGTATTGTACCCTACGTCCGAGGCCGTGAGCGCAGCCGTCTGCCCGAGGATGTTGTTGCCGAGGCTAAGGAGCTTATCGCCTCCGGAGTGAAAGACATCACTCTGCTGGGTCAAAACGTCAACTCATACGGCAAAGATCTGGGGCTGAATATGGATTTTGCCGATTTGGTCGCTATGATAAACGATTTGGACGGAGATTTTGTTCTGCGATTTATGACATCTCACCCCAAGGACGCTTCAAAGAAGCTGTTCGACACCATGGCCCGCTGCCACAAGGTAGCCAAGGTCTTTCACCTTCCTTTCCAGTCAGGCAGCAACCGCATACTGAAACTGATGAATCGTCGCTATACCGCCGAAAGCTACCTTGAGCTGGTAAATTATGCCCGCTCCGTTATGCCCGACATCGTTCTTACCTCCGACGTTATTGTCGGCTTCCCCGGCGAGACTGAGGACGATTTTCAGGCTACTCTTGATCTGGTGCAGCAGGTCGGTTTTGACGCGCTGTTTACCTTCATATACTCTCCCCGCGTGGGAACTCCCGCTGCAAAAATGGAGCAGACCGCCTCCAAAGAGGTCATCCAGCAACGGTTTGACCGTCTGGTCCAGCTGCAAAACACCATTTCTGCCCAGCGTCACGAAGCCTATGTTGGCAAAACCTATCGCGTTCTGGCCGATGGCCACAGCGACGATATTCGCTATCCTCTGAGCGGCCGCACTGATGGTAACCGTCTTGTCCGCTTTACCGGGGACGACAGCATGATAGGCAATTTTGTAAGCGTTAAGATAACCGGCCACAACACCTGGTCACTGACAGGCGAGGCCCTTTCCAACTGATCAACGGAGGTCAATATGTCTGAGCTTACCCCCATGATGAAGCAATATCTCGAAATCAAAGAGCAAAACAAGGACTGTATCCTGTTTTTCCGTCTGGGCGATTTTTACGAAATGTTCAACGAAGACGCCCGCATCGCCTCAAGAGAACTGGATCTGGTGCTGACCACCAGGGACAAAAAGTCCAACAAGGAAGACCAGATCCCCATGTGCGGTATTCCTTACCATTCCTGCGAGTCATATATCAGTCGTCTCATCTCCAGAGGCTACAAGGTCGCCATATGCGAACAGGTCGAAGATCCCGCCCTGGCCAAGGGGCTTGTTAAGCGGGAGATAGTCCGCACCATCACCCCCGGCACCCTTATCGACAGCTCGATGCTTGACGAAAGTCGAAACAACTATATCTGTTCTATAGTAAAGGACAGATCCGGATTCGGAATCTGCTTTATCGACATGTCCACCGGCGAAGCCTTTGCCTCCTCCAGCCAGAATGTTGACCGGATCGTTAATGAGCTGGGAAGGTTTTCTCCCGCTGAGGTCGCGCTGTCTGAGGACGCTGCCCAATGCGCCCAGATCACAGACGCTCTTAAGCAGCGGCTGCAATGCTGCGTCGAAAACCTTGAATCTGTTTCTGCCGATCAATGCGACGCGCTGATCTCCCAGCATTTTGGCAGCGTATCTCTTGACGAAAGCTGCCTGCGTTCCGCTGTGGGCGGGCTGCTGGCATTTCTCCACAGCAGTCAGAAAAACGATCTTTCCCATATCAACCGGCTTGAACATTATCTCAGCGGACGCTTTATGGAGCTGGATATTACCGCCCGCCAAAACCTCGAGCTGACCGAAACCTTCCGGGGAAGAGACAAAAAGGGATCGCTCCTTTGGGTCCTGGACAGCACAAAAACCCCCATGGGCAGCAGAATGATCCGCTCGTGGCTGGAAAAGCCACTGCTAAACGTGGCTGACATCCGCAGACGCAGCGCTGCTGTCGCCGAGCTGGTGGGTAACACCGTTGTAAGAAGCGAGCTTCGGCTGGCCCTGAGAAACATAAACGACCTTGAGCGGCTTATTGGCCGCATAGTATATGGTTCCTGCAACGGACGAGACCTTATTTCCCTCTCAGTCTCCGCATCTGTCCTGCCAAAAGTCCTTGAGCTGGCCGGCTGCCTTACCAGCCGCAGACTCACCGAGCTTACTGCCGCCATTGACCCCCTCGACGACATTATGCAGCTTATTGATCGCGCCATTGTAGACGAGCCTCCCATCACCATCCGGGAAGGCGGCCTTATTCGCCAGGGATATGACCAGGAGGTAGACCGGCTCCATCAGCTTATCGACGGCGGAGCTACCGCCATTTTGGACATCGAAGCCAGAGAGCGGGAACGTACCGGCATATCCAAGCTAAAAACCGGATATAACCGCGTTTTCGGCTACTATATTGAGGTCCCCCGAAGCTATACCGGCACAGTCCCCGGCGACTATATCCGCAAGCAGACTCTGGCCAACAACGAACGTTACATCACCCCGGAGCTGAAGGAGCTTGAGTCCGACATTCTGACCGCCAGCGAGCGTATAACCTCGCTGGAATACAGGCTTTTTATCGAAATTAAGGACAGCATTTCTGCCCAGATGGCCAGGATCCAGTCCACCGCCGCCGCCATTGCCGAGCTGGACGTGCTGTGTTCTCTGGCAGAGGTCGCCGTTAAAAACAGCTATTGCCAGCCGGAGGTCGATGTTTCGGCAGCCATTGAGATTCGAGATGGCCGCCATCCGGTAGTCGAAAAGATGATGTCCGACAGTCTTTTTGTCCCCAACGACACCATTATCGACGGCAGCTGCGACACCACCGAAATAATAACCGGCCCTAACATGGCAGGCAAATCCACATATATGCGTCAAGTCGCTCTTATAGTGCTTATGGCGCAGATCGGCAGCTTTGTCCCCGCCAGATATGCCCGCATCGGGATAGTGGACAGAATATTTACCCGCATCGGCGCATCCGACGATCTTTCCTCGGGCAAATCCACTTTTATGGTCGAGATGACCGAGGTCGCCAACATATTGCGCTGCGCCACCTCCAAATCTCTGCTGATACTGGACGAGATCGGTCGCGGCACCTCCACCTTTGACGGAATGGCCATCGCACGAGCCGTTCTTGAACACGTGGCCGTTAAGCTGAATGTCAAAACTCTTTTTGCCACCCATTACCACGAGCTGACCTGTCTTGAGGCAGAGCTTCCGGGAGTCAAGAATTACAACATAGCCGTCAAAAAACGGGGCGACGAAATCATCTTTCTCCGCAAAATAGTCAGGGGCGGGACCGACGACAGCTATGGTATCGAGGTCGCAAAGCTGGCCGGCGTACCCGACCGGGTCATCAAACGGGCCAGGCAGATCCTTTCCGAGCTTGAGCAGGGCAGCGTTCCCGGCACTCCCGCCGTGTCTGCCGCTGCGGAGCCGCAGGCCCAGATGAGCTTTGCCGACGTTTCCGGCAGTGAGCTGGTGGGGCGGCTCAGGGCTGTGGACCTGAACGTGCTGACCCCCATCGAGGCCATGAACCTTCTGTTTGAACTGAAAAAAATTGCCGGACAATGATCCGGCTCCCCTAACCTCTTTTTGGATCAGGTATTATCAATGAACAATAAGCTAACTATTTCCATGACCCGGGGCGAATACATAGCAGGCTTTGTTTTTCTCCCCTTCTATCTTATCTTCAACGGAGTTATTATCCAGTTCGTTCTGCATAAGCTGGGCATCGCAGTCACCCAGCTGAACGTAAATCTTGTATACTTCTATATGAACTTCATTTTTTCCGTTGTAGCCTTCCACAAATTTCTTTCCCGCTCCCTGTATTCCTTCCTCCAGAAACTGTTCCGCTCTATTTTGGGCATTGCGTGGGGATTTATTGTCTACTTTGCGCTTAACCTGGTTGTCAACCTGGTTATCACAGCTTCCGTAGGGGTTGTGGACAATCCCAACAACGATTATGTGTCTCAGCTATATTCCCAATCCAGCAAGATAATGACCATCGGCGCTGTGCTGCTGGGACCGCTGGCGGAAGAGGCTCTTTTCCGTGGCGTCATTTTTGGATTTTTCCGCAAAAAAAGCCGGGGCTTTGCCTATGTTATGAGCTTTATATGCTTTTCGATCATCCATGTCTGGTCCTACGCTCTGGTTTCGCCGGATTGGACCATACTCGTTAACCTTATCCAATATCTGCCTCCCACCATTGCTTTGTGCTTTGCTTATGAAAAGGGCGACAACATTTTCTGTCCCATCGCCCTGCACATGATGATCAACGCATCGGCCCTCAGTCTTATGAGCATAGGGCTGTAATAAGGAGCTATCGCCATGTCAGAAATTATCCAGCTTGCTCCCCATGTCGCCGACCTTATTGCCGCCGGCGAAGTTGTGGAGCGCCCCGGCTCCGTAGTCAAGGAGCTGGCTGAAAACTCAATAGATGCCGGAGCCACCGCCATCACCGTCGAGATCCAAAACGGCGGCATGAGCTATATCCGCGTTACCGATGACGGCTGCGGGATCCCCCGGGATCAGGCTGCCACCGCCTTTTTGCGTCACGCCACATCCAAGCTCAAAACCGCCGTCGATCTGGGCTGCATAGGTACTCTGGGGTTTCGGGGCGAGGCGCTGGCCGCCATATCTGCGGTATCCAAGATCGATCTGCTGACGAGGCAGGCCGACCAGGCCGAGGGTGCTTCTCTCCATCTTGAAGCCGGAGAGGTTTTGGAAAACGACGTTGCCGGTTGCCCTCAGGGGACCACCATCATCGTCCGTGAGCTGTTTTACAACACTCCCGCCAGGCTGAAATTTATGAAAAAGGATTCCGCCGAGGCCGGATATATCTCCACCGTTGTCACCAGGCTCGCTCTTTCCAGACCGGACATTTCCTTCCGCCTTATAAGGGACGGTCGCGAGGAGCTTCATACCCCCGGCGACGGCAAGCTCGAAAGCGCGGTTTACAGCGTTATGGGCCGGGATTTTGCCATGAGTTCCCTTAAGTGTCACGGTGTTTGGAACAAAATCACTGTCGACGGCATTGTTTCCGGCCCCACCGCCTCCCGTGGTAACCGGAGCTGGCAGCACTTTTTTGTCAACGGCAGGAGCATAAGATCCACCACTATTCAGGCCGCTCTTGAGCAGGCATATAAAAACCGTATTATGACGGGCCGTTTCCCATCCTGCGTTTTGCACATCCAGATAGACCTGAGTTCAGTTGACGTTAATGTCCATCCTGCCAAAACCGAAGTCAAGTTCCAGCGGGACAGCGACATTTTTGATGCCGTTTATCACTGCGTCATGGCCGCTCTGGGAGCCGAATCCGGCCATCCGGAGGTAAAGTTCAAAACCGAACCCAGAGCCGACAGCTTTTTCAAAACCATGTCTTCCCAGCAATATAAGGAGCAATATTCTTCCTCTTCCGGAGCAGAGCAGAAGAAAAGCAGCTCCCCGCTGCCGTTTATTACCGAGCGCCGCGGCTCCACCGTTCAGCTGGGCGACTACACCCGCTCCCCCTTTGATATCCCATCTCCAAAAGCAGCTCCCATAGCTCCGGTCCAGCCGGTCAGTCAGCCGACTCCCGCTGTGCAAAGTGACCCTGTTGAGCCATCCCCCGCTTCATATGCTCCAAGCTCCCGGCTCACTGTCCCCGGCGTTCCTCTTCGCGAAGAGTCGACCGCCCCTCAGTCTGAGCATCCGGAGTCTCGGCCTGCTGTTCAAACCAGTCTTGAGGCCGGGCCGGACGAGCCATATTTCAGAGTCATAGGCGAAGCCCACAAAACCTATATCATTGTTGAGCAGGCAGACGGCATATTACTTATTGACAAGCACGCTGCCCACGAGCGCATACTTTTTAACAAATACAAAAAAGATGCCTCTGCTATCATCAGTCAGAATCTGCTTTTACCCGTTATTTTTACTCCCAGGGGCGAGGAGGCGGATATCCTTATCTCGAATCTGGAGCTTCTCAGTTCCTTTGGATATGACATTTCCGATTTTGGGGGAGGCAGTCTTGTGGTCCGCAGCGTCCCTGCGGACATCAACGGAGACGACTGCGAAGCAGCGCTGGGCGAGATGGCTCAGGCGCTGCTCGAAGGCCGCCGTCTCGACCCCGGCCAGCTGAGGGACGAGCTTCTGCACACACTGGCCTGCCGCAGCGCCATAAAGGCCGGTGATGTCAGCGGTCTTGCCGAGTTGGAGGCCATTACCCGTCAGGTACTGACCGACCCCGATGTCAGATACTGCCCCCATGGTCGTCCCGTTGCCATCGAGCTTAGCCGAAGCTCTATCGAAAAACAGTTTAAAAGGATATAGCCCATGAACAAGCTTCTGTGTATCCTCGGTCCTACCGCATCGGGAAAAACCGCCCTGGGCGTGGCTCTCGCCCGGATATTTGGCGGCGAGGTCGTCTCCGCCGACTCCATGCAGATCTATCGCGGAATGGATATCGGCACCGCAAAACCGACCCGGTCCGAGATGGGCGGTATCCCCCACCATATGCTGGACGTATGCGACGTTTCGGAAACCTATTCCGTCGCTCGCTATGTGCAGGAAGCTGACCGTTGCGTAGTTGACATAATTTCTCGCGGAAAGCTGCCTGTGATCGTTGGCGGGACCGGATTGTATGTCGATGCCCTTATCAGCGGTCGCCAGTTTTCCGGGCAGGCCAAAAGCAGCGATCTGCGCGGTCAGCTCGAATCCAGAGCAAAGGCCGACGGTATCGACAGCATACGCCAGATATTGAAAGAACACGATCCCGAAAGCTATGAACGGCTCCACCCTAATGACCATAAGCGCATTATCCGGGCGGCAGAGGTCTGGCTGTCGACAGGCAAAACCATATCCCAGCACGACCGGGAGACCCGGGAACTTCCCGCCCGGTACGATGCCATCAAAATCGGACTCAACTTTGACGACCGCCAGGAGCTTTATGACCGGATCGACCGCCGGGTTGACATAATGCTTTCGAGAGGGCTGATAGACGAGGTTCGTCAGCTGCTCGATCAGTGCAGCGGCGGGACAGCTCTACAGGCCATCGGATATAAAGAATTTTCCCAATACCTGTCAGGCAACATGACTCTCGAACAGGCCTGCGCAGCCGTTAAGCAGGGTTCCCGCCGCTACGCCAAGCGGCAATTGACCTGGCTCCGGCGAGACGGATCGATCCATTGGCTGACCATGTCTGAACCCGTGGATTTTGACGCGCTGGTATCAAAGGCTGCCGAATACGTCAGCAGTTTGTTGTAATTATTTTCCATTTTTTATATTTCCCGACCTGTCTTCCTTTCTTTCGACACATAAGCGGTGATAGAATCTTTTTATCACAAACAGAAAGGATGGCAGCTATGTCAAAAACAGTAAATTTGCAGGATAATTTCCTCAACGAGATCCGCAGGGATCACATCCAGGTGACTGTGTTTCTTGTTAACGGGTTTCAGCTTCGGGGTATGATCACCGGGTTCGACAGTTTTGTTGTCACTGTCGATTCTGACGGCAGGCAGCAGATGGTGTATAAGCACGCCATATCTACCATTATCCCGGCAAAAGCCATAGACCTGAGAGCCGGAAACTGACCGCAGGAGAGAGCGTTATGAAGCAGACAAAAACCCTGAATTCAATATCGATTCTGCTTTTCGCGGCTGTTATTATCTACGTTGCCGTGAACGTTTTGTCTGCCATGATGAATCCCTTCAAAACCGCCTATGCAGTCAAATACGAGGCTTATGATTCGTCCACAGTCACCGGATACACTGTCAGGGACGAAACGGTGGTTTATTCCAGCTCCGATATCATCAGCCTGACACGGGACGAGGGCGAGAAAGTCGGTGTTGGACAAACCATCGCCATGGCCTATCGTGACGAACACGCCGAAGCCCGCCAAAGCGAGATCGATTCGCTGCAAAAACGGAAAGCTCAGCTGGAAAACGCCGTATCTGGCAACCTGAGCATTTCGGATTCCAGCACTCTTGACGATCAGATAATCCTTTCGATCAAGGAGCTGAACGCCGACGTAGCCTCGTCATCGCTGACCGGGCTGTCCAGCGCAGCCAGCGAACTTCGATCGCTGGTTCTGTCCCGCCACTACATATACGGCAATTCCCAGGAGCTTGAAGAGCAGCTTGAGCAGATCGATGCCCAATTATCCGCCCTTCAGGATCTTGCGGTCAACGATTCTGAGGAGATAAAAGCCTCGATCTCCGGCGTATTTTCATCCATTGTCGACGGCTACGAATCGGTCCTTACCATCGACCGTTTAAGCGCCCTTACCCTTGAGGAATTTGATGAGCTTGCCAGGGCCGGGCAGGATACCGCCAGCGGTATTGGCAAGCTCATATCCTCCAGCCGCTGGTATCTTCTGGCCGCAATGGACTATGACAGCGCTCTTGAGCTGGGCAGCAGCGTTGTTGTCCGCTTTTCCGAAGGGCTTCAGGTCGAAATGGATGTTGAGCGTATAGGCCTTTCCGAAAAAGGCCGCTGTCTGGTTGTCTTCTCCAGCGACCGTCAGCTTTCCGAAACAACGGTATACCGGCAGGTATCGGTTGACATAATTTTTAACAGCTATTCCGGGCTCAGAATTCCCAAAAGCTCTCTTCGCATGGATGAGGATGGCAATACCTGCGTCTATGTTGTTGAAGCCCGCAACGCAGTTTTAAAATATGTTGACATAATATCTGAAACTGGCGACTATTATGTTGTGGCCGAGGACACCTCCTCAACCGGCAATCTCTGGGCAGGCGACGAGGTAATAACCGCCGGCCGAAATCTATACAACGGAAAGGTAATAGACTGATTTGTACGAACATATCAAAACCAACGTGGCCCGGATCCGCAGCCGTATAAGCGAAGCCGCCGTCAAAGCCGGCAGAGATCCCGGGGATATTATGCTGTTGGCAGCCTCCAAGACCATGCCGTCTGAGGCTGTCATGGCGGCTGTCGCCGCAGGTGTTGATGCCTGCGGCGAAAACCGCGTTCAGGAGATGACCGCCAAGCTTGCTGACCATGCTTATGACGGAGCGCCTCTGCATTTTATTGGTCATCTGCAAACCAACAAGGTAAAGCAGGTAGCAGGCAGGGTTTCCCTCATCCATTCGGTGGACAGCCTTCGCCTGATGGAACAGATCCACCGCTGCGCCGCCTCTCAGGGGCTGGTCCAGCCAGTGCTGATCGAGGTCAATATTGGCGGCGAGCTTTCCAAGTCCGGGGTCGAACCCTGTCAGCTTCCGGCGTTGCTGGAAGCTGCTGCCGGATTCCCCGCCTTGAAGGTCACCGGCCTGATGACGGTGCCTCCGGAAACGGAAGACCCGGCAGAAAGTTTGAGATATTTTGAACAAATGCATAACCTTTATGTTGACATAAAAGCAAAAAAATACGATAATGTAGCTATGGACTGGTTGTCCATGGGCATGAGCGCCGACTTTGAATACGCTATTGCAGCAGGCGCCAACATCGTCAGAGTAGGGTCCGGCATATTCGGACCCCGAGACTATTCAACCAGATAAAACCGCGCTTTTGCGCATCAAATAAACACGGAGGTAACCGAATTATGGGTTTCATGGATCAGCTTAAAAAGATCGCCCGGCCCTATGCCGAAGACGATGACGAGGAGTTTGACGAATTTGCTCCTTCGGCCAACACCGAACCCCAGTTTACAAAGGCCGAGCAGGCTCCCAGATACAGCCACTCTGCCGCCCCCGCCGCAGAAAGCTCCAACAAGGTAGTGACTATTCCTGCCACCACTCAGCTTCAGGTGGTTCTTGTTAATCCCATCAACTTTGAAAACGCATCCGAGATCGCCGACCATCTTGGCTCCCGCCGGACAGTCGTTCTCAATCTTGAATCCACCCCCAAAGACATCGCCCGCAGGCTTATCGACTTTTTAAGCGGAGTTACCTATGCGCTGGACGGCAAGATAAAAAAGGTCGCTGTCAGCACATATATCCTCACCCCCTTCAATGTCGACATTATGGGCGAGCTTATGGATGAGCTGGAAAACAGCGGACTTTATAACTGATTAAGGACGGTTCAATATTATGATGACACCCCAGGAAATGAGACAGATCGTCTTCGACAAAGCCGTGTTCGGCGGATACGACATGGCTTCCGTCGACGAATTTATAGAGCAGGCGGCGCTGGATTTTACCGCTATGCACAAAGAAAACAACACCCTCAAAAGCAAGATGAAGGTGCTTGTGGAAACCATCGAGGAATATCGCCGGGAGCAGGAGGCCGCAAAGCAGCAGCTGGCCGAGGCTAAGGCCGCCGCCGCAAAGCTCATGGCTGAAACCGAACAGAAATGCGCCCTTATGATCCAGCAGGCGCAGGCAGAAGCTTCTACCTACGCCGTCAGATACAAGGCCGAGACCTCGGCCGAAGAAGACCGCCTCAATCGCGCCAGAGCCTTGACCTCCAACTATGTAGATCGGGTAAAGCAGATATGCGCCCAGCATCTCCAGCTGTTGGACGAGCTTACTGCTGTTGACCTTTCCCAGTCCACCGCTGTGCGCCAGGCCGCTGCCCCAGCAGCCGCGGAACCCGCCGCCAGAGTCGAAGAAGTTCCCGTCGATGCGGCAATCGTCGAAGAGCCTGTCAGCGAAACCTCTTCTGACATTCCTGATGTCCCTGTAGCCGACGAGTCTGCCGATGTCAGCGAGGCCACCTCTCCCGAAACAACTGACGACAGCGACTTCAAAAGCGGCGACACCCTTATTATGCGCTTCAAATCCGAGGATCTTCCTCCTCTTCCCGGCAGCGATCCCGCACCGGAGGACAACACTAACGATGTTTTTGCCGAAATTTTGCGGGCAGCTAACGGTGAAAAGGAAGATAAGCCCGTTTCTCAAAAAACCTCAAAGTTCGAATTTATCGATCTCCAGTTTGGCAAGGATTACGATTTTAACAAGTAACTATTCAGGAGGCATACATGCTTTACGCCGCAGCAGTTCTTCTTTTGGTCGGGCTTGACCAGCTTGTCAAATTTCTTGTTACGACCAATCTTTCCCTTGGCAGCACTGTCGAGCTGCTTCCCGGCATCATCAGGCTCACCTATGTGCGCAATACCGGAGCCGCGTTTTCCATGTTCTCCGGTATGCGTTGGCCTCTCATTGCCATAACCATAGCCGTTACCCTGGCGCTGATTTTTGTTTTGGCCACCCGTCGGGTGACCCATCCCTTTGGCATCTGGTCGCTGGTTTTCATCATCGGCGGAGCTATCGGCAATCTGATCGACCGCATTTTCCTTGGATATGTGGTTGATATGTTTGAACCCACCTTTATCAACTTTGCGGTTTTTAACGTAGCCGACATTTTTGTTGTCTGCGGCGGCATTGCTTTTTGTATCTACTTTTTAAAATTTTACGAGGAACCCCGGAAACTGCCGGGTAGTGGTGACAGCCATGAAGCTTAGAGCCACAGAAGCCGATCAGCGACTGGATGTTTTCATCGCTCTCGAGTCAGGTATCAGCCGCTCTCAGGCGGCTGATCTTCTTCAATCCGGAGCCGTCACCCTGGACGGTAAGCCCCAGAAAAAGAACAGTCGCACTATCGACGGCGCGGTATACGAGCTTGCGCTCCCTGAACCGGAGCCGGTAGATATCGTGGCTCAGAACATTCCTCTGACCGTGGTATACGAGGACAGTGACGTTATTGTTATCAACAAGCCCAAGGGAATGGTGGTCCACCCTGCCCCGGGTCACAGCGACGGGACTCTGGTCAATGCCCTGCTATTCCACTGCGGAAGCAGTCTTTCGGGGATCAACGGCCAGCTTCGGCCGGGCATTGTCCACCGTATCGACAAAGACACCAGCGGGCTGCTGATCGTTGCAAAGAACGACAACGCTCATCGCCTGCTTGCTGACCAGCTGTCTGACCATACTCTCAGCCGCGTTTACGAAGCCATTGTCTGCGGCCATCTGAAAGAAAATCAGGGGACTATCGACGCACCCATAGGCCGTCACCCGGTAGACCGTAAAAAGATGGCCGTTGTCTCCTCCGGCGGCAGAAGCGCCGTCACTCACTATCAGGTAATTGCCCAGTATCGAGGCTATAGCCATATCCGCTGTCAGCTCGAAACCGGTCGAACCCACCAGATAAGGGTCCATATGGCTTCCATCGGCCATCCCATATTGGGTGATATGGTCTATGGCCGCAAAAAGCCCGAGCTTGGACAAAGCAGTCAGTGCCTTCACGCAAGGCAGCTGCGATTTATCCATCCTTCCACCGGCGAACCCGTCGAATTGAGCTGTCCTCTGCCGGATTATTTCAAATCCCTGCTTGACAAATTAAGCTCAATGGGCTAATATATCTCCAGTTTAATAATGCATCGGGGTGCCGACAGCATCAGTCGGCTGAGATGGAGCAAAGCGCAGCTCCGAACTCTTTGAACCTGCTACGGATAATGCCGGCGAAGGGAAATGCGACTTTGATTATCTTAGTCTGTCACCAGGACGTCCAATATCCGGACGTCCTTTTTTTCGTCCGCCCGTGGCTCCAATTTGAAAGGAGATCACACAATGACAAAAACTCACAACCATATCCGCTCTCTGGTAGAAGCCGGGATCATGATAGCCCTGGCACAACTGCTAAGCTACCTTACCATCTATCGCTTTCCTTATGGCGGCTCAGTAGACGCAGCCATGCTCCCGATCGTAATTTATGCTGTACGATGGGGCGCAGGTCCCGGCACCCTTGCGGGCTTTTGCTTTGGCCTTTTGCAATATTTTCTTGGCAACGGTATAGCCATCAGCTGGGTCTCCCTGCTGGGTGATTATGCGGTCGCCTTCGCTGTTCTTGGGGTGGCAGGCTTTTTTAAAGGCCGCTCCAATGGGCTTATCTGGGGCTGCCTTACTGCCAGTCTGGCCCGTTTTATCGTTCATTGGGTAGTGGGAGCCACAGTTTGGGGTGAATATATGCCCGAAACCTTCTGGAACCTGGAAATGACCAACACCTGGGTCTATTCTGCCATGTACAATATCGGCTATATGTTCTTCTGCTGCCTGATAATTACGGCAATCTCCCTTGTTTTCATAAAAGTTATGCCCAAATATATGCGGGGCGAAGATATTAATTGACACGGGGTCAAATCGTTACTTCCGGGTCGATTCCGAACAATTGGCATAAAACCACCCGGTAACGTTTAATTGTTCGATTATCCGTCCTCCTGCTTTTATGGGTAATATAATCCCTCCCGCGGCAAATACTATGCCATGGGAGGGATTTGCTTGAAATCTATCATTTGGCGGGCGTTGATCATGTTTTACATCGGCGGAATGCTTTACGTGGCTTTGGAGCTGCTGTGGCGGGGTCGTTCCCATCCCAGCATGTTTGTGCTGGGCGGTCTTTGTTTTCTTGTTATAGGCTCGCTAAACGAAGCATGGCCAAGCCTGGCTTTGCCCTTTCAGGCGATACTGGGTGCCGTGCTGACCACCGCACTCGAACTGGTGTGCGGCAGCATAGTTAACTTATGGCTGGGGCTTGGAGTTTGGGATTACAGTATGCTTCCCATGAATTTCCGCGGGCAGATATGCCTGTTTTTTTTCCTGCTGTGGATACCCCTTTCGGGTTTTGGCGTATTGCTGGACGATATGCTCAGGTTTTGGCTGTTCCACGAACCTATCCCTGTTTACAAATGGCTTTAGGTTTTGTATAATCAGAACGACCCGGATAAATACACATCATAAGGAGCGATCGTTTTGGTAACTCATATTTCACTTTATAAAATCAACGCCCAGCCCAGCTCACTCGAAGGTCAGCAGCAGATACAGCAGCTTGAAGCCCTGCTGAACCAGGTTCCCACCAGGAACAGCGATATCCTGACCAGCCATGTGGGCCACAATGTGATGTATCCCCCCTTCCCCATGGACGCCGTTTGCGATGTCGCCCAGATAATCACCTTCGAAACCATGGAGCAGGCCGCCGCCTATCCCGCCAGCCAGGCCCACGTAGATCTGGTCGCAGCCTCGGAGGGGATAGTTGAGTCTGTAAATTTCATTGATTTTTAACCGCATTAAAGTTTTAAGAGATAATCCTGTCGTATTGGCAGAATTATCTCTTTTTTGTTTAGACGCTATTTTCTTGACTCTTTACTTGTCGATCTTGCGTTTTCCTTTATACCAGTCTGGTGCCTCTTCCCAGTAGTTTTTGCATTTGTCTATTGGCCAATAGTATTCGTAAAAATGCATACATTTACCTTTTTCGTGTTCACCTTCGAATATGAAATGTGTGCAGCTTCCACATGTGTATTTTTCAGCATTTTCGTATGTTGCCATCAGGTCCACTCCTTTCTCCATATAACATCATCAGTTATCTCGATATGATTGCAATTGTTCGACAGCCAGAACACACGCACCTGATAGCGCATAGCTTCCTTATCCTCCATTTCAAACAAAAGCGATATGCAAGGCACATTGTTTTTTAATAACTGACTGTGAATCTGTTCATCTGCTTTTGAAAAAGGAACCTCTCCCATAGAATTGTGTTTGTGCCAAACGCCGACAACCTCCAATGGCGGGTCATATAAAGCGCTCAGAATAGTACAAATGTGTTCTTCATACACTGGGTCGTATGCAAAATGCTCCGTTTCATGAATCGTCTCTTGATATCCACTATCCGTGGCTTCAAACACCGAGATGCATCTTTCATTTGAGTATCCCAGCAAAAAACCACCCGTTTCATTTTCAATATAGCGCAACAATTCATTCTTCATCGCAATTTGTGCTCTTTTTTCAACTATGCAAAACGGTTTCATTAAATGCGTTTCATTTCGCCTCCGCACTGAGAGCAGGTCGCCCTGTCACCAAGTACACGCATACGGACTGTATACCCACATTCCTGGCACTTAAAGAAATCTCCGCTGGCCATATATCCCTTAGGGACTATAATCTTTTTGCCATTATTTTTCTCGATTGTAATTTTCTTTGTGAATACTCCTTTTATGACCAATTTTTAATTATCATGATAACCATGTTCGCCATTATCAATTGCACATTAAAACCAAGACTTCCAATTATAGCTGGGAACGGTATATCCGAATGTATAGACAGTAGTTCCAAAAATCTCCGTGTCGGAATCAACGCTACTAAATACAAAGTCGCTGTAAAGCTTTTCCATCAACGCTTTAACAACAACTGCCCAAATCTTCATAACTTTTTCTCTGGAAACCGAGATGCCGTTGGATTCATCCTCATAAGCTGACAGTGGGCTAAAACCGCAATCTGTGCAGTTGAAAAAGATTCCTTCAGTATTCTTTAAACCGGCAACTGCTTCACTAGCCTTCGCCCTTTTTGCTTCTGCGCGAGTTTCGCCGCTTGTAGTTAAACCAAACGCAAATCTTGCACTCCTCAGTGAACTGCTGACCTCGTAAAGGTCTGATACGCTACATTTAAAAATACAAACAGTGTCTCTTGTCACAACCACGGTACGCTTGCGATCATCGTAATAATCGGTCTGCATAATTGCCCACAAGGAATCTTTGTCACCGTCGTCATCGTCACTGATTTGAAGCCAAGCGGTCAAGAATTTTATCACATCACCATTAGTAAGCTTGTTCCATATCAGCTCTTCATATTCCTGATTTTTGGCTTTACCACCAAACAATGCCATAGAAAACTCTCCTCCTATTTTTCGTTTTAAAGATTTGTTACCTCAGTATATAACATTTTGTTTTAAAAGTCAATATAACAAAATGTTTTGTCTATACTAAATTTGTACTTAAATAAGGAGACAATAATGTATAGACGTATACGAGATTTGAGAGAAGATAGAGATCTCAAGCAGAAGGATATGGCCAGTTATCTTAACTGTTCTCAAGTTTGCTACTCTCACTACGAAACCGGGAAACGTGACATACCAACAGCGGTTTTGATTCAGTTAGCGAAATTTTATGATACAAGCGTTGATTATCTGCTCGGGATAACAGATGTCAAGACAAGATATCCAAAACATAAATAATGATTACCCATCATTTATGTATTTGATTTGCTGATTCCCAGTTAATTCATCAACATTGCCTTTCACATAATTAATATCCCAATTCAATATTTTGGCACTCATAATAGCTTGATTTCATCAGCAACCATTGCATTTACGAGATGGACAACAAAAACAAAAGAGCTAATTCCGCCAAAATGATGGAATTAGCTCTTTTACATTAAATTAACGTTATATCCACTGATCCAGCTGCTGCTTTTTGCCGACCTTGTCGATCATTTGCTGGACAACATATTGGGCATTGTCGTTACCTTCGACCATGATCCAACCCCATTCGTCAGTCAGGGCGAGGTCCCATCCGCAATAGCGATTTTCGGGAACGACATTGGCCAGAACACGGCAAAATTCTTTGGCTTCTTCCCAGTCGGGAACCTGCCAGCCCTTTATGCGAATACCGGTGTCAGGATGTATCTTATATACATTATTGTGTTCATCTGCGCCATCGGTGTAAATACGGCCCGTGTCGATATCAACATAACAGGCAACCCCTCCGGCGCCGGCATTGTCGACGATCCCGTCCCCCTGACCCATACGAAGGAATGGCGGGCAGAAGAACTGACACTCGCCCTTACTGTCAAGGACAGTAATAAGGCGAACAGTATTGACTGACTGGGGATGCAGGCAGCCCATTCTGTCAGACTGCTTTATAAGCTCCTCAACGACTACCTCACCTTCCGCGATAAGGTCGTTCAAAAGATCAGTGGTGGAGTTGAAGTCAGATGCTCGTGCTTTTCGGACACCCATACCGAAATGAGCGCTGCGCGGCTTGACGATAAACTCGTCATGCTTATTGACAAACTCCTGTAATGCATCCAAATCATCAATCGAGCAAACCGCAATAACGTCACGATGATAAAACTCCTTAAACCTGACAGCAGTCCTGTCCTTATCGCGGAAAAGGGAGTTGTTCTCCGTACGATTATACATCTTTGCATAATATTTACGGTGATTCTGGGTCAGGAACTCATCACGCAATAGATGAGGTTTGTACTCAAGGTCAAACAGGAAATATTCGTCAAAATCAGCACCATAGACATAATAGCAAAAAAGCATATCAGCCTTAATGCAATTCATGCGCTCCTCGTCTTCTCTGTCCTCAGCCGGAATGAATAAATCTATAAAAGAGTCTCTCCGGTCGACAAACATCTTCAAAGCCTTTTCACCAAGAGCTGCGTACAACGCGTCAACATATTTAAATCTAAGCTCCATAGAATGGACAGCCTTCTGCTTAAAATCTTCATCGCGAATAAGCTTTGCAGCCTCAGCTCTGGTCAAAATCTGGTCGTGCATTTGAGTTTCCTCCTGCAAAATCTGTATTTATAATATAATACCACGTTTGTCTTCACGATTCAATCATTTATCATAACAATAAAAGCCTTCGCCAGACTTTATACCAAGCTTACCGGCACGAACCATTTTTCTAAGCAACGGATGCGGCCGATATTTTGGATCGCCTGTTTCAGACTGCAACGTATTGCAAACCGAAAGTACAACATCTAGCCCGCAAAGGTCGCAAAGCTTCAAAGGACCCATGGGCATATTACATCCCAAAACCATCGCCTTATCAATGTCCTCGGCGGTCGCAGTTCCAGCCGCAAGAACACTAATAGCTTCGTTAAGCATAGGGGTGAGTATACGATTAACAACAAATCCTGGGTCATCAAGGACACGAACTGGTTCCTTGCCTATCTCAACAGCGATTTCACAGGCTCTTTCAACAACATATTCCGGTGTATTAAGTCCGGAAATGATCTCGACCAACTTCATTTTTGTGGCAGGATTGAAGAAATGCATACCTACAATCGGGTGCGTTATACCAGCTGACAATTGCGTAATCGAAATAGAAGACGTATTCGATGCAAAAATACAGTCGGTTTTGCAAACAGGATCAAGCTTTGAAAATGTATCCATTTTGATATCTGCTTTTTCAGCGGCAGCTTCAACTATTAAATCACAATCATGGCAATCTGCAATTTCTCCAGCGGCAATCAATTCGGCGCAAGCCGCTGTTTCCGCAGAAATTTTGCCGGAGTCAAACCGTTTCTTAAAAGAAGCAGCAATAGAAGCCTGCGCATTATGGGAAATCTCCATACTAATATCAGTCAAAACCACATTCCACCCGGCAAGGGCAAAGACCTCGGCAATCGCCTTGCCCATAGTACCGGCACCAACAATACCGACTTTCATGGCGAACTCCTTTCAAATTTCAAACGCTCGAATACTGATTTTCAATTAACGATACAAAAAAGAAAACCCTGAGAAAATCTCAGGGTTGTGTTGGCGTTACCTATCTTCCCGGGCCGTCGCCAGCCAAGTATTGTGGGCACAAGTGAGCTTAACTTCTGTGTTCGGAATGGGAACAGGTGGACCCTCACCGTAATCAACACCAACTATGTTAACGGATATACCGCAAACAGCTCAAATATTATATTACATGATGCTCAGTTTGTCAAGGGGAAATTGGTGACCCGTGGGAGAATCGAACTCCCGTTTGCGGCGTGAGAGGCCGCCGTCTTGACCGCTTGACCAACGGGCCGTTTTCTTTGTTCCCACAGGGCGCGCAACACACCCTGTGGGATGTGGTGCACCTTCAGGGACTCGAACCCGGGACCCACTGATTAAGAGTCAGTTGCTCTACCAACTGAGCTAAAGGTGCATATCACCTTTCGGATACTTATGTACCCTAAAAACTGAACACAAAAACTGTTCTCATAACCAAGACTTGCTTGCTTTCGTAGGTTAAGCCCTCGGCTTATTAGTATCGGTCAGCTACATGCATTACTGCACTTACACCTCCGACCTATCAACCACATAGTCTACGTGGAGCCTTAACCCTTCGCTGGGTGGCAGATCTTATCTCAGGGGGAGTTTCACGCTTAGATGCCTTCAGCGTTTATCTCGTCCAGACATAGCTACCCAGCTGTGCCCTTGGCAGGACAACTGGTGCACCAGAGGTCTGTCCATCCCGGTCCTCTCGTACTAAGGACAGC
>CAYLKH010000006.1:0-51250 GCA_964384255.1 uncultured Oscillospiraceae bacterium | reverse complement strand
CGCCGTTCCAAGTGCCTTCGTTGAAGGACTTGTCGTCGATGTTGCCAACGTCGGTTACCAGAGCGATCTCATAGGTATCGGTCTCTGTCTTTTCTTCGGTGCTGGTGCAGGCGGCCAGAGCGAAAAGCGTGCACAGCACAAGAAGAAGGGAAATCAGCTTTTTCATTTTGAGTTTCCTCCATCAATGTAAATGTGAGTTCAAACACAGGTATGTATTTGACCAAAGGACATTATAACAAGTATTCCGACATTTTTCAACATCGAGATTTAATATATGTTTATATTTATTTTAAATTCATATTTCCTGTTGAAACAATGCGAATTCATATGCTAATATATTACAGATAGAGACAGAGGGGGATATTCAATGAAGGAACGACTTGTGATAGGTATTGCCGGAGGCACCGGAAGCGGCAAAACCACCCTTACTAAAAAAATCGCCGAAGCGTTCGGCGATGATGTTGTGATAGTCAACCACGACAATTATTATAAGGCCCTGGACCACCTGACCTATGAAGAAAGATGCCAGGTCAACTACGACAGTCCCGACGCTTTTGACAACGAGCTTTTTATCACCCAGCTTGCACAGCTAAAATCAGGGCAAAGCATAGTTTGCCCTGTTTATGATTTTACTGTACATAACCGGTCTGACCAGACTGTTGTCGTTCAGCCCCGGGACGTTATTATTGTAGAAGGTATTCTGGTGTTGGAAAATCCCCAGCTTTGCCAGCTTATGGACCTTCGCATATTTGTCGACACCGATGCCGATGTCAGGGTCCTGCGGCGCATAAAGCGGGACATTCGGGACAGAGGACGGACTTTGGAATCGGTCACCCAGCAATACCTGACGACTGTTAAACCCATGCTTGAAAAATATGTGGACCCCAGCCGCAAAAACGCCCATATCATTATCCCCGAAGGCGGAAAAAACGAGCCTGCCGTCCACCTTGTTATGCTGAGGATAGCGGAGCATCTGTATTCAGCCGAAGACTAAAAGACGCTGACCTGCGCCTGCTCGGCCTTTTCCCGGGCAATGCGCTCTTTCCAGCAGCGATGGCACATGGGAACATACGAGTCGTTGCCCCCCAGGAAAACCTGCTCGCCCTCGGTGACGACTCTGCCGTCGGCTCCTATGCGGCAGTTGACAATGGCTTTTGAGCCGCAGGAGCAGATGTTTTTGATTTCAGTTATGGAATCCGCGATCTCAAAAAGCCTCAGGCTGCCGGGGAATAGATGAGTCTGAAAATCCGTTCGCAGACCAAAGCACATTACAGGGAGGTCATACTCATCCACCAGCTGACGCAGCCCGTCGATTTGAGCGGTGGTAAAAAACTGGCACTCGTCAGCGATGACCACATCACAGACCACCCCGTTTTTGTACAGCTCAACTATATCCTGTTGGGGAGTTATGACCACCGCCTGCTGAGACAGACCGATACGTGACCGGATAAGGTCGACTCCGTCTCTCGTGTCGGTGGACGGCTTTAGAAGCCATACTTTCATACCCATTTCTTCGTAGTTGAATTTTGTTATCAGCGCCTGAGCGGATTTTGACGAACCCATGGATCCGTATTTAAAATATAATTTTGCCATTATTTCATCCTTATTATTTTCTGGTATTTATGAACTTTTTTGTCTGTTATCTGATATTGGTTAACATAATATCCTTTGCCCTTATGGGCAGGGACAAATCTCTGGCCCGCAAGGGCAAAAATCGCATATCTGAAAAAGCTCTGTTTCTTGTCGCTATCGTCGGGGGCAGCGTTGGCAGCATCCTTGGGATGCAGCTGTTTCGACACAAAACAAAGCATAAGAGCTTTGTTTTAGGTATGCCGGCCATATTAGCTGCTCAGCTGATATTGCTATTTGTGCTTAAGCTTTGATTTGTTTCCCTTTTCGTCCACCACATAGGTGTTGTCCAGCTGGCCCACCAGGCTCATTTTGACGCTGTCGATATATTCCCGACGCAGTGCCTGCTGCTCCAGCTTTTCTTCCTCGGTCAGTCCCTGAGTTTTACTTTTTTTAGCAAGGGCATTTATCCTTGCAATCTTCGCAGCATCCATCGCAAACTTCCTTTTCAAATTGATATTCGCCGGTGTGGGTAAATCCCATCGAGGCCAGCAGCCTTGCGCCATCGCCGTCGGCGGCGGCAATAACCTTTTTCATATTCAGTAGTGAAGCCCGGTAGATGAGCAGCTTTATCACGCTGTTGGCATACTTTTGCCTTCGATAGTCCGGAAGGCAGCAGATCCTGCTTATCTGACCGGTGGAAGCATTGATATAATCCAGCCTTCCTGCTGCGGCAGGACTCCCGTCAGGGGCGGTCAGAACAACGTGCCAGCCCAGCTGGTCGCCGCTTTCAACCGTTCCAAAAACCTCTTTATAAATGGTATCCGCAAATGGCCTGTCTTTAAAAGGGGGGTACCATATGGAGTGTATCATCGTATCACCTCATCCATTACATTATCGGCGATTGCACAGATAAAGTCAAGTGTACCGGCGAAAATGATCAACCTTACAGAGATTTTCCATAAACATATCCCTGCCTGCATCGTTTCGATATCAGGCAGGGATATGTTTATGCTTTATGCGCGCTTTTTGCGCTTTTTGACAATGTATCGGACCGTAAGTATAACAGCTGTGATGATCGCAAGCAGGAGCGCTACAGCGCCGCAAAGTACCCAGAATATTCTGCCAGGATTTCTGAGCAGCTCAACTATGTTTCTGCTTTCGCTGGATATGATATTGTTGGAAGCTGTTTCGTATTTCAAATCGATGGATCCGGTACCGTCTTCGCCCCCAAAGGTCAGGAGGTATGATGCAAATCCTACCCACTGCTTGACCTCGTTGCCTTCGCTGTCGCGGACGATATGCAGGGTATAGTCGGTAACAGGCTGTCCATTGGCATCCTTGGGTTCCAGGGACAGCAGACCGTAGGATTTGCTCTTAACCGCTCCCAGCATCTGAGCGGAATACATATCGGCCACAACACGATAAAGCTTATCCTCGACGATCTCTTCTGTGGTACCATCGTCGGCATAAGTCCATACGTCAGTGGCCCGGCTGAGTATCAGTCGATTGTTGTTATATGCCCAGCCGCCGCCGGAAACATAAAGCTTGGTGCCGCCCATAAGGCCGGATACAGAGGCATCGACCTCGGCTGCGCTCATAAGCTCGGCTCCCGTAAGGTATATGGACACCAGGGGATAACCTGTCAGGCCATCCTCGCCGATACCGAGAGAAAGGACATTAAATGCGTCAGACACAGTCACATCGCCTGTAGGAATAAGACCTCTGACTATTCCCGACGGAACGATAGCCATGGCTATATCCTCATAGTCATCCCCTTCGGCCTGCTGAACGGCGTAAATAATGGAGTCGGCCATCAGATCGCCCATGCCCCAGTTTACAGCTTCGGAATCGGGAAGCTCCGTGGCTCCAAAATCGATGGTGTTATAGCATATTATCTGGTCAGCAGAAAGGCCATAAAGAGAAAGATACTCTTCGTCGATATAAGGCTTATATCCATCGACGATGGCCTGGATCTCTTCGTCCTGAGGAACATCATTGGACGTTGCATGAAGCTGATAGGTTTTCAGCGTCCAGCGGTCGCCATCGGGGACAAGGGTGATCTGACCAAGGTTTTTGCCAAACTCGCCGCAGGATACGATATATGTGCTGCCATAGACAATAGGTTCTTCCAGACTGGTGTGGGTATGGCCGCTGAGAATAACGTCAATGTCCGGGACAGCCTGAGCAAGCAGCTCATCTTCGGAAATGTCAGGGTCGTCCCAGGTTCCGCTGTGAGACAGGCAGACGATAATGTCAACGCCTTCATCCTTGATTTTTGCAACTGTATCCTTTGCTGCCTGGATGTAATCGGAAAAGGTAACGCTGGCCAAAGGTGCGCAGGCTTGAGAATCGTTGCCCATAACGCCAAAAATGCCCATGGTTATTCCGTCGCGCTCAATAATGGTATATTCAGCTCCGCCATAATCGTCAAAGGCCCGGCGAAGTATCAGCGAGCTTTCGTCGGTACTGGCTTCCCAGTCGATGTTGGCAGTAAGCAGGACCGGCAGGGAAATGCCCTGTTCGGCCGCTTTTTCTGACGCTGAATCCAGCATGGCCGCAAACCCCTCGCTGCGATAATCGAACTCATGGTTACCAAAGGTGGTGGCATCGCATCCCAGATATCCAAGTATCATAAGCTCGGATGCCTGAGTCTCAAATATCGACTGATACAGCGTACCCATGGAAAAGTCGCCGCCGTCGAGAATAAAGGTGGTTCCCACAGAGTTCTGGTCGATCAGGGTTTTCAATCTGGCAGCGCCGCCGATAACGCTTCCGCCTTCGGCCCACTGGTCCATGTGGGAATGGACATCGTGAGTAAAAAGAATGTTGACCTCAGTATCGTCGGATGCGGAAGCGGTAAAATCGACAGCTATAATAAGAGCCGCTGCCAGCAGCAGACAAATCAACAGCTTTAGCTTTTTCATCTTTTCATCTCCAGTGTTCTTTGTTTTAGTTTAGTCTATCAATTGACGATTCAAATTGCAACCGATTTTGAAAATTAATCTGTTGAGCTGTTTGGAGCGGGTATGAAATGAGGCTGTCGGCGTTCAGATTTTCACTATGCAGATCGACTGCCGAGATACAGCTGTTTTCATAGGTTTTATAATAATAAACACCGGTACGGGTATTGCAGCAGGAGGAATATATGGTGATCTCGCTGCCTTTTTCAAGCCTTACGCAGCCCCGCTGCTGCTCCACCGAGCCAAGAATGTGGAAAAACTGGCTTACGCTTTCGGCTTCGCTGCCGTCGCATATGGAGTTGAGCTTTGTAAATGCGGCCCTGATATATCTCGACTGAGAGGAAAGATCGCCCGGTAGTCCTATGGCTCCCATGCCTCTGCTATAGCTTTCCAGAGGAAGGCTGGGGCAGAATCTGTTTTGGGCAGGCTCACAGCTGAGGGACAGATAATTGTTAAGGCTGAAAAGCTGGACAGGGAACGGCGGGTTGTTGGTAAGCACACCCACCTGATCATTATATAGCTTTATTCCTTCCACCCCAGGCTCCACGACCAGGGAAGAATCCTTATCACATATGAACCAGTGCAGCTCAGTGGCAGGCAACCGGCTGTTGAAATCCACGGCTACAAGATTGGTGCCTTCAAGCAGATGCCTCGCCTCGACCACTGTTTTACACTGGCAAAGCACCCATGGAATGAATTCAAAAGGCGCGATATTGTTCATGCCAAACCTGAATTTCCCATATTTGGCGTTGCCGGTAAAGTTCAGACCGGCCGCGCAAAGACCGTGTTCGTTGACGGCATCATAATATAGCGGATATCCTTCGCAAACATAGGCCATGCCCGTTATGGCGTAATGGTTTTTCTGCTCAAGCTCATGGCGAAATGGCAGGGGAAAGCTCCTGGGTGTTATGGTCACGGTTTCGTTATAGGAAAATTCATAATCAAGATTTCGTCCAAAGTAATGGTCAACGGTCTTATATGAAATAGCTGTACACATATCCTGCCTCCATTTTTTCATATACTGTAATGTCGCTATTATATTACCATAACAGCAGAAAAATTATGTTACAGAATAAAAAACATCCCTCAGAGCATTAACGTACCCCCTGTCAAGTAGACAGGGGGACATTGATGCTCTGAGGGATAAATAATTCCAGATAGCCAACGAATTCATCGGCGATTGCTCACTTATTATAGAGCATATCCACAACTGAATCGATATTTCCCGCTCCAACGGTCAAAACAATGTCTCCAGGCTGAATAATGGATCTCAGCTCTTCGGCGACCCTGTCCAGCCCGCCGCAATATATGCTGCCGGGAATATGCTCGGCCAGCTCGGCAGAGGATACGCCGATGGTGTTGCTTTCACGGGCGGCGTAAATGTCGGCCAGCAGGGTAATGTCTGCCAGAGAAAGGGCAGATACAAAATCGTCGAACAGCGCTCTTGTCCGGCTGAAGGTGTGGGGCTGGAAGGCGCAGATTATACGGTTGTGGGGGAGATTCTTGGCGGCGGAAAGAGTGGCCCGTATTTCGCTGGGATGATGGGCATAATCGTCATAGACAGAGGCTCCGTTAAAGGTCCCCTTATACTCCATTCGGCGCTTAGTTCCCCGGAACTCATGAAGACCGGCGGCAATATCATCGGCGGATATGCCCATAACTATCCCGGCGGCAGCCGCAGCCAGGGCGTTGGATGCGTTATGATGGCCAAACACCTGGAGCGAAATGTGACAGAATATCCTGCCGTCATACTGGATGTCGAAGCTGGAGCATCTGGGGTCAGCGATGTTGACGCCTCTGATATCGGCTGCTTCGGAAAAACCAAAGGTGACCAGACGCCTTCCGCTGTTTTCTGCGGCCCGCATTGCTCCGGGATCGTCCGCATTGGCGATTATTGTGCCGTCAGATGGAGTTAATGCGGCAAATTGACGGAAACTGGAAACAATATCGTCAATGTCCTTGAAAAAGTCAAGATGGTCGGCCTCAACGTTGAGGATAACTGCGATGGTGGGCGAAAAATTCAGAAAAGAGTTGCAGTATTCGCAGGATTCGAGGACGATAGTATCGCTGTTGCCCACACGGAAGCTGGTTCCGAGAGCCGGTAAAATACCGCCTATCATAACGGTGGGGTCACGCCTGGCTTCCATAAGAATATGGGTTGCCATAGATGTGGTGGTCGTCTTGCCGTGGGTCCCGGCGATGCAAAGAGCGTTTTTGTAGCTCTTCATTAATGCCCCCCAGCTTTGGGCCCGCTCAAAAACAGGTATGCCCAGGGCTTTTGCGGCGGCGATCTCCGGATTGTCGTCGTGAACAGCGGCTGTCCGGATAACGAAATCGACTCCTTCGACGCTTTCGGGCAGATGGCCGATGACCACATTGATCCCGATTTTGCGCAGCTGTCTGACAGCGTCGCTTTCCTGCATATCTGAGCCGGACACCTTAAGCCCCATGCCATACAGGACTTCGCCCAGGGCCCGCATGGAAATGCCGCCTATCCCAACCAGGTGGCAGCGCTTTCCGGGTAATATAAATGATTCGATGTGTTCCATATAAATCAACCATGCCTTGAAGATCAAGGCTTCCTTTCGGGAAGGTTTGCAGCTTATTATTCCAAACACATATTATAATACCTGACAAAGGATATAACAAGTATTATTTGCCGAATCGCTCAAATAAAACAAATCAGGCGAAAATAGTAAGCCCACTTTACTACAGGCAAAAGCCGCCCGTTTAAGCGGACGACTTTTGCTTGAGACTGTCAAAAAACCTCGTAGAGTTCGCCGCGTTAGTGGCGAAAAAATACACATATGAAATTTCCGGCGGCAGTGTATAACGTCAATGCAAGCATTGACGTCCCGGAAATTTCTCCACTCGGCCTTCAAACGTGCGAGAAAAGGCCGCATATCGGCCTTTCGAGTGCGCTGCCGAAGGCCGCAAAATCCGTGTCAAAATAGTCCATTGGACTATTTTGACGCGCTGAGGCAAAAGCCGCCCGATTAAACGGGCGGCTTTTGCCTGTGGTGACCATTATTTGATCAGAGGTTTCCTTATGCGTATCTTTTTGCAATGACCTCGATCTCTACAAGGCCGCCCTTGGGCAGCGCAGCTACCTGAACGCAGGAGCGGGCAGGGTATTTGGAGGTAAAGTACTGGGCGTAGATCTCGTTAAAAACGGCAAAATCATTCATGTCTGCCAGGAACACAGTAGTCTTTACTACGTTTTCAAAGGTCATGCCGCCAGCCTCAAGGACTGCTTCAACGTTTTTAAATGCCTGATGGGACTGGGCCTCAATGCCGCCTTCGACCAGAGCGCCGGTCGCGGGGTCAAGACCAAGCTGGCCGGAAGCGAACAGGAATTCTCCGCTGACGATAGCGGCGCTGTAGGGTCCAACAGCAGCGGGTGCCTTCTGTGCCAATACGATGTGTTTCATTTTGTATTTTCCTTTCAAATATATTATTAGTTAACCTTCTTGAGTTCAAGGTATTCGTCATAAGTCATGCGCAGGTCGCGGGCGCTGTCTTCGTTGAATTCGATAATGCGGTTGCACAGGGTGGATAGAGTTTCGTGGTCATGGCAGGCGATGAAGATGTTGCCTTTAAAGTCGATAAGCCCGTTGTTTAAAGCGGTGATGGATTCCAGGTCAAGATGGTTGGTAGGCTGGTCAAGCATGATGCAGTTGGCTCCGGAAAGCATCATACGGGACAGCATACACCGGACCTTTTCGCCGCCGGAAAGTACATTGGCAGGTTTAAATACATCTTCGCCGGAGAACAGCATCCGCCCCAGAAAGCCCCGAAGATAGGTTTCGGACTGGTCGTCGGAAAACTGACGCATCCAGTCAAGAAGGCTCAGCTGACAGCCGTCAAAAAACTGGCTGTTGTCCTTGGGGAAGTAGGATTGGGAGGTGGATACGCCCCAGCGAATGGAGCCGGAATCGGGTTCAAGCTCGCCGGCAAGTATCCTGAACATGGCGGTTTGAGCGTTTTCGTTTTCTCCAACAAAGGCTATCTTGTCCCCCCGGTCAGCAATGAAGGAAACATGATTCAGCAGGAGAACGCCGTCCACTGTCAGGCAAACGTCGTCTACAAACAGGATATCCTTTCCGGCTTCACGGTCGGGCTTAAAGCCTACAAAGGGATATCGCCGGGAAGAAGCGGGTATCTCTTCGATAGATATTTTTTCCAGCAGCTTTTTGCGGGAGGTTGCCTGACGAGATTTGGATTTGTTAGCAGCAAAGCGGGCGATAAAGTTTTCCAGCTCGGCGATTTTTTCCCGATACTTGCGGTTTTTGTCCCGTATGAGCTGCTGCATAAGGTTGGAAGCCTCGTACCAGAAATCGTAGTTGCCTACATACAGCTTGATCTTGCCATAATCGATATCAACAATATGGGTGCAGACAGTGTTGAGAAAATGACGGTCGTGGGAAACTACAATAACCGTTCCTTCGTAATCCAGCAGAAAATCCTCAAGCCATTCTACGTAGATGGCGTCAAGGCTGTTGGTAGGCTCGTCCAGCATAATAATGTCAGGTTCGCCAAACAGCGCCTGAGCCAGCAGAACCTTGACCTTGTCACGGCCGTCCATATCTGCCATAAGGGTATAGTGGGAGGATACGGGTATCCCCAGCCCCTGGAGAATACGGCTGGCGTCGGATTCGGCCTCCCAACCGTTCATTTCGGCAAACTCTGCTTCAAGGTCGGCTGCACGAAGGCCGTCTTCGTCGGAAAAGTCAGGCTTCATGTAAAGGGCGTCCTTTTCCTTCATCACGTCATAAAGCTTCTGGTTGCCCATAATTACGGTATCCATTACTGAATGCTCGTCAAACATGAACTGATCCTGCTTTAATACGGACATTCTCACATCGGGTTTGATATAAACATGGCCGGAGGTAGAATCAAGCTCGCCGGATAAGATTTTTAAAAAGGTAGATTTTCCGGCTCCGTTGGCACCAATAACGCCATAGCAGTTACCGGCAGTAAACTGCAAATCAACGTGTTCAAAAAGCTTGCTTCCGCCAAATTGCAGGCCGACATCTTCAACTGTTATCATATTCAGAACTCCAAATCGAAATTTTGCCCTTTTTCCGGGCCGGGGCAGTGATTTAATAATTGTTTACAATTATATCATATATTTTGGCAAAAAACTACTTGAAAAACCAGGACTGTTGTATTATATTATTTTTAGCACTCGATGACAAAGAGTGCTAACACCACCAAGGAGGTCACCCAATGGCAAAGAAAAAATTCAAGGCGGAATCCAAACGCCTGCTGGACCTGATGGTCAACTCAATTTATACCCACAAGGAAATCTTCCTTCGTGAGATCATATCAAACGCATCTGACGCTATCGACAAGCTGAGCTATATTGCCCTGACTGACAATAACGTTGGCCTTAACCGCGACGATTTCAAAATCGAGATCAAGGTCGACAGGCAGCACGGCATCATGACCGTTTCTGACAACGGTATCGGCATGAGCGCTGAGGAGATGGAAAACAATCTCGGCACCATCGCTTCTTCCGGTTCTTTCAAATTCAAGCAGGAGCATGACGACCTTAAGGATGTTGATATTATCGGTCAATTTGGCGTTGGATTCTACTCGGCCTTTATGGTGGCCGACACCATTACCGTAGTTTCCCGCAAATACGGCGAGGATGCTGCCCATATCTGGCAGTCCTCCGGCGCAGACGGATACACTATTGACGAATGCGAACGCGAAACCGCCGGTACCGACGTTATTATGAAGCTCAAGGCCGACACAGAGGACGAGAAATATTCCGATTATCTGGAAACCTATACCATCCGCAGCCTTATAGGCCGTTATTCTGATTATATCCGCTATCCTATCGTGATGGACGTTGAAAAAAGCAGAAAAAAAGAAGGCTCCGACGAGGAAAACCCCGAATACGAAACCTACACCGAGACTGAGACTCTTAACTCCATGGTCCCCCTTTGGCAAAAGCCCAAAAACCAGGTGACTGAAGAGGAGTATAACGCCTTTTATCAGGACAAGTTTTACGACTATACCCAGCCCATCAGCCATCTTTCTGTTTCGGTCGAGGGCGCTGTGACCTACAAGGCTCTGCTCTATATCCCCGCCAAGGCTCCCTATGATTTCTATACCAAAGACTATGAAAAGGGCTTGCGGCTTTACAGCTCCGGCGTAATGATAATGGATAAATGCGCCGACCTGCTGCCCGACCACTTCCGCTTTGTTAAGGGCGTTGTAGATTCTCAGGATCTGTCTCTCAATATTTCCAGGGAAATGCTCCAGCATGACCGCCAGCTTAAGGTCATCGCTTCCAACCTTGAAAAGAAGATAAAAACCGAACTTAAACGGCTTATGGACAATGACCCCGAAAAGTACGAGCAGTTCTGGGATGCCTTTGGACTCCAGATAAAATACGGCGTTGTGTCCGAATATGGCCGCCACAAGGATGCTTTGGCGGACCTGCTGATTTTCAGCAGCTCCGATTCCGACAAACGCACCAGCCTCGAACAGTATGTCAGCCGCATGAAGGAAGATCAGTCCAGCATCTATTACGCCTCAGCCGACAGCGTTGCCAAAGCATCCCGTCTGCCCCAGACCGAAAGGCTGCTTGAAAAGGGATATGAGATTCTTTATCTCACCGACGAGGTGGACGAGTTCGTTATCCAGATGCTGATGGATTATAAGGAACATGACTTTAAAAATATCTCCACCGATGATCTTGGCCTGGATTCTGACGAAGAAAAGCAGCAGGCAGAGAAAAGGGCAGAGGATAACAAAGAGCTTTTGGACTTTGCAGCCGAAGCCCTGGGCGACAAGGTAAAATCCGTTCGCCTGTCTGATAAGCTGGGCAGCCATCCGGTTTGCCTGGTATCTGACGGTTACCTGACCTTTGAGATGGAAAAATACTTTGCTCAGATCCAGCCGGACAACGCCCCCAAGGCTGACAGAGTGCTGGAACTGAATGCGGATCACCCGCTCTTTGCCAAGCTTAAGTCCGCAATGACCGACGATCCCGACCGGGCAAAGAAATATATCCAGCTGCTTTATTGCCAGGGCCTCCTTATTGCAGATATGCCCATCGAAGATCCTACCGCCTACACCGATCTGGTGTGCGAACTGCTATGATCCCATATGATGCCCCCCCGGAACCGAGTTATCGGTCCCGGGGGAGTTTTATATTCCGGCTTTCAATGCTCCGTCAAAATTGTGCAACGCGATGCATAAAATATCACTTTCATAAACCCTTCATATTTGCTATGGTTATTTTGAACTAAAAATGAAGGGAGTTCTATTATGAAGAAAGTATTGGCTATTATTATGGCTGCTGCATTGATGCTGGCGGTATTTGCCGGATGTGGCAGCAAGGTCGAAGAGGCTCAGCAGCCCTCAGAGGATACGACACCGTCGGCAGAAGCTGTTGCAGATCCCCAGCCTGACGACACCGGTGATACGGCTCAGGAGCCTGATGCTGAACAGGCAGAATCTGAAGCCATCAGCGAAGAACCGGCCTCCATGCCTCCCATGGAGCTGCCTCTTTCCGAAGAGCTTGAAACAATAACCTGCTATTGCACTTTCCCTAACTTCATGGGTCCCACAGCTTCCTGCGGAGTTGAGACTAACGACGATCTGTTAGTATTTCAGGAAGCTGAGAAGCTGCTTAACGTAAAGGTCGAATGGTACCACGTGAACTTTATGACCTATCTTGAGCAGTTCAATGTATATATTGCCGGTGGCGAATGGACCGATATGATAAGCGGTATCAACGCTTACAGCGGCGGCATGGCCAAAGCCTATGAAGACGAAGTTGTTATTGACCTTCGCCCCATGCTTGAAGAATATGCCCCCCATTATAACTATTATATGCTCAATGACCCTGAAGAATTTAAGTCCCATCTTACCGACGATGGCGTTCTTGGCTGGATCGAGTCCTATTCCTTCGGCGAATTCAAGCAGGGTGGCCTGACTGTTGTGACCGAATTCTTTGAAAAATGGGGCAACGAAGCTCCCACGACCTATGACGAGCTGCATGATTATATGCTGTTTGCCAAAAACGAATGTGGAGCCGACATAGGTATGTGGTTTACCAACCAGTGTGCTGAAGACGTGTTCAGCTATGGCTTTGGCATCGACCCCTTTAAGGCTACCGGTACTGCTCTTCCTTTGTACAAAAGCGGAGACGAAGTCAAATGCAGCCTCGTATCCGACGAATATAAGGACTATGTCGAAATGCTCAGGCAGTGGTACTCCGAAGGCCTGCTTTATCAGGAATTTGTTACCACCACCTGGAACCCCAATAATAACGACATAACCAACAACCTTTATGACGGCAGACTGTCTGTTTATAACGCGAACGCCATGAACCTGGCCAACATAACATCGAACATTTCTCTGACAGCCATCGCTTCTCCCACTCTTGAAAAGGGCGGCACCAATCATAACGAAGGCAGCTCCAGCTCCGAGTCCGAATCCATCGCCATCACCACCCAGGCCAGCAATCCCGAGCTTTGCCTCAAATGGATTGACTTCTGGTTCTCTGATGAGGGCGGCGAAATGTACAACTACGGCATAGAAGGATTGAGCTATGAAAAGGTCGGTGACGAAATAAACTACACCGATGCCGCCATCAACAATCCCTATGGCGATTCCATTATCAATTACATCCGCACTCTGTCCCCGCTGGGTAAAACTGTCGGCGTGACTTATTCCAATGCGACCCTGCTCACTTATTCGGACGAGATACTTGGTTTCATCAACGTCTGGAGTTCAAATATAGGCGACAGCGAAAACGTTTATCCCACCGGCGCTCAGCTGACCGTTGCCGAGTCCGAAGAAAGCTCAACCCTTGCCAGCGATATAACCACTTACGCCACCGAGCAGATACCTCTGTTCATTATGGGCGAGCTGAATATGGAAAGCGATTGGGACGATTATTGCGACCACATTGAGCTGATGGGCCTTGCCCGCCTGATCGAAATGTATCAGGGCGCTTACGACAGATATCAGCTCAGATAACAGCCGACCGATTTATAGTTCGTTATAAAACCATACAAGGAGTATAATAATGTCACAAAGATACGCAGCGTTAAATTCTCCCCTTAACGTCAGGGGAAAGATGCTCAAAAGCCGTTTTGAATACCCGGTGGCCCAGCCTCATTTTTTGCAGGGACCCGAAACATATCCCGGTGACCCGGTGGTTGCCTATTATACCGAGATTTGCAGAAAAGGTTCTGCACTGCTGATAGTTCACGACCTTACCAACCCGGATCAGCGGAAGATGGGTTCTGATATTGCCCACTTTTGTATGTACGATCTTGACGATTATGGCAGCCAGAACTACTTTACCCAGTTCGCCCACTTTATCCATTGCCAGGGAAGCTATGTAGGAACCGAGATATGCTGTGACCTGCGTCTGCCATGGTGCGTAAATGACCCCAATCAGCCCGAACCGGAGAGGGGTGGTCCCGGCGGTCCCTTTGGCCCCGGCGGCCCCATGTTTGAGGACGAATATGACGAAAACCTCAGACCGGTGGCAACCGTTAAGGGTTTCCCCGGTTCTCCCGGTACTCAGACAGAATATTTCACTAAAGAGAATATTCAGAAATATATCAAGGTCCTCAGCGACAGAGCAAGACGGTTCAAGTCCTTTGGTTATGACGCCGGTATGATCGAGATGGGTGCGGAATTTTACTTTGCAAAGTTTATGTCAAAGCGCGAAAACCGACGCACCGACGAATATGGCGGCAGCTTCGAAAACCGCTCCCGCTTTGCTATCGAAGTACTTAAGGGCCTGAGAGAAGGCGTTGGCGAAGACTTTATCATCTTTGCAAACGCTCCTGACATCGCCTTTGACCCGTCCAAATCCAGGGGAGGGGAAGCTCTGTCAATTGACGAAGCCGTCTGGCTGTTTGACCAGCTGGCTCCCTATGTAGACATTATCCGCCTCAGAGGCGAAGAAAAGGACACTGGCGGCGAATGTGAATGTGCCAAGCTGGCAGCCGAGCTGAAAAGGCGGGGAGTAAAGCAGTATATCTGCATCAACACCCCATACATGGACCTCGACAGGATAAACGCTATCGTTGCCGAGGGCAAGGCCGATATGATAAGCTCTGCCCGTATGTTCATCTGCAACGAAAACCTTGGCAGCATCCTCAAAAACGGCAACGGCGAAGACCTTAATCCCTGTATCGAATGCGGCGTATGCCGCGGCAGTATTGGCGACGGCGACTGGATGAGCCACTGCACCATCAATCCCGAGCTGGGTATGGAGCATCGGAAGGACAGCCTTAAGATGCCTGTGGAAAAGCTGAAAAAGATCGCCGTTATCGGCGGCGGCCCCGCCGGTATGAAGTGTGCCATGTGGCTTAAAGAAAGGGGACATACTCCCGTTATCTTCGAAGCCAGTGATGCGCTGGGCGGCCAGATCAAAACCTCCCGTTATCCTGAATTCAAATGGAAGCTGCGCAGGTATCTGGATTTCCTTATCGATCAGCTTGACCGCAAGGGCATTGAAGTACGGCTCAACACCTTCGCAACGCCAGAGATGATAAGCGCCGAAGGCTTTGATGCTGTGGTTGCAGCCCTTGGAGCCGAACCCAGGAAACCCTCCCTTAAGGGCGCAGAAAACATCAGATGGAACGCCGTTAATATTTATGGCAATGTGGAAAAGCTTGGTCAAAACGTTGTGGTCATCGGCGGCAGCTCTGCTCCCTGCGAAGCCGCTGCCTATCTGGCAGACACAGGACGCAAGGTTACTCTCCTGAGCCGTAAGAGCAAACCCAACTATGACCTTAACCCCATCCGCACCCAGAACTCCATGAACATGATGATGCTTCAAAAGGGTGTTAATGTTATCGTTAAGGCAAAGGCTACCGAGGTTGGAGAAGGCTATGTGAAATACGTCGACAGAGACGGAGCCGAATACACTGTCCAGTGCGACGATGTTGTGGCTGCTGGCGGAATGGCTCCCAACATGGAAGCCGCAATGAAATTCTATGGCTCAGCCGATGAATTCTATGCCATTGGTGACTGCAAGGAAGCTGGTAATATGCGTACCGCTATCCGGGATGCCTATGCTTTGGCTATGAGAATTTAAAATTAAATAACAGCGAACCAGCGGCTGCATCGATTGCAGCCGCTGGTTTTTTCAGCCCTTCAGATAATCAACATATCTGAATCTTATGCCTTTTTCTTCATATGTTTCGCTTTCGCACTCCACTGACCATTCCTTCATATCGTCCAGATTTGGGAAAAATCTTTCGGCAGGAGTGTCTATCTCGGTTTTTGTTACATAGACTCTGGTACATCGGGACAGCAGCTGACGGTAAACAGCTTCGCCGCCTATAACCACCACATCGTCCTCATCTCCTGCCAGCTCAAGCAGCTGTTGAACTGAGCTGACGCCAATGCAGCCTTCGGGCAGCTCATCGGGCCGAGAGGTCAAGACAATATTCCTCCGGTTTTTCAGCGGTCGGGACCCGGGCAGGGAAACAAGGGTAGCGCGGCCCATAACAACAGTTTTGCCTTCGGTCAGAGCCTTGAAGCGCTTCAAGTCGGCAGAGATATGCACCAGCATGTCTCCGCCCGCTCCGATACCCCAGTTGGAGCTTACGTTAACAATTGCTATCATCTCAGCACCTCATTATATAGCCACCGGGATTTTTTTGTCGAAGGAGCTGTATTCGTAACCCTCCATCCGGAAACTGTCTCTGGTAAAGCTGTAAAAATCAGTAACAGAGGTGTCGATAACAAACCTTGGAGCGGGCTTTGGCGGGTTTTGGATTATCTCCTGAATTAGCGGAATATGGCGGTCGTATATATGAGCGTCAGCAATAACGTGAACAAGCTCACCGACCCGAAGCCCGCTGACCTGTGCCATCATGTGGAGCAGAACCGCATACTGGCAAACGTTAAACTGATTGGCCGCCAGCATATCCTGAGAACGCTGATTCAAAATGGCGTTAAGCACATTGCCGCTGACATTGAATGTCATGCTGTATGCGCAGGGATAAAGGTTCATTTCGTGCAGGTCGGCAAAGGTGTATATATTGGTCATTATCCGTCGGCTGGAAGGGTTATTTTTCAGGTCATAAAGCACCCTGTCGACCTGGTCAAACTCGCCTTCGGCATATTTGTGCTTAACTCCCAGCTGATAACCATAGGCTTTGCCGATGGACCCGGTCTCGTCTGCCCATGAATCCCATATATTACCACGAAGCTCGTTGATATTGTTGGACTTTTTTTGCCATATCCAGAGCATTTCATCCACTGCGGTCTTCCAATAGGTTCTCCGGATGGTGCAGATGGGAAACTCCTTCGAAAGGTCATAACGGTTGACTATGCCAAATTTTTTAACTGTGTGAGCCGGAGTGCCGTCGTCCCAGTGGGGACGGACGTTGAGGTCGGTGTCCCAAACGCCGTTGTCGATTATATCGCGGCAGTTTTGGATAAATACTTCGTCCGCATAGCTCATGGTCGATACCTCCATTTTTCAAGCTTAATATAGAATATACCATAAAAAATCCAGCTTGTGTACCCGATGTTACAAAATCATTTCCGCTATATGCAGTTATTAATACCTTATGCGTAAATTAGATCCAAGGGTATGGAAAATAGTGACCAAGTTTGGTAGAATAGAGCTATAACAAATATATCAATCGGAGAAACAAAATGGAACGCATAAGATTTGACGAAATGGAAATTTCGCAGGAGATACTCAAGGCCCTTGATGACAAGGGATATGTCTATGCCACCCGGGTCCAGAAGGAGGCCATTCCTCCGCTGCTGACATGGGAGGACGTTATTGCCAAAGCCCCCACCGGCACCGGCAAGACCTTTGCCTTTGGTATCCCCATTATCCAGCACATCGATACAGAGAGCCAGCAGACTCAGGCTCTTATTCTCGCTCCCACAAGGGAGCTGGCGGTTCAGATAACCGACGAACTACGAGGCCTTTTGAAATATTGCTCGGGTATCAGGGCCGTTTGTCTTTATGGCGGCCAGAGGATAGATAACCAGATCCGGGCGCTGAAAAAGCGTCCTCAAATCATCGTCGCCACTCCCGGCAGGCTATTTGACCACATAAAGCGCAAAACTGTCGACCTTGCTCAGGTGCAGACTCTTGTCCTCGACGAGGCTGACCGTATGCTTGACATGGGATTCATCAAAGAAGTTACCAAAATTATCGAGCTATGCAAAAACCGCAAAAATCTTGGCCTGTTCTCAGCCACCATATCTCAGGAGGTCATGACCATAAGCTGGAAATATCAGCGGGACGAGGTCGAAATAACTGTTCAGCCTATGGCAGAGGACAAGCCGGAAATAACCCAATATTCCATCGAGGTCAACAACAACGAAAAAATCGAAACCGTTTACCGACTGCTGAATTCAAAACTCTACGAACGGGTAATGATTTTCTGCAACACCAAGCACATGGTGTCGGCCCTTTATGAATCGCTGAAAAACCAGAGCCTGACCATTGACCAGCTCCATGGCGACATCCCTCAGCGAAAAAGAGAAGAGACGATGGACAAATTCCGAAACGGCAGCCTCAATGTATTGATCGCCACAGATGTTGCATCCCGCGGGATCGATGTCGATGATGTAGAATGTGTTATCAACTTTGATATCCCCGACGAAAACGAATACTATGTCCACCGCATAGGCCGCACCGGCAGAGCAAGACGTCAGGGCGTTGCCATAACCATAGTCAGCTCTATTCTTGAGCGGGCAAAGCTCAAGGAGATAGCTACCTATTGCAATTTTGAAATAACTGAAATGCGTTTTGCCGACGACGGGACCCTTGAAAAAGCGCCTGAGCGTAAGGCAATTAAGCGTTCAACAAGAAGGTTTTGATATGCTCACTTCATCCGAAAAGCTTATGCTCCTGCTGTGCGGCCAATTTGGAGACGAAACTGTCCAGCTTGGACTGAGGCAGTTCAGGGAGATAAGCGACTTTTTCCGGGGAAGCCTGCTGTTTTCTCCGTCGCTTCTGATGGATAAGGACCAGCTTGTTGCCATGGGGTTCAGTCAGGAGCTCAGCAGCCAGATATTCAGCCTCATTTCCCGGGAAAGTATGGTAGACAGTCTCCTTGAGTCTTATGCCTCCCAGGGAATATTCCCTCTGACACGTATAAGCCCGGATTATCCCCAGTCAATAATCCGGAAGCTGGGAGATGCCGCACCTATGGTATTGTTTTACAGCGGTGATATTTCGCTGCTGAGGAATAAAGCCGTGGCTCTGGTAGGGTCACGAAACCTGTCCATAGCCGGCGCGGAATTCGCCCGTGCTGTTGGTCAGGCCGCCGCCAGGGCAGGCGTGACCGTTATTTCCGGCGGAGCGGAGGGAGCTGACAGCATCGTCCAAAGGGCAGCCATAGCTGCCGGGGGAACGGTGGTGTGCTTCCGGCCCGAAAGCCTGGTGGAAAACGTAAAAAAGCTTTCCTCCCATATAAAAGAAGGAAAGCTTTTGGTGATATCCGAAAGGGGAGCCGAGTGTCCATTTTCCACAGCCGGGGCTGTCAGTCGGAACCGCCTTATCCACAGCAGCTGCGATCATGTTTTTGTGGCGGGCTGCACCCTTAACAGCGGCGGCACATGGACAGGGACAATGGCCAATCTGAAAAAAGGCTATAGCCGGGTCCATGTCTTTAACGATGGCTCTGCCGGATGCAACGCACTGATCCACCAGGGCGCGGAACCTGTAGATATCCGGCAGGCAGGGGAGCTTATAAACCGGCTCAGTCTCCAACCGACCTTTGCCTGAATCGGCGGTTACTTAAGCGCTTTTTCCAACCGGTCTATAGCCTGAATGATATACCTTCTGGGACAGGCTATGTTGAAGCGGATAAATCCTTCTCCGCCGGGGCCAAAGGTTTCGCCCTCGTTAACAAAGAGCTGCGCCTTTTCTTTAAGCAGCTGGTGGAGAGGCTCTCTTTCAAGGCCGAGCGCAGACATATCCAGCCACATGAGATATGTGCCTTCCAGCCGGGTGACACCGATCATAGGCAGCTTTTGAGCAATAAGCTCCTGAACCAGCTGACGATTGCCGTCGAGATAGGCAATTGCCTGATCAAGCCACTGGTCACCACCGGTATATGCCGCTTCGCAAGCTGCCAGACCGGCAGCGTTGAGGAAATGGCCAGAGAATTTGCTGTATTTTTCTCTCAGCTCGGGGTTCTTGATTATGATATTGCTGGTGGCAAGACCGGCAATATTAAAAGTTTTGCTGGGAGCCGTGCATACAACGCATCTGTCATCAAGTCCTGGCAGCACATTGGCCAGAACGGTGTGTTCATATCCGGGCATTATCAGGTCGTGATGTATTTCGTCAGCCACGATAATGATATCGTTGTCCATGCAGATCCGGGCCATGCGCTCCAGCTCGTCTCGGCGCCATACCCGGCCGACAGGATTGTGGGGCGAGCAGAGCATGAACAGCTTTGCTTCCCTGGCTTTAGCTTCAAAGTCTTTAAAATCGATCTCATAGCTGTCGCCAACACGAACGAGCCTGTTTGCAAGAGTCTTTCTTCCGTTCCCGCCAACAACACCGGAAAACGGAGGATAAACCGGGCTTTGGATAAGAACGCCGTCTCCTTCGTCAGTAAACGCCTGAACACAGGCGCTGAGAGCTGCCACAACGCCATAGCTCTGGCATATCCACTGGGCCTCAATATCCCAGCCGTGGCGGCGCTTCATCCATCCAATTACTGCGTTGTTATAGCTGTCATCAGGGCCGGAATAGCCAAAATTGCAGGCATCAACGCAGGCGTGCATACCCTGTTTGATCTCAGGCGCGATATCAAACCTCATCTCAGCCACAGAATAGGGGATTATTGACGGGTCAGTCACGCCGCCGTCCTTCAAAAACGGATGGACAATACCTTCTTTGGGATTTCTTGTTTCAAAATCGTAATTCATTTTATTCATCCTTTTATCTTCAGCTGATTTGGGCCAAAGCCCTTTCCATATACAAATATATAACCTTTTTAAACAACTGTCAACATCTCTACTCGGAGATAACTCAGGAGGTCACTATGAACAATAAAGAAGCTCAGGCCATATTTGGCAGCGACGTTTTGTTAAAAACCAGCCCGTGCGATATTTGCAGCTTCGGCTGCCCCGTTCGCAGCTTTATCCGGAACGGGGAGATCATATCTGTTGAACCCGATCGGGATAATCCTCTTAGCCGGGGATTCCTGTGCGCCAAGGGCTATGCTTCCCGCCAATACGTTTATAGACAAGACAGAATCAAGACCCCTCTTAAGCGGACAGGCAAAAGGGGAGAGGGCATATTTGAACCCATCAGCTGGGAAGAAGCCCTTAGTACTATTGCGTCCAGACTGAACGGGTATAAAACAGAATTTGGCGCAGACAGCGTCGCCTTCTTTTCAGGCTACACCAAATGGTACCGTCCATATCTTCATCGGCTGGCTCACAGCTTTGGCACCCTCAATTATGGCACCGAATCCAGCTCCTGCTTCCAGGCAACGGTGGTCGCCAACAAATGTTCATCGGGCTGCATGACGACCCCGGATGTTATGAACGCCGGAGTGGTCATTGGATGGGGATATAACACCTATTATTCAAATCTGCCTATGCCGGATCTCGAACCTGCCAGAGCCAGGGGCGTCAAAATAATCATAGTCGACCCCAAACAGACTCCGGCTGCCGTAAGGCTGGCCGATGTACATTTGCAGCTGAAACCCGGTACTGACGGCGCTCTGGCTATGGGCTTTGCCCGGGAGCTTATCCACCGGGGTGCTGTAGACAGGGAATTTATCGATCAATACGTTGTAGGCTTTGAGGAATATGCCGAATATGTTGAACAGTTTACGCCCGAAATGGTTAACATAATTACTACAATTCCTGTTGAGACTTACCTGAAAGCAGTTGACATAATTTGCAATAACGCGCCTCTTTGCATGATCGAGGGCAACGCAGGGATGATCCATCACACCAACGGCGTACAGAATTATCGGGCTGTAAACGCCCTGATGGCGCTGACCGGAGCATATGCCAAAAAAGGCGGCAACAGACCGTTTAAAGCCAAGGATCCGGCTACCGTGACCGTATTGAACGAGGAAAAATTTATTGACGATCAGCGTCCCGCCAACGCAAAGCCCAAAATCGGCAGCGATAAATACCCGCTTTGGAGCCATTGCATCGACGAATACCAGGCGATGGAGCTGGCGGGGCAGATAATGTCCGGCAAACCATATCCCATTAAAGCGGTATTTGCTCTTGGAATGAACGCCCGTCTGTTTCCGGACAGCGGCTCTATGTTTAAAGCTCTGGAAACTGTTGACTTTTTTGCATGTGCCGAAATCTTTATGACCGACACCGCCAGGTATGCCGATATCGTACTGCCTGCGTGTACCTCATTTGAACGCAGGGAGCTTCGAGCATCCGGCAGACGGCTGATATATTATAAAAACGCTATTGCCCCCCTTTATGAAAGCAGGTCAGATGCCGATATCCTATGCGATCTGGCCAGAGCGCTGGAACTGGATGACCCGCTTTTGACCGGCGGGTTCGACACCTGCTGCCGCAGTATGCTGGAACCTTTGGGTGTGCAGCTGGATGAGCTGGTGGAAAAGGGGACTATAGTTCTCCCGACCGGGGAAAATGACGGGCAGCTGAGATTCTATACACCTTCGGGGAAGTACGAGCTTCATTCGTATCTGGCCGAAAGTTTGGGCTATGAAGCCCTGCCCAAATATTATGACCCATACGACAGCGCTGACCCGGAAGAGTATCCGCTGATACTCTGCTCCGGAGGAAGGCTGCCTAATGCCTTCGCTTCAAGATTCCACAACGTTCCCTGGGCAAGAAGCCTGCGGCAGGACGCTATGGTTGACATAAATCTTTCAACTGCTAAAACTCTCGGTATCGAGCAGGGTGACATAATTCAGCTCTCCACATCTGCGGGCAGCCTCACATTGAGGGCAAATCTGACCAATCTTAACAGAGCGGACACCGTGGTTTTGTACCATGGATACAGCGAAGCTGATGTAAATTCGATCATCCCCGCCGGACATAACGACCCATATTCGGGCTTCCCCGGATATCGCTCAGTACGCTGTAAGGTACAGCCCGTTGCCAAAAATGATAGACCCATAGCGTCAAAACCTTCCGCATCGGAGCTTGACGGCAGCTTTGGATTCAACAGCGAAAAATGCGTGGGCTGCGGCGCCTGCGTTGTGGCCTGCATGGACAGATGCTCCACCGATATCGGGGTCCAAAGGCCGTTTCGCAGCCTTTGGGAAAATGTCAGCAATGAGTACCTGAGCTTTGACATGAGCTTTTGCGTTCACTGTTATCAGCCCTCCTGCGTCGATGCCTGCAAGCCGGGAGCCATAAGCAAAAGTGAACTGGGCGTTGTAGCCGTCAACAGGGACCTTTGCGTGGGCTGCGGTGCCTGCGCCAGAAGCTGCCCTCTGGGTGCCATTACCGTTGATGAAAAGGCATCAAAATGCGATGGCTGCTCTGACCGGCTGGCCCTTGGCCTTAAACCCGTCTGCGTTGATGCCTGCCGATTTGGGGCCTTGGAGGTGGATAGATGATAACCAATACCTCCGCCGTCATTCTTGCCGGCGGCAAAAGCAGCAGAATGGGAAGGGACAAAAGTCAGCT
This sequence comes from uncultured Oscillospiraceae bacterium, assembly GCA_964384255.1. Lineage (GTDB taxonomy): Bacteria > Bacillota > Clostridia > Oscillospirales > Oscillospiraceae > SIG469. The sequence continues at coordinate 28,097 of CAYLKH010000006.1, read as the reverse complement.
CGTATATGAAGGAGCTACCTTCTGCCAAAGACTGGTGGATATTTTTTCCACGCGTTTCAGCGGCGTATATCTTTCCGTGTCGCCGTTTTCGTCATTGGAGGGTCCCAATATAGTCAAAGACCAAAAATTCGGTCTTGGGCCGTTATCCGGCCTTCTGGCGGCAATGGAGACTGTGCAGACCGATAATATTTTTATCTGCGCCACTGATATGCCCTTTGCTGACCCTGACCTGGCTGTCAGGCTCACCGAAATGCTGGGAGAGCATGACGCCTGCCTTATCAGGCGAAGCAACGGCAGGGTAGAGGCTGCCTTTGGCGTTTTTTCCGTAAGGGTGCTGCCTGAGGTCAGGCTTGAGCTTGAAACCGGCAAAGGCAGTATAATGGCTCTTATTAACAGGATCGACGCCCTGATTGTTGACGAATCTCAGCTGGGCAACATCGACGAACGGGCATTTTTGAACATCAACACTCCAGATGATTATAGCGATTTGTTTTGACTTGGCCTGATCGCTCCGGCAAAAGCATAAGCACCGGTTATGGCTGGCAACAGTAATCGTAATCGTTTTTACGCCAATTTTCTATTGACTTTTAATTTTCGATATTTTATCTTAGTAGTCGCAAAAGACAGTTGCCAAAGTCATTTTTGAAAGGAGAAAACAAAATTGAAGATATATATTGACACTCCGGAAAACATAGCCAAAATGGCTGCAAAAAGATATACCGATCTCCTCGGCCAGAAGCCCGATGCGGTCCTTGGCTTTGCCACCGGCTCAACTCCTCTTGGACTTTACGCTCAGCTGGCTCAGCTCTGTGCCGATGGTAAGGTTTCCTTCAAGGACGTCACTTCCTTCAACCTTGACGAATATGTTGGCCTCGACGGCTCTCACGACCAGTCCTACCGCTACTTTATGAACGAAAACCTTTTCAGCAAAATAGATATCGACATCAGCAAAACTCATGTTCCCTCCGGACTTGATACCTCTGCCGAAACCGCCGCCGCCTATGATAAAGCTATCGAATCTGCCGGTGGTATCGAGATCCAGCTTCTCGGTATTGGCAACAACGGTCATATCGGATTTAACGAACCGGGTACCGCTTTTGGCTCCATAACCCACATGGTAGAGCTGACCGATTCTACCCGCCAGGCCAACAAGCGCTTCTTCACCAGCATAGACGAGGTCCCCACCCACGCCGTTACCATGGGCATCAGGACCGTTATGAATGCGAGAAGCATCATCCTTATGGCTATAGGCTCTGCCAAGGCCGATATCATCAAGGCGACCCTCCAGGGTCCCGTTACCGAGCAGGTCCCGGCCTCGGTGCTTCAGCTTCATCCCAACGTAGAGGTCTACCTAGACTTTGAGGCTGCTGCCGCCCTTTGATTAAAAATATTCAACAAACGCAGTATGCCGGTCTGGCAGATCTGCGTTTGTTGTGCAGTTAGAAAGGAATTTGACCATGTCTAAATATTTTGGAACCGACGGCTTCCGGGGAGAAGCCAATGTCGACCTCACAGTCGACCATGCCTTTAAGATCGGCCGATTTCTGGGCTGGTATTATGGCCGTGACCACAAGGCAAAGATAGTCATCGGCAAGGATACCCGCCTTTCCAGCTATATGTACGAATGCGCCCTCACCGCAGGCATCACCGCTTCCGGAGCCGATGCCTATCTTATGCACGTTACCACCACTCCCAGCGTGTCTCACATCGCCCGCACCGAGGATTTTGACTGCGGGATCATGATCTCTGCCAGTCACAATCCATATACCGACAACGGTATCAAGCTTATAAACGGCAACGGCGAAAAAATGGAAGATTCTGTTATCGACACTGTTGAAGCCTATCTGGACGGCGAACAGGATGCTCCGCTCGCAGTTGGTGAAGCTATTGGCATGGCAGTTGACCATTCGGCCGGCCGGAACCGCTACATAGCTTATCTTATCAGCAACGCTACCAATTCCTACAAGGGGATGAAGATCGGCCTTGACTGCTCTAACGGCAGCACATGGTCCATGGCAAAAAGTGTTTTTGATGCTCTTGGAGCCGACACCTACGTTATTAACAACTCGCCAAACGGAACAAACATCAACCGTGGCTGCGGCTCGACCCATATCGAAGGCTTGCAGAAGTACGTTGTTGATAACGGGCTTGATGTTGGCTTTGCCTTTGATGGCGATGCCGACCGCTGCCTTGCGGTAGACGAAAACGGTCAGCTGGTTGACGGCGATAAGATAATGTATATCGTGGCCAGATATATGCAGGAAAAGGACCAGTTGGGCGAAACAAAGGTCGTGACCACCGTCATGTCCAACTTTGGGCTTTATAAGGCTCTGGATAAGCTGGGCATAGGATACGAAAAAACCGCCGTAGGCGACAAGTATGTCTACGAAAATATGCGTCAGAACGGTCACCTTATTGGTGGCGAGCAGTCTGGCCACATCATCTTTGGCAAGCTGGCCAACACCGGCGACGGCCTGCTGACTGCTATCAAGGTCATGCAGGTGATAATGGACAACAAAACCACTCTGTCCGAACTGGCTAAGCCCATGGTTACCTACCCTCAGGTGCTTAAGAATGTCAGAGTGACCGATAAGGACACCACTATGAACGATGCCGATGTTCAGGCCGCCTGCGACCATGTGACCGCCAGTCTGGGCAACGAAGGTCGTGTGCTGCTGAGAAAGAGCGGCACTGAGCCTGTGCTTCGGGTCATGGTAGAGGCCGGGACCCACGAGTTATGCGAACAAATGGTGGACAGCGTAATTGAAGCCATGGACCGCAAGGGATATCTTATCGAGGTGAAAAAGTGATGTACAAAACCAGTCAGCTGCTTGACCTTAGCAAAACTATTGCCGCAGAGCTGTTTGAAGGCAGAGAATATCCCTGGCAGGTGCTGGACGATATCAAGTCCTTTATTCTTGCTCTGGGACCAACTCTTGACCCCGAGCTTTACGACCATCCTTTTGAAGACGTTTGGATAGCGAAGGATGCCACCGTGTTCCCTTCGGCATACATTGGCGGACCGTGTATAATCGACAGGGGAGCAGAGGTACGTCATTGTGCCTTTATCAGGGGCAGCGCTATTATTGGCAAAAATGCCGTGGTAGGCAATTCGGTCGAGCTTAAAAACGTTGTTCTGTTTGATAATGTTCAAACTCCTCACTATAACTACGTGGGAGATTCTATCCTCGGATATAAGGCACATATGGGAGCCGGTTCAATAACCTCCAACGTAAAAAGTGACAAAACTCCTGTGGTGGTCAAAAGCGGAGACGAGGCTATCCCCACCGGCCGCAAGAAGTTTGGGGCTGTTCTTGGCGACAATGTCGAGGTCGGATGCAACAGTGTCCTGAACCCCGGTACTGTAATAGGCCGCTGCACAAATATTTATCCGACCTCATCTGTTAGAGGAGTTGTTCCGGAAAACAGTATTTTCAAATCTGCCGACAACATTGTGGCAAAGCATAACTGAGCCATATTTTGTATCAAATCTTAAAATACCACCCTTCCTTTTTGAAGGGTGGTATTTTGATGCTCATGTCGGCGGCGGTTCTTCTTCGAGGAGCTTTATGCTGCTGATAAAGGTTTTAAGTATTGGGCTGTAATCTTGTCCAGCCAGTAAGCACCTACTGATATCTGCTTGTTAATGAATCCATCAGACGTTGATTCTACCAGGGGTATCATGCTCACCATAGGGTCATACTTGATTTTGCAGTTTGCATTGATACAGGTAGCCCCCAAGCCGGCAGTTACCATAAGCAGTATATCCTCCATGTCGTTGGGTGAAGCGGGTATCTTTAGAATATCCTGTCCATTGTCGCAGTCTTTGACACTGGACATCAGAGTGTCCTGTAATTGCGGTTCAAAGTCAGATGCGTCCAACAGGCATAATTCAAGGTCAGGAAAAAACTCCCTGATCCTGTTCTGTTCGATTTGCTCAAGCTCTGCGTTAGGATGGTCAGATGGGACTGCAAGATACATATTTTCCACAAAGAGTTGGCATGAACAAACCTTGTCTGATGGTGGAACAAAGGCATCCAGAGCGAAAAGCACGTCAACAGATCCGCTCATAAGGCAGGGATTGATTTGATTCATGCTTACGTGGCAAACGCGGATTTTTGCATTTGGATAGCGGGATCTCAAATGCCGAATAGCTGACTGGTACTTCTTATGCAGCTGCAATCCGGCGACCAGACCAATACGAAAAAGCCCTGTGTGACGGTCAACTATTTCCTGCATTTCGGAAGATGCATCCCGGAAATTCTGATATAGCCGTTGAAGAGTGGGATATAATGACTGGCCAATGGCAGTGAGTTGGGTAGAATTGCTGGACCTTATAAACAGCGACGCACGAAGTTCCTCTTCCAAAGCCTGAATATGTCGGCTAAGGGTTGGTTGAGAAAGATACAGGTTTGCAGCAGCTTTGGAAAAATTATGCTGTTTACATACTTCAATAAAACATTCAAGCTGAATCACAGTCATTGCTCAGTACCTCCCCGATGTATTAATGCCATCATATCACAGGTTTTTGCTTTCCACAATGCAGATTTTTGTTGACCACGAATCTACTGCCCGGATAATAATCATAGCCCGACGGCAACCGCTAAGCGTTTTGCACATATCTTATGGTTTTTGATCAGAAAACAGAAAGCCTGATGTCTCCGGTGTAGCTACCGGGAACCATGGGGATATTTGTACCATTTACAGACATGGTTACGGTTTTACCGTCGATGCCCACAATTTTTGCTCCTTCTTGCAGGATCAAACTCGACAGATAGCATTCTCCGGTAACAGTCCACACTGAGTTTTCATCGAGGATAACTATTACGCCATTGTTAACAACAGGAGACGAAGTATTGGTTACCATTCCCAGTTCTTCGCAGTTTTCCTTGGTCACTTTGAGAACACGATGCTTTGCTACCGAAGCGGATATCACGCCAGTAAAGTTTGAATTTTTGAAATTTACTTTCAGATTTTTCATAGGTTCACTGCTGAATAATCCTCCGGGTTGTTCGCCGGTTGCAGCATCGGCAGGGAAGGGTGGTCCACCTGCTTCGGACATAAATGGTTTGTCGGCAGCAATAGTGGGCATCTGTCCACCGGGGAATGGTGGAATACCTGCTTCGGACATTGGAGGCATACCATCAGGCATACCGGCCATACCACCTATGTCGGGTATGCCTGTGTCGCCTGAAAGACTTGAAGTTGCATTAAAAATATCACCACAAAGGGTCATATCTTCAAACGAAGCCAAAATATCGGTTTTAGGTTTGGCAGTAAAGAGATCTCGACCCTCCTGATAATCATCATCCTCCTGTGGATCAATGTAATATCCTGTGGTCATAACAGGATCGTCTGTTACCATAGCTTGGAGTATAACTCCGTTATCGGCGACTATTCTGGAATTCTTAATACGGAACTCCGTGCTGCTGCCCTTTACAACAAAGGCCGTTTCTTTGGAATGGAGCTGGCAATCCTCTACCTCCAGTAAGCCGGTGTTCATATCGCTCATGGCAACAAATCTGTCCGCTTCCACCGTAGTGCCGTTATGGAGTCTCGCGCTTCCGTCTCCCATCAGTAAAACCAGGCCGTAAGCACGGGAGGTAACAGTGGACCTGTCCAGAGTTATCACGCAATCACCAATGGTCAAGGCTCCATATCCGTCGCCAGTCATTCTGATTTGAGAATCTTTGACCCACATCCGACATTTTTTTACGCCATCGGTAGACAGAACTCCCCATCCATCAGCTGATAGTTCACAGCGGTTATAGGTCGCATTTGCATAGTCCAAAAGGTTGGTTGCCCGACAATTTCCACGAAGTCCAAGCTGCCAGGGAACTCTCTTCATTACACCAGGAGGCGTTGTTTTAATGGTATCCTCATAATCGCTGGGCAAAACACCGCTTTTTGCGGTGATCTTTGTGTCGTTCACTTCCAATTCAACGTTTTCTCCAGCATATATGGCGCATCGTGCTGCTCCATGAGTGACTATGTTTGAATTGTTGATGGTCAACTTGCCCGATCCTGCGCCAGCAATGGCTGCACCCCAACCAGCAAAATCACTGCCTCCATTGCCAGTCATATCAAGAGTAACATTGCTAACCACAGCTTCACCATTCTCGGGTATAGAGGCAAAAATGCCGTTGAACGTTTCCTCTGATGATGTAATGGTGATATCCGTAACAGATGCATCGCCTATATGGCCACCAATGGCTGCTGATGAAACAGATTTTTCTGCCACATATTTACCGTCCTCAAGTACAACAGCTGAACGGAAATCAAGATCCTGGTACTTAAGTGTATCGGTTACCTCCAATACCACATCTCCTTCGTATTGGCCGGGCATCAGTGGCAGATTTTCACCATTATATACCAATGAAACCTGCTTTCCCTCCGGGGCAATGATCCTACCACTTTCAGTCAGGGTAAGGCCAAACAGCCGCGTAGTCTTCTGAAGACGCCAGGTATCATCAACTCTCCTAAAAACTTTCATAAGCAAGCTCCTTTTGATGTTTTCTTTAATCATATTCCCGCCAAAGCCTTTTGTCTAATTTAAAAATTTTCGTTCCGGTTCAAATATTGAATAAACCACCTGTTTACCGACTTTTCCACCGTATTCAACAATTACTTTTCCACTTATCAACAGCAGGGAGGTGGATAAATCCAAAAATAATATTAATTACATTTAAAAATCGCGAGAGCGTGAAACTTAAGTTTGAAATTTCGCTCTCGCTTATGATTTTGTTTTGAATTTTGTTTTTTGTTTGATTATGTTTAAGATTGAGTTTTGCTTACGTTTAAGTTTGAGTTTAAGTTTGAGTTAGGGTTTTTTCGCGACCGATCGCAGGCAAAATAACCCACTGGGTTAATTCGGTTTATCTGAGTCAAATATTCAATGTATTTAATATTTACAATTTTGTAAACATTGTTTTGACTCTGTTGAAATGATGGTCCGGAAGATATATATTATATAATGAAAATTTTATTTAATGCGAGGTGAGAACATGGACAGTAGCAGTTGCAGTTTAAAGAACATGGACACGGTATTCCGATATTGCCTTTTGGAGCGCAGCTGCTTGCAGCCTGTGTTCTGATTTCCCACGCTTTTTTGATATATTCGGATGCCATTGTTGTTTTAACGCAGCGCTACCGGACCAGAGCAGGTGTGCAGGGCGCGGTTATAACTTGCAGTGGCTTTTTTGTCATTTGCCCGATTTCAGCCCGTTCCCTGTGTGCCTGTCATTACAAATTCTGTAAAGGAGGCACAACCAATGAACAAATCCATTCTTTTTCCTGATTTCTGCAAAGAGATTGCGGAGATCGTCAGAAGTAATTATACCCCTGTAATGACCCGGGAAAAAATCAGCGCCTATCACGAAAAGGACATAGCTCAGGCGCTTCCCCAGCTTACCAAAGACGAATGCCGCCGTCTGCTGAGGATCCTTACCACAGACGAGTTGTCCTCAGTTTTGGAATATGCGGAGAATAATAGTGAATATTTCGAGATGTTGGGACTTCGCCAGAAGACGGCTATCCTTTCAAAAATGGATGCTATCTCCGCATCAGAGCTGCTAACCCGGCTTCCTAAAGAAGAACGTTCAACTCTTTTAGATCTGCTTGACCCTCAGGTGTATGGGCAGATCAGTCTGGTCAACTCCTTTGGCGAAGACGTTATCGGCAGCAGAATGTCGACCAATTACGTCTCAATACAAAACTCTGCATCAGTTAAGGAAGCTATGTCCCAGCTTGTCCGTAAGGCTGCCGAAAACGATAATATCGCGACCCTTTATCTGGTTGACGAACGCAGCATCTTCTGTGGAGCCATCGATCTAAAGGACCTTATTATAGCGCGAGAGGGGACTCCTCTTTCGGATATAACCACTGTTTCCTACCCTTATGTATACGCAAAAACCGATGTGGAAGACTGTATCCCATTTATTGCCAATTATGCTGAAACATCCATCCCTGTTTTAGATGATGACAATCGTCTTATTGGCGTAGTAACAGCTCAGGATTTTGCAGAGCTGCTTGATGACGAGTTGGGAGAGGATTACGCCAGGCTGGCAGGCCTGTCGTCTGAAGAAGATCTGGCCGAACCCATATCTCAAAGTATAAAAAAGCGAATGCCCTGGTTATGCGTATTGCTGATTTTGGGATTGGGAGTATCTGCAACCGTAGGAGCCTTTGAGTCGATAGTTGCTCAGTTACCGGTCATCATGTGCTTTCAATCACTTATCCTTGACATGGCAGGCAACGTGGGTACCCAGTCTTTGGCCGTAGCTATACGGGTACTTATGGATACCCAGATCGGTCATAAACATAGGGCCTCTCTGGTTTGGAAGGAAGTGCGTATCGGTTTGCTGAACGGTGGGATCCTGGGGATGCTTTCCTTTGCTGCTATTGGATGCTACTTGTGCCTGAAGGGGAATCCTGCCGATTTCGCCTTTGCGGTTTCCGGTTGTCTTGGTCTTGCCATGGTGCTGGCAATGGTGGTTTCATCTCTGTCAGGTACTGTCATACCCATATTCTTTAAGCGTGTGGGCATTGATCCCGCTGTGGCTTCCGGGCCGTTGATAACCACAGTCAACGATCTGGTAGCTGTAGTCACTTATTACAGTCTTTCATGGCTGATCCTTCTCAACATTATGCACCTGGGATGAGCTTATATAAAGGGGCTGAAAACAGTTAAGTGTTTTCAGCCCCTTTAAAGTTTAAAAAGGTATTACTTGTTATTGATAGCGGCCTGAGCGGCAGCCAGTCTTGCAATAGGTACACGGTAAGGTGAGCAGGAAACATAGTTCAGTCCAACCTTGTGGAAGAACTCGATGGATGCGGGATCGCCGCCATGCTCTCCGCAAACGCCCAGCTTGATGTCGGGACGGGTCGAACGGCCCAGCTTGGTAGCCATATCTACCAGCTTACCTACGCCAGTCTGGTCAACAGAAGAGAAGGGATCTTTCTCAAAGATGTTACGTTCGTAATAGGAGGGCAGGAACTTACCGGCATCGTCACGGCTGAAGCCAAAGGTCATCTGGGTAAGGTCGTTGGTGCCAAAGCTGAAGAACTGAGCTTCTTTTGCGATCTCGTCGGCGGTCAGAGCTGCTCTGGGTATCTCGATCATGGTGCCGACCATGTAGGTGACCTTGACGTCAGATGCGGCAATAATGGCATCGGCTGTCTCAACAACGATCTTCTTGACAAATGCCAGTTCCTTGACCTCGCAGGTCAGAGGAATCATGATCTCAGGAACGATGTCGAGTCCAGTTTCACGTTTAACGTTGATGGCGGCCTCGATGATAGCGGTGGCCTGCATTGCTGCGATCTCGGGGTAGGTAACAGGCAGACGGCATCCGCGGTGGCCCATCATGGGGTTGGTTTCGTGGAGGGAAGATACGGTTTCCTTAAGCTGTTCAAAGGTCAGACCCATATCCTTGGCCAGTTCGGCAATATCTTCGTCAGCAGTGGGCAGGAACTCGTGCAGAGGGGGATCCAGCAGACGGATGGTCACAGGACGGCCCTCCATAGCCTTGAAGATGCCCTCAAAGTCACCTCTCTGCATGGGCAGGATCTTCGCAAGAGCAGCTTCACGCTGTTCGGTAGTGCGGGAAACTATCATCTCGCGAACAGCAGGAATACGATCAGAGTCAAAGAACATATGCTCGGTACGGGTAAGACCAATACCTTCGGCGCCAAAGGCAACAGCCTGAGCAGCGTCAGCAGGAGTATCAGCATTGGTGCGGATCTTAAGGGTGCGGACTTCATCGGCCCAGGACATGATCTTGGCAAAGTCGCCACTGACGGAAGCGTCAACAGTGGGGATCTTGCCCAGGTATACCTTACCGGTGGAACCGTCGATAGAAACAAAGTCGCCTTCTTTGACAACGTTTCCGCCGATGGTGCAGTATTTTTCGTCTTCAAAAATCACAAGGTCGCTGCAACCGGATACGCAGCAGGTACCCATGCCGCGGGCAACAACGGCCGCGTGAGAGGTCATGCCGCCGGTGGCGGTAAGGATGCCCTGAGCAAGGTTCATGCCTTCGATGTCCTCGGGGGAGGTGAATGCGCGAACCAGCAGAACGGGACCATTAACAGAAGCGGCAGCAGCCTCGGCGGCAGTGAAGTAAACAGCGCCGGTAGCAGCGCCGGGAGAAGCAGCCAGACCAGAAGCGACAGCCTTGGCGGACTGGAGAGCAACGCTGTCAAAATTGGGGTGAAGCAGGGTATCGAGCTGCTTGGGTTCGATCTTCAACAGGGCCTCTTCCTTGGAAAGCATACCTTCCTCAAACAGCTGAACAGCGATGCGCAGGGCAGCCTGAGCAGTACGCTTGCCATTACGGGTCTGGAGCATATAAAGCTTGCCTTTTTCGATAGTGAACTCCATGTCCTGCATATCACGATAGTGATTTTCAAGACGATTGGCGATCTCGACAAACTGGTTATAAACATCGGGCATGACCTGAGAAAGCTGGTCGATGGTCTGGGGAGTGCGGACACCGGCAACAACGTCCTCGCCCTGAGCGTTCATAAGGAATTCGCCATAGAGCTTCTTTTCGCCGGTAGCGGGGTCGCGGGTAAAAGCAACGCCGGTGCCGGAATCGTCGCCCATGTTGCCAAATACCATGGACTGGACGTTGACGGCAGTACCCCAGCTGGAGGGAATATCGTTCATTCTGCGGTAGTAAATTGCACGTTCGTTGTTCCAGGAACGGAAAACGGCTTTGATCGCTTCGATAAGCTGGACGTTGGGGTCAGAGGGGAAGTCAACGCCCATTTTGCCCTTGTAGTATTCCTTGAACATTCCAACAAGCTTCTTCATGTCGTCGGTGTCCAGATCGGCATCGAACTTAACGCCCTTAGCAGCTTTGACCTCGTCGATCATGGCTTCAAAATCGTCCTTGGGAAGCTCCATAACAACGTCGGAGAACATCTGGATGAAGCGGCGATAAGCGTCATAAACAAAGCGGGGATTGCCAGTCAGTCCGGCCATGGCCTCAGCCACCTGATCGTTAAGGCCAAGGTTAAGGATGGTGTCCATCATGCCGGGCATCGAAGCTCTGGCGCCGGAACGGGCAGAAACCAGCAGGGGATTGGCGACGTCGCCAAACTTTTTGCCGCAGATATCTTCCATCTTGCGCAGGTAAACAAAAATGTCGGCTTCGATTTCGGGAGCGATGGTCTCGCCATCTTCGTAGTAGCGGGTGCAAGCTTCTGTGGTGATTGTGAAACCCTGGGGAACAGGCATACCCAGACCGGTCATTTCGGCCAGGTTAGCGCCTTTACCGCCAAGAAGTTCACGCATATTTCCGTTACCTTCAGAAAACAGATATATGTACTTCGTATCCACTTGAAAACCTCCAGTTATTTTTGACTGAATCAGTCATAATTAGACATTATATTGCTCATATGTATTTATTATAGCGTTTTGTTTAGGATAATCAAGCGTCAGGGGATAGAATTCGATTAAAAAAACATAAATTATTTTGTCCCCATATTGATTTTTTCTGGTCAATATGCTAAAATCATCCTACTGATGCAACTGAACAAAATAAAAATTTTGTTCAGTTGAGGGGAGATGTTTATGCCATGACAGGTAATAATAGCGATTCTTTTGCCATTTTGCGAGATTTCCTTTCTTATCACGAAACCATCAAGGGCCAGTCGAAGCGAACGGTAGACGAATATTATCTTGACCTGCGCACGTTTTTCAGGTTTATGAAGCTTTATAAGGGTCTGGTACCGGACGATACCCGGCTTGAAGACATTCCGATAAACGATGTAGACATTGATTTTATAAAATCCATCTCAATGTCCGATGTTTATGAGTATATGTCCTTTTTAAGCAACGACCGCGTTAAAAACGCCCGCAGCAGATACAGCGAAAACGGTATCGGTTCAGCCGCCAGAGCCCGCAAGGTTTCTTCCATACGTTCATTTTATAAATATCTTACCAATAAGGTGCAGCTTCTGGATGAGAATCCCATGGCCGACCTTGAATATCCCAGACTTCGCAAATCTTTGCCAAAATACCTTTCTCTGGACGACTCTGTTAAATTATTAACAAACGTAGAAGGACAGTATAAACAGCGCGATTTCGCTATCCTGATGATATTTTTGTCCTGTGGGCTACGGATATCAGAGCTTGTTTCGCTGAATATCACTGATTTTCGCGGAGATCATCTGCGAGTTATTGGCAAAGGCAACAAGGAACGTATCGTTTATCTCAATGACAATTGCCAGGACGCCATTAATGACTATCTGGACATTCGTCCGAGCGGCCCGGAGTGTGACCCCAAAGCCCTGTTTTTATCAAAAAATCATAGCCGTATCACCAAGTCCGGAGTCCATTATCTTGTTAAAAAGCATCTTGGCGAGGCTGGACTCGACTCGACCCAGTATTCTACCCACAAGCTTCGCCATACCGCAGCCACTCTTATGCTTGACAGCGGAGTTGATGTACGAACGCTCCAGGAGGTATTGGGACACGAAAACCTGAATACCACCGAGATCTATACCCATGTTGACAACGAAGGTCTTAGGGTCGCCGCCCGTGCCAATCCCCTGGGCAAGGTCAAATTCGACAGGGACGGCGATTAGCCGAACTGTTTGAGTTCAACATGAATATCATCGCCTTCGATATTCATCACCGCATAATGTTTCAAATATCCGGCGCTGCCGGGATTAAGGACCACCATTCCCCTGTCCAGCATATAAAGCTGGCTGTGAGTGTGTCCAAATAGCAGCCCGTCGCACTGATGGGCATGAGCTGCGTTGATGGCCGCACCTATTCCGGACTTAACCGAAAGGGTGTGACCATGGCAAAGGAACAGCCTCTTCCCTGCCACTTCATATACCAGCTCGGATTCAAGTCTGCTGCCAAAATCGCAGTTTCCTCTTATACGTATAACTCTTTTATCCAGCGCATGACCAAGATCCTCAGCCTCTCTTGCACCGTCGCCCAGGTGTATTATCAGGCTGGGGTTTTCTTTTTCCGCGATATCGTATATCGCGCCGGAATTTCCGTGAGAATCAGACAAAACAAGAATTTTCAATTTTAGCACCTTTTCTGTTTATATAGAATATATTGTTAGTAAAACATATGGAAAGGAAGAGCAGCTATGGATGATAAGGAAAAAATAATCTCTCAGATCAAAAAGGAATCGGGAATGGCCCAGCTACTGTCAGACAAAGATAAGCTGAGCGCAGTATTGAACAGTGATGACGGCAGGAAGCTGATCGCGCTGCTGAGTCGCGACGGCGGTGCGGCCCTTAAGCAGGCAGCCAACGCCATAGCATCAGGCAACAGCGGCCAGGCAAAGCGGATACTTGAACCATTGATGGAGCAGGACGAAGCCAGGTCCCTTGTCGAACAGCTGAATAAAAAGATAAAATGAGCCAGTTTGAGGACAAACTTAATGCTGTATTGAGCAATCCCGAAAGCATGGCTCAGATAATGAAGCTGGCTCAGTCTATCGGAGAGCAGACCGCCGGATCTGAAATTCAGGATACTCCAGCGGATACTGGCTCCGAAAAAGCAAATCCTGTATCCTCTGGTCAGGATGTGCGTTACCGCGACCTGCTGGAAGCTCTCAAGCCATACCTGAGCGAACAGCGACGAGCCAAACTGGACAAAGCTATCAGATTATCCAGGCTGTCCGGACTGGCAAGGACGGCTCTGGAAAGCGGAATGATTGGAGACTTGTAAATGTATAATCGCTACATACCTGATCCGGAAGGATGCGATTACCGACCCTGCTTTGACCGGCAGAAGGGTCAGCCGCTGTCTTTTCTCCGTTCCCTGCTACCGGATAAGCTGGAAACAGCTGACCTGATATTAATACTCATCCTCGCCCTGCTGTATTTGGAGGACGAGGATGAACAATTGCTTGTGATATTGCTATTCATGCTTCTGGGATAACAAAGCGGCCGTCAAATTCAGCGTCGGTGGCGGGCAACTGCTGCATATAGATTTCTTTCATTGAATAAACGGTTTCTCCGTTATAAATCGAAACTGCCTCTGAAAGAAGACCTGTTTCCAGAGAAACCCAGTAGCGATATTCATATTCACCGTTGTCGGACATGAATTCAACATAAAGAAGCGAGCTGCCATCAGATCCTGTTACGTAATCTGCAGCGGTAATAAGCTCAGGTTCAAGCTCAAGCACATCCTCATAGGTAGGGATACCAACCAGGTCATCAACAGAAAAATAGTCGCTCTGGTCAAAGCTGTGGGGCGTTTCGTCGCCATCATACCATATGTTTACAATTCCTTCGGAAACAAGGACGTGTTGCCTGCTGCTGCCGGCGGTTATTTCGTAGTAATAGCTGCCATCCCTGACCCATATCTCAGCCGAACGGGAAGAAATGGACGATCCGCTTATAAGGCTGATAGATAAAGTGCGGTGATAGCTTGCTGTACGGTTAACTGTTGAAAGAACATCCCTGACGTTGTCGGGGCTGACGCTGAGCAGCATATCGGACTGCTGAGATTCCGCCGAAGGGCCGGTTTCTGTTTCGGGAGAAGCGGTGGGCAAAACGATCTGGGTGCCGGTATCGTTGTTGCTCAGAACGTAGGTCAGGATAAGTCCGGCTGCTACAAGGATAACGATCATGATTATGGGAATAATGCTTTTTGCAATATTACCTTTGCCAAACATCGTACCTCTCCCCTTTCCCTGCTCAGATATCAGCAGATTTAAAATCCTCCGGTTTCTGGCTGCTTAAGCCAAAGTGCCACAAAATTGCATCAACAATGCGCCTTGACGCAAACCCGTCGCCATACGGGTTAACGGCTCGTGCCATTTGATCATAAGCGGCGTCGTTAGTCAGCAGCTCGGAGGCCATTTGGAAAACGGTGTCGGTTTCGACTCCTGCCAGCTTTACAGTACCGGCCTTAACAGCTTCGGGTCGTTCAGTCTCCCGGCGAACCACCAGCACAGGCTTACCCAGAGCGGGAGCCTCCTCCTGAAGTCCACCGGAATCGGTTATGATCATGTGACTTCTGGCCATCAGGTTGTGCATTTCGTCCACAGGAATCGGGTCAATAAGGCAAACCCGGTCCATACCTCCGAGAATATCAAAAACGGTTTCCCGAACAATGGGACTCAGATGCACAGGATCCACAATAACAAGATCATCATAGTTCTCTACCAGCTTTTTCAGCGCCAGCATGATGTTTTTAAGGGGCTGACCATAGTTCTCCCGCCGGTGGCAGGTAACGGTTATGACCCGCTTATTTTTAAAATCAAGCTCGTTTAGCTGCTGAGACTGAAAAACATAATCGTCCCTGACAGTGTATTTCATTGCATCGATAACAGTATTGCCGGTTATAAAGATGCCGCTGTTCAGGCCCTCGGCCCTGAGATTTTCGGCGTTGGAAGCGGTAGGGGCAAAGTTCAGCTCTGCAATACGTCCCACCAGGGAGCGGTTTATCTCCTCAGGATAGGGCGAATATTTGTCCCAGGTGCGCAGACCAGCCTCCACGTGGCCAACGGGTATCTGCTGATAAAAGGCGGCCAAAGCGCCGGAAAAGGTGGTCGTAGTGTCACCATGGACAAGCAGCAGGTCCGGACGTTCTTTTTTCAGAACCTCTTCCATACCTGACAGAGCCTTGCAGGTTATGGTGGAAAGGGTTTGATTTTTTTCCATTATGTCAAGGTCGAAATCGGGCTTGATGCCGTAGACCTGGAGCATGGAGTCCAGCATTTCACGGTGCTGACCGGTAACGCAGCAAATACTCTGGATCTGACTCCTGCTTTCCAGTTCCTTGACCAGCGGAGCCATTTTGACAGCTTCGGGTCTGGTTCCGAAAACGGTCATAACTTTAAGTTTTTTCATTCTTCGTTTTCCTTTTCGGGATGATGAGATTTTTCATGGATCCATCTGGTGATAAGTATGACAAGGACTACGTCAATAGCCAATATCAAAAACTTTACCCAGCCCTCAGTCGTAAGCATAACGGCCGACATACCCAGGATAGCTGTTACAAGGTAGAGGATGGCAACGCTTTGCTTCTGGCTGTAGCCCATGTCGATAAGCTTGTGGTGGATATGACCCCGGTCAGCCTTCCACGGCGCCTGGCCTTTGATGATGCGGCGGAAGAAGGCAGTAACGGTGTCGAAAATGGGTACGCCAAGAATAAGGAACGGCACCAGAAAGGAAATAATGGTATAGAATTTAAAAAGTCCCTGTATAGACAAAACAGCCAGAATATAACCCAAAAATGTGGAGCCGGTATCCCCCATGAATATCTTTGCGGGATTGATGTTGTAGGGCATAAATCCCAGACAGGCGCCCAGCAAAGCAGCTACCATAATGGCAACATTGACATCGCTGACCAGCAGAGATATGACCAGCAGGCTGGCAGAGTTGATCGCCGATACACCAACCGACAGACCGTCGAGACCGTCGATAAGGTTGACTGCATTGGTGATAGCAACTATCCAGATTATGGTAACAGGAACGGCCAGAAAGCCCAGATTAAAATACAGGCTCTCCCCAAAGAAAATCGGGTTGGACAGGAACTGTATCACGTTGCCATGGGCGACAGCCACCACAGCCGCCAGGATCTGAACACAGAATTTGAAAATGGCATTCAGGGGATGAATATCGTCGATCACGCCCAACAGGACGATTATGACAGCGCCCAGTAGCATACCCTTTACCTGACGGTCTATCTGGGCAAAAAGCAACACAGACAGCATAAACGCCAGGAATATCGCCAGTCCGCCCAGCAGCGGAATGGGCTTGTTGTGCATACGTCGATCGTCCTTGGGAATGTCAACGGCACCGACCCTGTTGGCAAAAGCTTTTACCACGGGAGTAAACAGGAACGAAGCCAACACGGCAACTCCCAGGGCTATAAGCACAAAAGAATAAGTTTCTAAAGTCATGTCTTATTTACCATTCGGCATAACAAAGCCGACTTTTTTGTATACTTTCCTAAGAGTTTTGTTAGCAATACGGGATGCCTTTTCGGCGCCGTCTGCCATGAGTTTATTGAGGTAATCTTTATTTTTAAGCAGGTCGTCGCTCTTTTCCCGGATAGGACGAAGCATCTCAACAACAGCCTCACCTACTGCGGGCTTGAACACGCCATAACCGGCAGAGGCAAATTCCTCCTCGATCTCGCTGTAGGTTTTGCCGGTGGCGCAGGAATAGATGGTCATCAAGTTGGAAACGCCAGGCTTGTTAGCAGGATCGTAGTGTACGCATCCGGGACCGGTTTCGCTGTCGGTAATAGCGCGCTTGAAAGTACGCATAATGTCCTCGGGCTTATCGGTAATAAGGATGCGGCCTTTGTCTTCGTCTTCGGATTTGGACATTTTGGAGGTCGGGTCAGCAAGGCTCATTATCCTGGCGCCTACCTTGGGGATATAAGGCTCAGGGACCTTAAAAACGTCGCCGTATATGCCGTTAAAACGGATGGCGATATCCCTGGTAAGCTCGCAGTGCTGCTTCTGGTCCTCGCCAACAGGGACCAGGTCAGCATTATAAAGAAGAATATCTGCCGCCATCAGAGCCGGATAGGTAAACAGTCCGCCGTTGATATTGTCGGCGTTTTTGGCGCTTTTATCCTTAAACTGGGTCATACGGCTCAGCTCGCCAAACATGGCGTAGCAGTTGAGTACCCAGCCCAGCTCTGCGTGGGCAGGAATATGACTTTGAACAAAAAGGGTGTTTTTTTCGGGATCAAGTCCGCAGGCAACATACTGAGCCAGCTGGTTGATGGTCCGACGGCGGAGGTCGGCGGGATTCTGCCTGACGGTTATGGCGTGAAGGTCCGCCATGAAGTAGTAGCAGTCGTATTCGTCAGCCAGAGGTATCCAGTTCCTGATGGCGCCAAGGTAGGATCCGAGGGTAAGGTCGCCGCTGGGTTTGATGCCTGAAAGCATTATTTTTTTTGCAGTATCCATGATTTATAACCTCTTGTATCAGATATAACGGAAAAATCCGTCTTTTGTTCTATTTTGACATTGTATCACATCAGGCCGGGAATGGCAACTTTAATAATCCCCATAAGCCTGTCAAATGCAGAATAATCGCGAAAAGATGAAGGCTGCTGTCTTCATCTTTTCGCGGTGTTACAGATCATTGCAATTCCCAGACGGAATATGAGTTTTCCTTGCTGTTGTCGGGATGTACCCGGATGGAATCGAACAGATAAATATATCTCGGCCGCTGAGGGTTATAATAAATCGTTCCATACTTTCCGGGGGTCCAGCTGGTTTCATATTCCTCAAGGGGTATGCGGTATGGGTCCGCCATGGGAAAAACCTCTTCTCCTTCAACATATCCGTCGGGAAGCTCTGTTACCCTTTCATATTCATCTTTATTTCTCGAATAAAGCTGGCCGTTGAATCGGATATAATAGTTTTCATACACCCGCTGACTTAAAAATAGGACATAGCGGGGCTGCCTGGTATCGAATTTATTTCCGTCGACCGTAGGGTCAACAGTGAGATAAACGTAAACTGCATCCGGGTTATCTCTGCTGCCGTAGGCAGTACCCCAGGCGGCGGTATTTACGCCGATGTTCATTTGAAGCTCCTCGGTAGGAGTATCGTCATAGGTCGTCGTTATTTCGCCCAACTCGTAGGCATCCTCCGGACGCAGGCTTTCGTCTCCGGCTTCTGAATAGGTAGTCATATATCCGCTGAAATAGTAAAGCTGACCGTTGACCATCAGCTGTTCCCTGAATTCCCAGGTCTTTTCAGAGGAAGAAACAGCGATCGCAAACCATACTGCAAGACCCGCCGCCGCACAAAGTGCCAAAACAATGAGCGCCAGCAAAAGTCTGCGCTTTGTCCGGATATTCATCGACCGTCCCTCCCCTGTTATCGGATAATCTGTTGGTCCAAACCATATTATACTCTGTCGGCTGAATGAATGTCAACAAAAGCACCTGCCTGTTTACACAAAGCTACAGGCAGGTGCTTGATATCGAATTATCAGCGGTCAGGCGCTTTTCTGCTTTTTATAAAACAGGTTGCCGATTATCTGAACAACGGCGAAAACTATCAGGTAGTGGACAACAACGCTGACACCATAAGCGGCAAAGGCCGCATAAACCATAAAGCAGCATCCGATCAGAGCGAGGATAGGCATAACGAATCTTTTAAATCCGTTAAGCTCCGTTGACTTGCGGATAAACTGGATGAACATGGGTATATACATAGCATAAAGGGTGATAATAGGAAGCTCGGAATTATCAAAGCAGAAGCTTCCGAACCAGCCTTCGGTAAGGTTTGCACCAAAGAAATAGAACAGCCAGAAAGCGTTGAATGCCAGGCTCAGGGCGCTGGAGTTGGTGGGCATATTGGTGGTCGGATCGACCTGGCTGAAAATGTGAGGAGCGGGACCCTGACCTCTGACAGCAAGAGAATACAGACCACGGCAGCAGGACAGGGTCAGGCCGTTGAGAGTACCAAGACAGGAAATAACTATCAGCACAAAGATGAGGTTACCGGCAGTGTTGCCAAGCATACGCTGAAACGCCAGCTTAACAGCGTTCTGGCCGCTTTCCATAAGCTCGGCAGAAGAAACGACGCCGTGAATACCGATGTAGTAAAGAATATAGGTAAGAACAACGATGAACGAACCAATGACCAGCGCAAAGGGAAGGTTCTTCTTTGCGTTCTTCAGCTCCGCATTGATCGAGGTCGCCAGGATCCAGCCCTCATAGGCAAAGGCTACAGCCACCATGGCACCCATAAGACCGGCGCTGACGGAAATGTCAGCATTGGCCATTGAGGCAACGTTTTCGGCCATGCGTCCGTTAAAGAAGCTCATTATGGTGCCGACGATCGCCATAACGCCAATGGGTATCATCTTGATAACGGTGGTGGAAACCTGGAACTTACCAGCTATCTTGGGGGAAAGGGTGTTCATAACATAGTCAAGACACAGGAACAGGCAGGCAATAGTCATGCAGGCACCGCCGGTGATGTCCCATCCGAGAAGCACGCAGACATAACGGGCGCTGACCCATGCCAGCACGCCAACAAGGCAGGGAGTGTAGAGAACGGCCATAAACCAGCCGATATTATATGCGTATCTGTCGCCCATGGTAGCCTCGGCATAGTCGACCAGACCGTTGACCTTTTCGTACTTGGTGGCCATGGTGGCAAAAACATAAGAGCAGACGATCATAATGACGCCAACTATCAGCCATGCCAGAATACCCAGGGGCATATTACCGCCGGTTTTGTTCAGGACCGATTCGGCCTTGAAGAAAACGCCGGAGCCGATAACGATACCAACCACCATGCATATGGCAGTAGGAAGGCCATACTTCTCCTTCAATCCGTTTTTCATTCGATAAATTCCTCCTTTACATTCTAAATGGAATGTGTTTGTTAATATGATACAACCATTCATACAATTTTTCAACTTTGTATTAAAAACATTTACAATTATTGTCCCTGAAAATTAGTAAAAAAGTCAAAAACCAGTCCGAAAGATCAAACCTCATCCCCCTGCCCGGGAATTTTCGCTCGTAGATAAAACAACAAACCGGAGCAGATATTATACCTGCTCCGATTTATTAAGCTACTCGAACGGGTATTCCAAAAGGGTGACACGTTTGTTCGTCGCATCCAATTCCGCCATGCATCCAATCGGTATTGTAAACATGGGGTGGGTATGACAGCAATCAAATTCTGCCAGAAACGGGATCCTGCGATTTTCTGACACTTCCAGCAATATCTCATATGGTTTTTTGCCGGTTCCGTTATCGTCATACTTCTCGTGCTTTCCAAGGAGAATACCACCGATTTTATCAAAAACCCCTGCCAGTTTCAGCAGGGAAAAGGTTCGTTCGATCGTGCAGGCATCTTTCAGAGAATCTTCAATGAACAGGATATCACCTTTTCTGATCTCCGGCATATACTCAGTTCCAAAAAATCCTTCCATTGTATTCAGGTTTCCGCCGATCAATCTGCCCCGGCAAACTCCCGGGATCACGCTGACCCAATCGTTAGGGGTTCCCGACTTTCCTCTGTCCTGTTCTCCCCAGTCGATAAACTCATCTGTCCATACAGATGGCTTCCGATATTCATGCGGGATCGTAACGCTGTCTATGATCATCGACTTAAAATAATCGAAAGTCATATCTACAAATGGTGGAAATTCCCCAAAAGAAGATGCCAATGCAGGACCATAAAACGTTATAAGACCGGTTTTTGCATAAATACCCAAAAGCAAAGCAGTAGTGTCGGAGTACCCGATTATGATTTTGGGATGATGTTTCAGATAATCGTAATCGATATAGGGCAAGATGGAATTCGTGTTATTGCCACCGATAGAAGCCATCAATATCTGTACCTCATCATTGTATAACAGCGAATTGAATTCGTCCGCACGTTCTCTTATACTGCCGGAACGATAATGATCCTGTTTTCCAAAAAGCTTACCGTCCACAATGCGAATGCCTTTTGATCTCAAATATTCTTTTCCTCTGTTATATCGAATGGGGACTGTTGCCGAAATCGGCGAGGATGACGAAAACACGCCTATGGTTAAATCATCATTAATTCGCTTTACTTTCATAATCACACCCCTCCTTTTAGCGTACAGTTGATTATTCTATCTGCGGGATCAAACTTAATGAGACACACTTGCGAATGTCTCCAGATATGCGATGCATGGGCAACCGGCATATGCGCAGCGGCGGTTGCCAGAGCGGAATATATGCCGCCGACTGAACATAAGCCACAGCTGCTACGCGTTCGGGTCCAGTAGCTTTTGGGTATAAAAAATCGGAGTATCATAAAAGGTCAAATCCTTTAATGATACTCCGACTGGTCCGAGTGACTGGATTCGAACCAGCGGCCTCTTGAACCCCATTCAAGCGCGATACCAAACTTCGCCACACCCGGAAATCAGCTCTGTTATAGTACCACAAGGTTTGAAAAAAAGCAAGCCTTTTTTTAGAAAAAATTTAGATTTTTAAAAAAAGCTGAATTTTTGTCATCGGGTCCCAATCATATACCAGATTTCGTTAATTTTGGAACGATTTATAAATTTGCTGTTAAACATGTCTGACGGCTGTAGCAAACCAGGGACAGATGTGATATTATCTATTCCTGCTCCGCTTTTCGGCGGCAGCCAAGTCCGACCGCCGGACTAAATATTTGACCCAAGGAGTAAAAGCTATGTCAAACATCTGGCACGACATCGACCCCAAAAGAATCAGACCCGAGCAGTTTATTGCAGTTATCGAGATCACCAAGGGCAGCAAAAAGAAATTCGAGCTGGACAAGGAAACCGGTATGATCATCCTTGACCGCATACTCCACACCGCCACCCACTACCCTGCCAACTACGGTTTCATCCCAAGAACCTATGGCGACGATGGCGACCCGCTGGACGTTCTGGTGATTTGCAGCGAATCTATCGAACCAATGACCCTCGTCAGATGCAGACCTATTGGTGTTATCACCATGAAGGACTGCGGCAAAAACGACGAAAAAATAATCGCCGTCTGTGCCGATGACCCCAGCTACACCAACTGCCACGATATTTCTCAACTTCCCAAGCACATATTTGATGAAATGAGCCATTTCTTCTCGGTTTACAAATCCCTCGAAGGCAAAGAAACGGTCGTTGACGAGGTTCAGGGCTGTCAGCAGGCAATCGACGTTATCAATTCCTGCCTTGACAACTATATCCAGCGCTTTTGCAAATAAGCGCAGGACCAAGTAAGACACAACGACCATCGAGTGAGATATAATGACCGGTTTTATATACGCCGACGCCCCTCGGAAGTGAGCAGCTTCCGGGGGGCGTGCCAGTATTATATAAACAGATAATCAGTCAATATTCTCAATATCAGTCTCCGATTCCTCAGAACTGTCATGCTGCCCCTCCTGCTGGGCAAGGATGGGGTCCACCAGATATTTCTGGATAAGCGGATAGGTGGCAAAAATACCCAGGAACGAAGTGAACGAATAGATAAGGCAGCCGAGGATGGGTATCTCAAGCATGGCAAAGGTCACAATAAGGATGATGGTCCCTGCCCAAATCAATCCATTTACCAGAGATACGCCAACATTGCGGAATATCCCGATAAATGCAAGAAGCCACGCGTTTTTGAAAATATCAAAAACAGAGAGGTTTACAGTCACTATCATCTGATAAATATATCTGCGCATGAATCCGTAAAACACAAAGAACAGGATCGACAGATATTTCGCAGCCTTGAGCATTCCGTCACCGCTGGAAAAGGCCAGGTTGTAAAAAACTACAAGGAAAACCACAATGTCCAGGACGCCAAAGAACAGTCCCTGACGAAAGTTTTCTTTTGCCTTGTCATACATATCCGAAAGCCAGGAATGACGCTCGTTGGCAAAATTACGCAGAACGTAGGTCATGCCGACCTTGGCAGGTCCATAGCAGACAAGAGAGGCCACAAGGAGTATTACCTGGATAAAAACAGGTACATACTCGAAATACAGCATGGCAAGATGGAGCAACAGCGTATAGATATCGCCCAGTGCAAATCCGGCATTTTCCAAAGCCTGGAAAGAGCTTTGATAAATGTAGGTGTAGATATAAAATATAACAGGCAACAGAATAAGGAAGTAAATGAGATTGATCTCAACATATTTCCAGAACTTTCTGCCAAACAGCTCGAAGAATCTGACCGGTGCGATTTTTTTAGGCTCGTCCTTTTCTACGCCGGGACCGGGCTTATAAAACTTTTTGGAATTAAAAAACAGTGACATTGGAACACCTATGCTTTCGGATGGTACTTGTTATATACGTCTTTAAGATGCTGATTAGCCAGCTGAGCGTAGATCTGGGTGGAGCTGATGTCAGCATGACCCAGCATTTCCTGGATGGATTTCAGGTCCGCTCCGTTTTCCAGCAGATGGGTTGCAAAGGAATGGCGCAGAGTGTGGGGGGTTATGTCCTTGTCTATCTGTGCCTTCTGCTGATAATGCTTGATTATTTTCCAAAAGCCCTGGCGAGTCATACGCTCTCCGTTCATATTAACAAAAAGGGCTTCCTCCTGATCGCTGGCTATCATATTGGGCCTGATATTCTGTATGTAATCTGTAAGAGCCTTGACGGCACCGGGATACAGAGGGATTATGCGTTCCTTCGATTTGCTGCTGCATCGGATAAAACAGGCTCCAAGGTTGACGTTTGACACATCCAGAGATATGAGTTCAGTAACTCTGATCCCGGTGGCATAAAGGAGTTCAAGCATAGCCTTGTCGCGATAGCCCTTCATATCAGTACACTTGGGCTGCTGCAAAAGCAGTTCGACCTCCTGGCCGGTCAATATCTGGGGCAGCTTTCTTTCGACCTTCACCGCTGTAACGTTTTTGCAGGGGTTTGTTTCAACAACTCCCAGAGTGATCAAATAAGCGTAAAAGCTTTTGATAGACGCAACGTTCCGAGTTACAGTGGCGGCAGATTTGCCGGCATCGGAAAGTTTATCGAGATATTCAGCAATAACATCGCGATCAGCTTCGGTAATGTCAACACTGCCCAGGCGTTCAAGATATTCGCTGTACTGACGAAGATCACGCATATAGGAGCTTAAGGTATTAGCCGAAGCCTTCTTTTCGGTTTTTAGGTATTCCTCATACTTATTCAGGTAATCCTGCATCCCTAACGTCCTCTCTGCGACTTAAGCCGCATTGAAATAGAGGCATAAGCCTCACAGCTGCGTTAAAAAATAATATTAAGCAGCAAGGGGCAAACGAACATGTCGGCCAGAACTGCCGGAATAAGCAGCAGCAAATACAGGACCGAAATGTGATTATTATTTCCTGCGCGCTCACGGAAACCGCTGATGGCCAGCAGCAGAATACATGGCAGCGAAAAAACACACGATGGAAGCAACCAGGCCACACATACCAATAGTGCGGAAGTCCCGGTCACCGCGGAAACAGCTCCGCAAAAAAACGTCATCAAAAAACCTCTGACTGCAAAAAGCGGTCCTACCGCAAGGCGGCCGAAAGAAGAAACACTGAAAAAGAAAACCAGTAACGGTATCTTCACAACAGAAGACAGACTGTTCAGCAAAGTCTGAGCCGCAGAAAGTTCGTTGTTACCAAAAAGTAACCGTTTTGCAACATCTTCGGCAGCATCAAATCCTTCTGACGAAAGATTTAACGCAACGAAACGTCCGAAAGAGCAACCGCAAACAAACATCCCAGCCAAAAACAGCAGATAAATAAGCTCGTCCCCTGATCGGCTAAACCGTTTCATAACCATCACCTCATCAAAATATATGAGTTGATGGTCAAATCAGAACCGAATCTTAGCATTACGACTGTAAAGCACATAGCTTGACAGATGGTATGATAGGTGGTAGATATAGAACATAGCCGTAAAGCAAACAACTTTACAGTAATGATCGCAGCTGCTACGCACTGATATTCTGGTATTCAGCCGGTAAGCTCTCCTGCGGTCAATGGTTTCATTAATTGACATAATACGTTGTGAACATAATATATCGCAAATTGCGTTATTTTTCAAGAAAAAACAACCTGTTTTTAATTTTTTGTTAATTATGGCAAAAATATTATGTAAACGGTGTTATGTCTACAATGACGCGATATGTTCTTCGTTGCTCCCTGGATGACACAGTGTATCGCAATATATGGTGTGTTCATTTTGGTGTAAAGTACAATCGGTTGCAGGTATCGAATTCCGCTGTTTTAGCTGTTTCGCCCTGCTTTGAAGCGCTCTGTATCATGTCAAGCTCCGGGCTATTTGTACACTTTGCACAAATAGCCCGGAGCTTACAAAAGCGTTACAACTTTTCTTTATCGGGTTACAAAGGTTTACATTTACTTAATTTTTCTTTTTCTGCCGCCAATCATCCCCGCTGTCACACCTGCTATTGTGCATCCGGCAATAATCACCGCCGACGGTTCTCCCCTCCCCTTAAACATCAGAGAACCCAGCAGAAGGATTATCAAAGTCGCTGCCGAAACCATTGATCCGCTGATAAGTGTTTTACCCGGCAGTATCTTAACTGCTGTGGCAGCTGCTATAAAGGTCGTCAGGATTATGACTATCTCTGAACTGAATTTAGCCGTTTCCGCCGGTATTATCTCCCCTTCGATCAGCAGTGCGACCAGCAGCAAAATGATTACCGTAATGATTAAGGAACCCAATGACATAATAACCGTGATCTTTATCCTGTTAATTATTTCCTGTTTCTTATCTGTTTCATTTTTGCGCATAAAACGCCCTCCCGACGATCAACAGATTTTGTACAATCTATTATTCGGGAGGGCGTTTTATGCAAATAAGTATGTCCTTACTGCTCGGAAGTCTGAGTTCCCTTGCTGGAAATCGCCCAGCGGGAGAACTGAACCCGGACGCGGTCTTCACCGGTTTCGATGGTGATAAGGTCGTCCTTGATGTTGCAGATCTTACCAACGATACCGCCAATGGTGGTGACCTGGTCGCCGACAGCAAGAGCGTTACGCATATCGGTCAGCTGCTGTTTTTTCTTTTTCTCAGGGCGAAGAAGAAGAAAGTAGAAAATGATAATGAGTATCACAAATGGCAGGATCGTTGCCAACAGTGATGAAGTTTCGCTGCTCATGATTATCCTCCTATAATTTGCTCAATGCACTTATTATATTAGCATTGCTTCTGTATTTCAAGTGTTTTTTGCCTGTTTATATTCTTCGCGACAGTTTTTCGGAGTATTCTTCCCTGAATTCGCCGAAGGTCCCCTGGTCGAGTGCGTCACGTATACGTTCTGCCAGTTTGTTATAAAAGTAGAGATTGTGATAAACCGCAAGCCGCATTGCCAACATTTCGTCTGCTTTAAACAGGTGCCTGATATAAGCTCTGGTGTACCGACGGCAAACGGGGCAATCACACTGGGGGTCAATAGGCTGGCTGTCTGTCTCATATTTTGCATTTTTCATGTTTATGGCGCCTGACCATGTGAAAAGCTTGGCGTGTCTGGCGTTTCTAGCCGGCATAACGCAGTCAAAAAAGTCAACACCCCTGGCAACGCCTTCGATTATATTAGACGGCGTACCAACACCCATAAGGTACCTGGGCTTGTCCTCGGGCATATATGGCTCGACAGCTTCAATAATGCCATACATTTCCTCGGTACTCTCCCCGACCGCCAAACCTCCGATAGCGTATCCCGGCAAATCATATTGGGCGATTTTTTTCATGTGATCTATCCTGAGATCTGCATAGGTGCCTCCCTGATTTATGCCAAACAGCATTTGCCCCGGGTTTACGGCATCGGCCATTTGGCGACGGCGCTCCAGCTGATCCTTGCAGCGGCCAAGCCAGCGATAGGTCCGTTGGCATGACTGTTCCACATATGACCATGGCGACGGGTTTTCGATACATTCATCGAAGGCCATAGCTATATCGGATCCAAGGTTTGCCTGTATATTCATGCTTTCCTCAGGCCCCATAAATATCCTGTGTCCGTCAATGTGGGAAGAAAAGCTTACCCCTTCTTCGGTTATCTTCCGCAGTCCGGCAAGGGAAAAAACCTGAAATCCGCCGCTGTCGGTTAATATGGGCCGATTCCAGTTCATGAACTTGTGCAAACCGCCCATTTGTTTAACCACTTCATCTCCGGGCCGCAGATGAAGATGATATGTGTTTGATAGCTCGACCTGGCACCCTATGTTTTCCAGGTCAAGGGCGGAAAGGCCGCCCTTAATAGCAGCCTGGGTCCCCACGTTCATAAATACCGGGGTTTGAACGGTTCCGTGAGGGGTTTCAAAAGCTCCTCTACGGGCCTTATCTTCTTTTTTCAGCAGTGTAAAACTCAAAGCACTGTCTCCCTATTCGTATGTTTTCTTTCTTTATAGATTTATCACTTCGGACCAGTTGGCACCTTGATCAATCAATTTCCAGGTACCTGCCATAGGCTTTGCCGAAACGAAATGCAATACTGCTATCGGATAAACATCGCATCTCCGAAGCTGACGGTATATAGGATATTCACCCTCTATGCAGCTTCGCGATGCCCATATTCTAACGAAACAAGGCGCAGCAGTCAAGACCACTGCGCCTCGTTTATGCCAATCAATGTAGCGTAACAATTGATGTGAGACCAAAAGTATAGAAAAAGGCGATTGAGTTTG
>CAYLKH010000005.1:0-53869 GCA_964384255.1 uncultured Oscillospiraceae bacterium | reverse complement strand
GCTCTGGGTTACAAGACCCGCAAGACCAAGAACCCCACCGATAAGTTCATCGTCAAGCGCAGAAACAGCAAGTAATCAGGTAAGGAGGCTATTATTTAATGAGCAGAAGTATCAAAAAAGGCCCGTTTGTTGCACCTGAGCTGTATAAGCGGGTTGAAGAAATGAACAACAGCGGCGAAAAGAAAGTCCTGAAGACCTGGTCGAGAGCTTCCACCATCTTCCCCGCCTTCGTGGGCCACACTATCGCTGTTCACGACGGACGCAAGCACGTTCCCGTCTATATCACCGAAGATATGGTCGGTCATAAGCTGGGCGAGTTCGCTCCCACCAGAACTTATAGAGGCCATTCCGGCAGCAAGACTGCCAACTCGAAGTAAGGAGGACGCAGTTAAATGGAAGCTAGAGCACATCTGAGATATGCCCGTATATCTCCCCGTAAGGTCAAAATCGTGTGCGACCTTATCCGCGGCAAGGACGTAAAGACCGCTGCTGCCATCCTTATGCAGACCCCCAAGGCTGCTTCCGAGCTCCTGATAAAGCTCCTCGACAGCGCTGTGGCTAATGCAGAAAACAATCATGAGATGGATGTCGACAAGCTCTACGTCTCCGAGGTTTATGCAAACCCCGGCCCCACTCTGAAGCGTGCAATGCCCAGAGCCCAGGGCAGATCCTATCGGATCAACAAGAGAACTTCTCACATCACCATCGCAGTCAGCGAAAAGGCTTAAGCAGGAGGTAGCTATGGGACAGAAAGTTAATCCCCATGGATTGCGCGTTGGCGTGATCAAAGATTGGGACTCACGTTGGTATGCCCGCAATGAAAAGGTTGGCGATCTTCTGGTTGAGGATTATAACATCCGTAAATATCTGAAATCCACCCTTTACTCTGCCGGTATCCCCAAAATCGAAATCGAAAGAGATTCCGCTAAGGTCCGCATCTATATCCACTGCTCCCGTCCCGGTGTTGTCATCGGCAAGGGCGGCGCTGAGATAGAGAAGCTGCGCCTGAAGATGGAAGCTATGCTGGGCAAGCCCGTTGCCCTGAACATTGTCGAGGTCAAATCCCCCGACCTGAGCGCTCAGCTGGTGGCCGAGAACATCGCTGCTCAGCTGGAGAAGCGTATTTCCTTCCGCCGGGCCATGAAGCAGGCTATGCAGCGTGCTACCCGCCTGGGCGCCAAGGGTATCAAGGTCTCCTGCGGCGGCCGTCTGGGCGGCGCTGAGATCGCCAGAAGCGAGTCTTATCACGAGGGTACTATTCCTCTGCAGACTCTGCGTGCTGATATCGACTATGGCTTTGCTGAGGCTGCCACCACTTATGGCCGCATCGGTGTTAAGGTTTGGATCTACAAAGGCGAGATCCTCAACACCACCCTCAGAGAGACCAAGGTCGAGACCAACACCCGCAACCGTGACCGCAGAAACAATGATCGCCGCAATGGCGACCGCAGGAACGGCGGATACCGCAACAATAACAACAACGGTTACAACCGTGACAATCGTTCCAACAATGGCTATCGCCGTAACAACAATAATAACAACGGCGAGAGCAGGGAAGGAGGCAACCGCTAATGTTGATGCCTAAAAGAGTCAAATACCGTCGCGTGCACAGAGGCCGCATGAAGGGCAAAGCCCTCCGTGGCAACACTGTCACTTACGGCGAGTTTGGTCTGGCAGCTTGCGAGCCTGGCTGGATCACCAGCAATCAGATCGAGGCAGCCCGTGTTGCCATGACCCGTTATATCAAGCGTGGCGGTCAGGTCTGGATCAAGATCTTCCCTGATAAGCCCATTACTGAAAAACCCGCCGAGACCCGTATGGGTTCCGGTAAAGGCTCCCCTGAATACTGGGTCGCCGTTGTAAAGCCCGGCCGTGTTATGTTTGAGATCGCCGGCGTTTCTGAAGAGTTAGCCCGCGAAGCGCTCCGCCTTGCAAGCCACAAGCTGCCTATCAAGACTAAGGTTGTGGTCAAGGAAGAGACAGTATCAGAAAATGGTGGTGAATAAGATGAAGGCAAACGAAATACGCAGCATGACCACCGCCGAGCTGGAGGCGAAACTGAGCTCGCTCAAGAAGGATCTGTTCTATCTCAGACTTCAGCATGCGACTAACCAGCTTGACAACCCTGTTAAAATACAGACTGTCAAAAAGGATATTGCCCGAGTCAAAACAATATTACGCGAAAAGGAGCTTCGACCCGAAGCGTAAGGAGGTTAGCCTGAATGGAAGAAAAAAGAGCTTTCCGCAAAACCAGGGTTGGCAAGGTCGTATCCAACAAGATGGACAAGACAATCGTGGTTGCGATAGAAGATCGTGTTCAGCACGCTCTTTATAAGAAAATCGTCAAAAGGACCTACAAGCTGAAGGCCCATGACGAAAACAACGAATGCAATATCGGCGATACCGTAAAGGTAATGGAATGCCGCCCCCTGTCCAAGGACAAGAGATGGCGTCTCGTCGAAATCATCAAGAGAGCCGAGTAAGGAGGTAACTTAAATGATCCAGCAGGAAACATATCTGAAGGTTGCCGACAATACCGGCGCCAAGGAAATCAAGACTATCCGTGTGCTTGGCGGTTCTAAGCGCAAATACGGCAACATCGGCGACGTAGTAGTTGCTTCTGTCCGTAAAGCTGCTCCCGGCGGCACCGTAAAGAAGGGCGAGGTCGTTAAGGCCGTTATCGTCCGCAGCGCCAAGGGCGTTCGCCGCGCTGATGGCAGCTACGTTCGTTTCGACGAAAACGCAGCCGTCCTTATCCGTGACGACAAAAACCCCCGCGGCACCCGTATCTTTGGACCAGTGGCCAGAGAGCTTCGTGAGAAGGATTATATGAAGATCCTTTCTCTGGCTCCCGAAGTTGTTTAATGGAGGGTACCGAACAATGAACAGTCTGAACATCAAAAAAGACGATAACGTAATCGTCATCGCCGGCAAAGATAAGGGCAAGAGCGGCAAGGTCCTGGCTACTTTCCCCAAGACCGGCAAGGTCATCGTAGAAGGCGTTAACATGGCTACTACCCATGTTAAGCCCACCAACCAGAATCAGCAGGGCGGTATCATCACCAAAGAACTCGCCATGCCTGTCTGCAAGGTTATGCGCGTTTGCCCCAAGTGCGGCAAACCCACCCGTGCAGCCCACGTAATTCTTGCCGATGGTTCCAAGGCCCGCAAGTGCAAGAAGTGCGGCGAAACTATATAAGGGGGTTAAGCTAAATGGCACGACTCAAAGTTAAATATACTGAGGAGATCGCCCCCGCTCTGATGGAAAAGTTCCAGTATAAGAGCGTTATGCAGATCCCCAAGGTCGAGAAGGTCGTTGTTAACGTAGGCTGCGGCGCAGCCCGCGACAACGCCAAGATCCTCGAAGCTATTATCAACGACATTACCACTATCACCGGTCAGAAGGCCGTTGCCTGCAAGGCCCGTAAATCCGTTGCTAACTTCAAGGTCCGTGAAGGCCAGTATGTTGGCGCAAAGGTTACCCTGCGCGGCGACAAGATGTGGGAATTCCTGGATCGTCTGTTCAACGTGGCTCTGCCCCGTGTTCGTGACTTCCGCGGAATCAGCGCCAACTCCTTTGATGGTCGCGGCAACTATTCCTTCGGTATTACCGAACAGCTGATTTTCCCCGAGATCGATTACGACAAGGTTGACGCTATCCGCGGTATGGATATCAACATCATCACCACCGCTCATACCGACGAAGAAGCCCGTGAGCTGCTCAGGCTCGTTGGCGCTCCCTTTGTCAAGGCTTAAGCCCAGGAGGAACGATAATGGCTAAAAAATCTATGATCCTGAAGCAGCAGAAACCTGCCAAGTTCTCCACCCGTAAGTACAATCGCTGCAAGATCTGCGGTCGTCCTCATGCTTATCTGAGAGACTATGGCATCTGCCGTATCTGCTTCCGTAACCTGGCCTATAAGGGCCAGATCCCTGGCGTAAGAAAAGCCAGCTGGTAAATTAATAAGTTATCAGTCGAAAGACTGTAGCTAAAAGTACAGCGACAGGTCGCGTAGGGGCAGCATCGCCGCCACCCGGATGATGTGATCACCTCTCACGCGATACCTCGCTGACTAAACGGCTGATTTAGCCGTAACTCAACAGGAGGTAAAAATCAATGCAAATCACCGATCCCATTGCGGATATGCTGACCCGTATCAGAAACGCCAACTCCGCAAAGCACGAAACCGTTGACGTACCTGCTTCCAAGATGAAGAAGGCTATTGCTCAGATTCTTCTGGATGAAGGCTACATCAAGAACTTCCAGATCCTGGAAGGCAATACTCAGGGCGTTATCCGTATCACCCTGAAGTATCTGAACAACAAGGAGAAGGTCATCACCGGTCTCCGTAGAGTCTCCAAGCCCGGCCTCCGTGTCTACGCCGGAGCTGAAGAGCTGCCCAGCGTCCTACGTGGAATGGGCATCGCCATCATCTCAACTTCCAAGGGCATTATGACCGACAAGAAAGCCAGAGAAGCTCATGTCGGCGGCGAAGTCCTTGCGTTCGTATGGTAAGGAGGGTATTTTAAATGTCTAGAATTGGTAGAATGCCTATTACCGTTCCCGCAGGTGTGGAAGTTAACCTGGATGGTAGCCACATCACTGTTAAGGGCCCCAAGGGAACTCTCGAAAGAGATCTGCATCCCGCAATGACCGTTGAGATAGACGCTGGTGTTATCAGCGTTAAGCGTCCCAACGACGACAAAGAAAACCGTAGCCTTCACGGCCTGACCCGTAGCCTGATCAACAACATGGTCATCGGTGTCACCGAGGGCTACAAGAAAGAGCTTGAAGTTAACGGCGTTGGCTACAGAGCTCAGAAGGATGGCAACAAGCTGGTCATGAACCTTGGCTATTCCCATCCCGTAAACGTTGAAGAGATCGACGGTATCTCCATCGAAGTTCCTTCCAACAACAAGATAATCATTTCCGGTATCGACAAGCAGAAGGTTGGCCAGTTTGCGTCTGAAGTCAGAGGTAAGAGACCTCCCGAACCCTACAAGGGCAAGGGCATCAAGTATGTTGACGAAGTAATCAAGCGCAAAGAAGGCAAGACCGGTAAATAAGAAAGAGGTGTGCCATAATGATAAAAAGACCCGATACTAATGCTCAGCGCAAACTGCGCCACAAGAGAGTCCGCGGTAAAGTCTCTGGCACGCCCGAGAGACCCCGCCTTGATGTTTTCCGCAGCAATGCTAACATCTATGCTCAGATCATCGACGACGTGAACGGCCATACCCTGGTTGCTGCCTCGTCCATCGAAAAGGGCTTTGAAGGCCCCACCGGTAACTGCGACGCTGCCAAGAAAGTTGGCCAGATGATCGCTGAACGCGCCAAAGAAAAGGGCATCGAGAACGTTGTTTTCGACCGCGGCGGCTACATTTATCACGGCCGTGTACAGGCTCTTGCAGAAGGCGCCCGCGAAGCCGGTCTGAAATTTTAAGAGGGAGGAGGAAACTGCACTATGGCTTACAATACTGGTA
This sequence comes from uncultured Oscillospiraceae bacterium, assembly GCA_964384255.1. GTDB lineage: Bacteria > Bacillota > Clostridia > Oscillospirales > Oscillospiraceae > SIG469. Next base: position 48,385 of record CAYLKH010000005.1, on the reverse strand, counting down.
GAAATAACAACAATACTGCGGCCGAATCGGAATTCATCGAAAAAGTTGTTTCCATCAACCGCGTATCCAAAACCGTTAAGGGCGGCCGTGTAATGAAATTCTCCGCTCTGGTCGTCGTTGGCGACGGCAAAGGCACCGTAGGCTACGGCCTGGGCAAGGCTTCCGAAGTTTCCGAAGCTATCCTTAAGGGCCTGGCTGATGCCAAAAAGAATCTCGTTAAGATCACCCTTTCCGGCACCACCATTCCCCATGAAGTCATCGGCGCTTACGGAGCTGGCAGAGTACTGCTCAAGCCCGCATCCGTTGGTACCGGCGTCATCGCCGGCGGTGCTGTCCGTGCTGTTATGGAAGCTGCTGGTATCAGCAACGTCCGTACTAAGTGCCTGCGCTCCAACAATCCTCAGAACGTGGTCAAGGCCACCTTCGCTGGCCTTATGAGCCTGCGTGGTCCCGAGGAAGTTGCCCGTATCCGTGGCAAGAGCGTCGAAGAAATCAAAGGTTAAGGAGGACTCTTAAATGGCTAATCTCAGAATCAAGCTTGTCAAGAGCCTCAACGGCCGTCTGGATAAGCACATTGCAACCGCTAAATCTCTCGGACTGACCAAGATCGGTAAAGAAACCGTCCAGCCCGATAACCCCCAGACCAGAGGCAAGATCGCCAAGATCGGCTACCTGCTTCAGGTCACCGAAGAAGAATAATGGAGGTGCAGGTAATATGAATTTGTATGAACTTGCTCCCGCAGCCGGCTCTGTTAAGCCCGGCAAACGTAAAGGCCGCGGTCATGGCACCGGTAACGGTAAGACCGCAGGTCGTGGCCACAAGGGTCAGCACGCCCGTAGCGGCGGCGGCGTCAGGATCGGCTTTGAAGGCGGCCAGATGCCTCTTGCCAGACGTATCCCCAAACGTGGCTTCAACAATATCTTCGCAAAACCCCTGGAAGCTGTTAACCTTTCCGCTCTGAAAAACTTTGAAGACGGTGCTGTTGTTGATGCCCAGGCTCTTATCGATGCCGGTATCCTGACAAAGTGCGAATATGGCTTCAAGGTTCTTGGTGGTGGTTCCGTTTCCAAGAAACTGACTGTAAAAGCTAATGCTTTTTCCGAGTCTGCCAAGGCTAAGATCGAGGAGGCTGGCGGAAAGGCTGAGGTGATCTAGAGTGATACAGACTATTCGTAATGCCTGGAAAATTCCTGAGCTGCGCAAGAAGATCCTTTTCACTCTGCTCATCCTTCTTATTTACCGCGCCGGTAACTGCGTTCCCGTACCTTTTGTTAATGTAGCCGCTCTGAGCGAGTACTTTACCTATTCTCTTGAAAATACCGTTCTCGGCCTGTACAACGCCATGTCCGGTAACGCTTTTGCCAGTGCAACAATCTTTGCGCTGAGCATCCAGCCCTACATCAACGCCAGCATTATCCTTCAGCTCCTGTGTGTGGCTATTCCCGCCCTCGAAAGGCTGTCTAAGGATGGCGGCGAAGAAGGCCAGAAGAAAATTGCAGCAATTACCCGCTATTCCACCGTGGGCCTTGGCCTGTTTATGGGCTTCGCCTACTGGCTCCTGCTGAAAAATGCTGAGCTTCTTACCGATACCGGCGCTCTGGCTGCCATCGTTGTGATAATCTCCTTCACGGCTGGTGCTTCGCTGCTTATGTGGCTGGGCGAGCAGATCACCGAATTCGGTATTGGCAACGGTATCTCCATGATCCTGTTTGCCAGCATTATTTCCAGAATCCCCAACATGATCAGCACCGCCATCACCAATCTGGCTGCTGGTTCCCTGAAATGGTATGCCCTTGTTCTTATGATAATCGGCATGGCCGCTCTGGTACTGTTCATCGTTTATATCAACGATGCGGAGCGGAGGATCCCCGTTCAGTATGCAAAGAGAGTTGTCGGCCGCAAAATGTACGGTGGCCAGAGCACTCACCTGCCTATCAAGGTCAGCATGGCCGGTGTTCTCCCCGTTATCTTTGCTCAGTCAATAGCTTCTCTGCCTGCTACTATAGCGGCTTTCTTCCCCGAACCCGAGTCCGGATTCTGGAAGGGTGTTTTGAACGCTATTAACAATACTTCAATACCCTACATTATCGTTTACTTCTTCCTGATCATTGGATTCGCATATTTCTATACTGCGATCCAGTTCAATCCTGTTGAAATCGCCAACAACCTTAAGAAAAACGGCGGTTTCATCCCGGGCTTCCGTCCCGGCCGTCCCACTGCTGAATTCATCAATAGAGTTCTCAACAAGGTCACCCTGTTTGGCGCTCTGTATCTGGCTGTTGTGTCCATCCTGCCCATAATCGCTCAGAAGGTTATCGGCGTTTCCGGACTTTCTATCGGCGGCACCTCTGTAATCATCGTCGTTGGTGTTGCTCTTGAGACAGTTAAGGCTCTCGAAGCCCAGATGCTTATGCGCAACTATAAGGGCTTCCTCGAATAAATCGGAGGTTGAATATGAAGATCATTTTTCTCGGTGCTCCCGGTGCCGGCAAGGGAACACAGGCCGAAATAGTGGCCGAAAAGCTTGGTATTCCTACCATTTCCACCGGCAATATGCTCAGAGAAGCCATCAAAAACGGCACCGAGCTTGGTCTGAAAATGAAGCAGTACACCGATAACGGTCAGCTCGTACCCGACGATGTCATTATTGGCATCGTCGGAGAGCGGCTGTCTCAGGACGACTGCTCCAGGGGGTATATCCTTGATGGTATGCCCAGGACCATCGCTCAGGCTGAGGCTCTGGAAAGCATCGGCGTTGAGATCGACGCTGCTGTATCTCTCGAGATCGAAGATGCTGTTATCGAGGCTCGTATGAGCGGTCGCCGCGTCTGCGAAAAGTGCGGCGCCAGCTATCACATTACCTCTAATCCTCCCAAGGTTGAGGGAGTGTGCGACAGTTGCGGCGGTGACCTCGTTATCCGCAAGGACGATGCCCCCGAAACTGTTAAAGAAAGACTCAGAGTATACCACGAGCAGACTGAGCCCATTAAGGGGTTCTACGAAGCAAGGGGCAAGCTAAAACTGGTCAAGGGCGATCAGCCCATCGCCAGCGCTACCGCCGACATTATGGCGGCTCTTGGTGAGTAGTATGATCCCGGTAAAATCCAATCGCGACATTGACCTCATGCGTCGTGCCTGTAGAATTACCGCGGCAGCCCGCGAACTCGCGGGTGGTATGGTAAGGCCCGGCGTTACAACCCATGAAATTGACAAAGCAGTCCATGACTATATAGTCAGCCAGGGCGCGGTGCCGTCTTTCCTGAATTATAACGGATTCCCGGCAAGCGCCTGCATCTCCATCAACGAACAGGTCATCCACGGAATTCCCGGAGATCGGGTAATCAAAGAGGGCGACATCGTAAGCGTCGATGTGGGTGCGTTTATTGGTGGATTTCATGGCGACTGCGCAGCGACCTATGCAGCCGGAGCTATTGACCCGGAGGCACAAAGACTTATCGATGTAACTCGTCAGAGCTTCTTTGAAGGTCTTAAATTTGCCCGTCAGGGTTATCGAGTATCCGACATTTCCCATGCCGTTCAGGCATATGTGGAAAACAACGGGCTTTCCGTAGTGCGTAGCTTTGTAGGCCACGGTGTGGGTGAAAAGCTCCACGAAGAACCCGAAGTTCCTAATTTCGGCGCGCCCGGCCGGGGCCCCAGGCTCGTTAAGGGCATGACTTTGGCAGTAGAACCTATGGTCAATCAGGGAACCTATGAAATCAAGGTTCTTAAAGACCACTGGACAGTTATCACAGCCGATGGCAAACTGTCGGCTCATTATGAGAACACCCTTTTAATTACCGACGGTGAGCCGGAAATTCTCACCGTGTGTGAAGGTCTTTGATATGCAGCTGCAAAAAGCTGATATCGTCCTTTCCGTTTCAGGCCACGACAGGGGAAAGCTGTTCTTTGTTCTTGCGACAGACGGCAGTTTCTGTATGGTTGCAAACGGTAAACAGGGGCGACGAGTTGATCGGCCCAAACGCAAAAGCGTTAAGCATCTGCAATTCATTGATCGGTACGACTGTGAAACGGCGCATAAACTTCAAAACGGAATATGCGTAGAAAACTATGAGCTAAGACGTGACCTTGCAATATTTTGCGAGAGCCGGAAAATACCAAGGGGGTAAAAAACTTGGCTAAAGACGACGTAATTGAACTCGAAGGTGTTGTTACGGATGCCCTGCCCAACGCGATGTTTACTGTCGATATAGGCAATGGACACACAATCCTGGCACACATTTCCGGAAAGCTCCGGATGAACTTTATCAAGATCCTGCCCGGTGATAAGGTGACCGTTCAAATGTCACCCTATGATCTTACCCGCGGCAGAATAACATGGAGAAGCAAATAGAGACTGCGTAAGTCTCATGTGATTCCCAAATGGAGGTTAACAACTATGAAGGTAAGACCGTCCGTTAAGCCCATGTGCGACAAGTGCAAGATCATTAAGCGCAAGGGCCGAGTAATGGTTATTTGCGAAAATCCCAAGCATAAGCAGAGACAAGGCTGATTTTAAGGAGGTGCTGAATCAATATGGCACGTATTGCCGGTATAGACCTGCCCAGAGATAAGAGAATCGAGATAGGACTCACTTACATTTACGGAATCGGCAGAAAGAGCGCAACCGATATCTGCGCCGCAGCTGGTGTAAACCCCGATGTCCGTGTTAAGGATCTGACCGAGGCTGACGAAGCCAAGCTTCGTGAGGTCATCGACAGAGATTATATCGTTGAAGGCGACCTTCGTCGAGAAGTTGCCACCAACATCAAGCGGCTTACTGATATAGGCTGCTATCGCGGCGTTCGCCACAGAAAGGGCCTGCCCGTTCGCGGTCAGCGCACCAAGACCAACGCTCGCACCCGCAAAGGTCCCAAGAGAACCATTGCCAACAAGAAAAAGTAAGGGAGGGATAATGCAATGGCAAGTCCTAAGAAGAAAGTTATTAAGCGCCGCAGAGAGCGCAAAAACATTGAAAAGGGTGCTGTGCATATCCGCTCATCCTTTAACAACACCATGGTAACCATCACCGACCTTCAGGGTAACGCCATTTCCTGGGCTTCCTCCGGTGGTCTGGGCTTCCGTGGTTCCAGAAAGTCCACTCCTTATGCCGCCCAGATGTGCAGCGAAACCGCTGCTAAGGCCGCTATGGAGCATGGTCTTAAGACCGTAGAAGTTTACGTTAAGGGTCCTGGTTCGGGCCGTGAGGCTGCTATCCGCGCCCTGCAAACTGCTGGTCTGGAAGTAACCATGATCAAGGACGTCACCCCCATTCCCCACAATGGCTGCCGTCCGCCCAAAAAGCGCCGCGTCTGATTAATACGAAGGAGGAAAACCAAGCATGGCAAAAAATATGCAGCCTGTTCTGAAGAGATGCAGAACTCTTGGCATTTCGCCGACCGTTATGGGCTATTCCAAAGAGTCCAACAGAAATCCCGGCGGACAGAGCAGAAAGAAATCCAGCGAGTATGCCACCCAGCTGACTGAAAAACAGAAGGTCAAGTTTGTTTACGGCATCCTGGAGAAGCAGTTCAGAATGTACTACGACAAAGCTGCCAGAATGCAGGGCAACACCGGCGAGATCCTGCTGTCCCTCATCGAGCGCAGACTTGACAACGTAGTTTATCGCCTTGGCTTTGCCAGCACCCGCCGCGAGGCTCGTCAGCTGGTCAACCACGGCCACTACACCGTTAACGGTAAAAAAGTTAATATTCCTTCCTATCTGGTAAAGGTGGGCGACGTTATCGCTGTTTGCGAAAAGAGCCGCAGCTCCGTGAAGTTTAAAAAGCTTCTTGAGGAAGATACCTTCCGCGCTGCTCCCAAGTGGCTGGATAAGAACAAGGATACTCTGGAAGGAAAGGTCATCGCCATTCCCCAGAAGGAAGACATCGACTTCGAGATCACCGAAAGCCTCATCGTCGAGTTGTACTCCAAATAATCCTAAACCCTCGATTATTGGTAAGCTGATAAGCCAGGCGGCGTGAAATGCGCCGCAAATTGAAGGAGGGTATATTAATGGTAGAAATTGAAAAGCCGCGCATTAAATGCATAGATTCCACCGAAGACGTATCCTACGGAAAATACGTGGTTGAGCCTCTGGAACGTGGTTATGGAACCACCCTGGGCAACTCCCTGCGTAGAATACTGCTGTCTTCCCTTCCTGGCACCGCAGCTACTTCTATTAAGATAGCCGGTGTTCAGCACGAGTTTTCCACCGTTCCCGGAGTTAAGGAGGACGTAACCGAAATCGTCCTTAACGTTAAGGGAATAATCGCAAAGCTCCATAGCCAGGGTCCCAAGACAGTGTATATCGAAGCCGTTGGCGAGCGCGAGATCTGCGCTGGAGACATCAAAGCCGACGCTGAGGTCGAGATCCTTAATCCCGAGCTGCATATATGCACTCTGGGACCTGATGCGACCTTCAATATGGAGATAACCATCAATCATGGACGCGGATATGTTTCCGCCGATAAGAACAAACCGGCTCAGAACGTTATTGGAACGATTCCCATCGACTCAATCTATACACCTGTTTACAAGGTAAACTACACTGTTGAGAACACTCGTGTCGGCAATCAGACCGACTATGACAAGCTGACCCTGGAGGTCTGGACTGATTCGACTATCTCTGCCAGAGATGCTGTTTCTCTGGGCGCAAAGATACTGTCTGACCATCTGGTCCTGTTCACTGACCTGTCCGAAAACGTCAGCAATAAGTCAACAGTTGTAGAAAAGGCCGAATCCCATCGGGATAAGGTGCTTGAGCTGACCATTGAAGAGCTTGATCTCTCGGTCAGAAGCTTCAACTGCCTCAAGCGTGCCAACATCAACACCGTCGAAGACCTTATTTCCAAGAGCGACGACGATATGATGAAGGTTCGTAACCTGGGCCGTAAGTCCCTTGAAGAGGTCCAGAACAAGCTTGCTATGATGGGCCTGAGCCTTGCAAGTGACGATAACTGAACTGCACATCCTAATATGGAGGTAACGACAAATGTCCCACAACCGTAAACTCGGCAGGACAACTGATCAGCGTCGGGCAATGCTTCGTGCTATGACGACTTATCTTCTGGAAAACGGAAAGATAACCACAACCGTCACCCGTGCAAAGGAAGTCCAGCCTATAGCCGAGAAGATGATAACCCTGGGCAAGAAGAAAGACCTTGCCGCATACCGTCAGGCTCTGGCTTACATCACCAAAGAAGATGTTGCCAAAAAGCTGTTTGACGAGATCGCTCCCGGCTACGAAGGCCGCAACGGCGGTTATACCCGCGTTGTCCGTATCGGACCCCGCCGTGGCGATGCTGCTGAGATGGCCGTTCTCGAACTGGTCTGATCAATGTATAATTTCAACCCCTTTTGCTTAACCTAAAGCAAAAGGGGTTGTTTTTTATGAAAATGAGTGCAGAAGAATATTCTGAATATGTAAAGTCGATGTCGCCCAAATCCCCGCTGGCTAAGGATATGCTCTGGGCATTTGTGATTGGCGGTTTAATATGCGCCACGGGACAGGTATTTACAAATTTTTATACTGCGCAGGGTCTTGACAAAACCGGTGCGGGTTCTGCCACCTCGATCACCCTGATCTTTCTCAGCGCATTATTCACAGGACTCGGGCTGTATGATAAGCTGGCAAAACACGCAGGGGCAGGGACAGTTGTGCCAATTACGGGTTTTGCAAACGCAATTGTTTCCCCAGCCATTGAATTCAAGTCAGAAGGATATATAATGGGAATGTGTGGAAAAATGTTTTCAATTGCGGGACCGGTCCTTGTTTGCGGCATCAGTGCCAGTGTTATTTTTGGCCTGATCCTGCTTGTTATTTAGAATTGAATTATGCAGAAAAATTGTCTTCCAGTCCTTGCCAAATTTACTTTGACAAGGACTGGCGGTCATATGCCTGATATTTCGATAATTGCGTTATGGTATATTACCATGGGTCGAAAGGTTATTATCCCTGACCCTGAATGATCCGTTGCAGAGGATGGGTTCCACGTACCTTGCACCAGGTTTCAATAGCGTTAATTATAACATCAACGCTGCCTTCTGTACCCAACATTCCGCTGTCAACTCCCAGATGATAGTATTCCTGCTTGCCATAATCCCGGCCAGTAAAGTGTTTGTAATGCTGCGCCCGAGATCTGTCAGTATTGACCATTTGACGCTGAGCTTCAGATTTATCAAGTGAGAATTGAAGCATTATCCGTTCAACCCTTGTTGATGGACGGGCGTGAATGAACAGCCGGAAACAGGCAGGATCGTCATACAATACATAATCTGCGCATCGTCCTATTATGACACAGCTTTCGTTCTTTGCAGCAATCTGGCGTATCACAGCAGTTTGGGCTACAAACAGCTGCTCTTCCGGTGATAATGCGCCGTTGGTCATGGCATATGCAGCGTTGCGGAAATCGTAAACTATCTCCCGTTCCATGTGGCGTTCCAGTTCCTGCACCTTTTCAATAGGAATACCGCTTTGCTCGGACGCCATTTCGTTCAGCTGACGATCATAGAAGGTGATACCCAGTCTCTTAGCCAGCAGCTGACCAATTTCATGACCACCGGAACCAAATTCACGACCGATAGTGATGATTATCCTGGGTTTGCCGGATCCATCCACTCCGTACTGCTTTGTTGCCTCCGCCAGCGCCCGGACAACTTTATCCTCACGCTTGACAAATCTTAACAAAGGTTTTTGACACAGCTTTTGCATCTGCTTCATCACAAAGCCTACCAGCAGAGCGCAAATCACTGTTCCTTCGCGAACACCGACCAGGGCATGAAAGTACAGCAGCGATGTTGCAGCCGAAACGACGACCAGGGAACAGTCGAATATGGTTTTGCTGCTGCCCAGCGAAAGTCCGGTCATTTTTGAGATCGCAAGACTCATGCCTTCACCTGGGGTAGGTAAAATATCCGGTGTCAAATACAGCATTACTCCAAGAGCGACCATGGGAACGCTGAACAGCAGATAGAGCATTTGAAACCCGTATGATGACGGGATGGGGAGAAAGCTTAAGCATACTGTTGCCAGGTTGACCATCTGACCGAATAGAAATGATGCTACCAGCTGTAGCATCATCTCCGGTTTAAATTCTTTTCTAAGTATCAATAATTCAACAAGAATGTATAAGCAATACACAGCAGTTGTGCAATTGCCCAGGTTTACATAATCCGGGAAACTCTGGGATTGCGCAATTTGGTACAGTACGTTTGCCAACGACCCTACAGGACTGACTCCAAGGCTCGAAGACGCTGAAAACACAACGCCTATTGCCATACAGAGAAGGCCGGTTAAGTATATCAGCAGACGTTTGGCCCATACTATTATGATCCCTTTTGTGTTTTTATCCATGATACACCTCGTAGTAAAGAATGAATCAGCCTGATTAGAAAGGCAGATCAGGCTGACGGGCAAGCAAAGTACGCGCCGCAGTGATGCGGTGCGTTAGTGGATTTCCTTTCTCAATCGCGGAGTGCCGCAGCATTTCTGCATCACGGCATGGGAGCATAGCTCCGGCCGGGGAACCATGGCATGGCTTTAGGTTCCCAGGCATCGGAAACAATATTCTATTACTGTCTCATTATAGCATGGATACTGAAAGAGTGTCAAATGCAATAATTATGTTAACCAAATCAAACCTGGGCGGTGAAGGTCACCGCCCAGGTTTGATTTATGCTCATTGAGCAGGGACCAGCTGCAACAGAGAATAAATAATTTTTGCGATCTCGCTGCGCTTAATACTTTCGTCAGGACGGAAGGTTCCATCGCTATAGCCGTTGATAATACCGGCCTCGGCCAGCGCTGCTACAGCCTGAGAATCGGTGTCGCTGAATGGGGAGCCGCCTTTTGCGCTGAGCTTAAGCAGAGCGGCGCATATCTCGGCTACCTGGCCGCGGGGGCAGGAGGCATCAAGGTCGATCCCAGCGGGCAATATTCCGGCGGCAATGGCGGCCTTGTAATACATTTCGGCCCAATGGTTGGTGCCGTTGGGCAGTTCCTGACCGGTGACGGCAACCACGGCCATCTTCAAAACCTGACCGTAAGTGACGCTATTGTCAGGCTTGAAGGAACCGTCGCTATAGCCGTTGATAACCCCGGCAGTAGCCAGCTGAGAAACATAGGTTTCGTACCAGGCATCGGCGGAAACGTCTTTGAAGTAGATTTTGAATACAGGGAAAGCTTCGGGAGTTTCATCGGTGGTCAGAAGGATAGCGCCCTCATAGCTTCCGGGGGCGACAGGAGTCTCGACTCCGTCGATAAACATATGCAGCTGAGAACCGTCGGCTGCTTCAACTGCGCCGCCCTCTGCAATAGTGAGACTGTTGAGTACGCTGTTTCCCGAAACGAGCCATTTTGAATTGGCGCCTACAGTAACGGCGGTGCCTTCGCTGTTGTAAGAATAAACTGCGGGGTCAAGGATCCAATAGCAGTACTGGTCGTCAGCACAATCGGCCCAATATGCGTTCCACTGGTCAGCAGACCAGGTTTCAACGACACCGGTCCAGGTGGTGTTGGCCAACTCAACTGTGACACCCCGCTGGTAATCATAGTTTTTAACGTCGCCACTGACGGTCATGTCGGTCATGGTCAAAGAGGTAGCAGAGTCGGTGTTGCCCGCTTTGAGATAACGGCTCATGCTGTCGCTGTTGATGATGGTCATAAGGATGGTATTGCTGTGGGACTGGACATCTGCGGCAGTAAGATCGATGTCCGCAGTGTGAGACTTGACTACGATGGCAGCGCCATTAATAATATCAACATATTTGCCTACGGCGGAGCCATAGGTTGCGTAATAGTCGCAGCTGGAGACTATGTCGGTGGTGGTGATAAGACTGGAATTGACGACCTCAACCACGGCCTGCTTGCCCAGTTTTTTACCGCCGCCCATCATGTCGGGGCTGTGGATCTGAAGAGCGTTGCGTCCGCCAATAAGCTGGTTTGCCTTGTCGGTGGTTGCACCTGTGTTGTATTTAAGAATATCCTCTCCGGCGTCGGAACCGGCAAAGCAGTGGACAGCGCCGTTGTTGGAGATTATCGCGCCGATCTCGGCACCCTGGACTACAGAACCATAAAGCCAAACCCGGCAGTTGGAGTCGGCATAGGTGCCATAACCGCCGGTACGGGCAAGACCGACGGAATTATAGGAATAAAAGTCAAGTCCGTCACCCATGGCAGAGTCGGTACTCATGGCGGCCCAGCCATCGGTTATTACATAGGAGTTGAAATAATAGGTCTGGCTTCGCCCGGTGGACATATTGGTGCGGGTTTTGCCGGAAACCAGCAGAGCAGGGTTGGACATGGGTTCCGACTTGGATGCAGTGGCAGGGACCTCACCCAGTGTAACAAAGGCAGAATCGTTAACGATAAGGTTACCTGCGGAGGCTGCCACGGCATACCGCTGGTTGCCTTCGGCATAGATAAAGGTGTTGGTTATGGCGACAGTGCCGGCGGTCATGTTTGCGGCAGCACCGGCGCTGGTGCCGTTCATGGTGTCGGCCTTAAGCTTGATGACCGAGTTGTAGCTGTCGGTTATGGTTTCGCCAAGGTTGCTTTCAAATGTTTCTTCGTAAAGGTCTTCATCTCCGCCGATGGTATAATCTCCGCCGGTGAATTTGAATACGGCATCGGAATAATCGGAGCCTTCGATATAAAGCCCCGATGCAGCGGTTTCGGTAACTGTACCGGCGCTTTGTGCCAGGGTCGCGATTTGCCCTGCGGTAAGGACACCGTCGTTAACGGCATAGATCTGAGCAGCAGCTGTGGCAGCAGAAGCGCCGGAAATATCCCCCTCAGCCTGAGGAGCGGCAAAGGCCACGGACCCAAGGACAGATATAAGCAGCGCCGCCGTCAGCAGAAGGGCAGTCAGCTTGCGAACTTTCATTTTCTTCATCCTTTCAGTTATTTGATAACTTTGATTATACCATTTAATTGAAAAAAACTAAACTCTATATGGGTGCATAAAGGGTGGATTTGTGAGGTTTGTGCCTTTGGAAGAGGCAGGATGGGACAGTGCTTGCTGTAACAGAGCAAAGCTGCATACATATTATGTAGTGTGAACATGACACAATCGGTTTGGGAGGTCAAATAATATGCCAGAGTTTTATTTTCGGACGACCGAAAACGAAAGTATTCGGGCTTCAATACATATTCAGCCGGAAACCCGGTGCATTATTGAAGGAACAGTGATGGACGAAAACCAACAGCCCATAACCCAGGCTGCGGTTTTGCTATATCTGGGGATGGAGCCTCATACCATGCTGGCTCACAGCTTTACCGGGGATGACGGAAGTTTTTGTTTCGGTCCGCTGGAGAGCGATACGTTGTATAAAATCCGGGTCTATAAGAATAATACTAAAATAAGAGAACTGGAGATAAAAACAGAGGTATAGTAATGGTACAACAACTGACAATTTCGCTGGATAAAAGCGCATACAAGCTTTATTGCGCTGTTGCCCAGACATCTGGACTTACGGTCGAACAGGTGATTGCAGACGCTCTTTTTACCCTGGCCGGGGAACTGTCGCTGAAATCATTGGGGGATGAGAGAGTAGAAGAGATCAAAGAAAGATTTTCCATCAGCAATTAGATTTGAGCGGGGAGCGGCGATTTAACTGGTCAATGTCAAGGCTGGCCTGAAAAGATCTGAAATATCAGACCGTAGACAAAGGTACGAAGGTCTTTGTCTACAAGTTGAAATATGGGAACTTTTTCTTGTTTTGCCCGTCTAATAACCAAAGAAAAAGGAGGGATGGGCAATGAAAAAGCGCATCGTGATTTTTATCCTCTGCTTTGGAATACTGCTGAGCTGCACCGGCTGCGGCAGTACCGTAGAGATGACAAATAGCATAAAGGCAAAACCTCTGGAGCCTGAACAGCTTACGGATGAAGGAGTGGAGGCTGTGGCGGATTTTTCCATCAGGCTGCTTCAGCAGTGCTATAGCGACAATAACAACACACTGCTGTCACCTGTGTGCGTACTGTCGGCTCTTGCTATGACTGCAAATGGTGCCGCAGGAGAGACCCTCAGCCAGATGGAGCAGGTGATGGGTATGAGTCTGGATCAGCTGAACAGCACTGTCGGCAGCTGGCAGCGCCAGCACTCTGGTAGTAAGGATGTACTTAAGACCGCGGCTTCCATTTGGTTTAAGGACAGCCAGAACTTTACTATCAACGACGAGTTTTTGAAAACTGATGTGGAGCAGTTTGACTCGGTGATATATAAGGCTGCCTTTGATGAAAATACCCTTAGGGATATTAACCGCTGGGTCAGCAAAAAGACCGACGGTATGGTGGAAAACATTCTTGACAGGATACCGGATGCGGCAGTGATGTATCTGGTCAGCGCCCTGGCTTTTGACGCGCAGTGGATAGAAAAATACAACGAGAACGCTGTACATCGGACCAACTTTACCTGTTACAACGAAGAAACAGTTGAGGTCGAGATGATGTATTCCGACGAGACGACCTATATTGAGGACCAGAATGCCAGAGGGTTTATTAAAAAATATAAAGATTGCGATTATGGTTTTGCTGTGTTGCTGCCAGATGAGGATACTGATATTGGCCAATATGTCCGGTCCCTTACCGGTCAGAGACTGATATCGGTTTTGAAAGGTGCGTCCTATGCACTGGTGGAAACGGGAATTCCAAAATTTGAAGCGGAATACAGCACCGAAATGAGCGATGTACTTATCTCCATGGGGGTGACCGACGCATTTGATTATTCTGTGGCAGATTTTTCGACTATGGGGACCACCAACGACGAAACCAGACTGTGCATAAGCAGAGTGCTTCACAAAACCAGGATAAGTCTTGCCGAGGATGGCACAAAAGCCGGAGCTGCTGCTGTGGTTGAAATGGCGGCAGAAGGCGCAATGGCTTATGACGAGTATTATAAGGTCGTTCTTGACCGACCCTTTGTTTATATGATAATTGAGCTGGATACCTGCCTGCCGATATTTGTGGGCACGTTTATGGCCCCGTGAGTAAGAGCATCGGCCCGGGACGATATTCCGGGCCGATGTTTCAGGCAATCTATCGGTTTCAGGATCTATAAATATTGCTGCATCTGAACAATGTTGCGCTGCTCGGTTTCTAACAGCTTGTTGGCGATATCCGTAACCTGGCTGTTGCCGCCGCCATAGCTGTTAAGATGGCGAATGCTTTTTGTAACACCCATAGTGTTGCCGGTTATCATCATTTCCGCCAGCTTGGTTTGAGAGCTGTTCATCATTGTTTGCATACCCGACATAACCGACGAGGTCAGCCTCGCCGCCGCCGAAAGATTCTGGGGTTTACCACCCTGCTTTGCCAGAAGCCGGTCAGCCTGAGAATATATTTCGTTATATTCGCGCTTCTGCTGCAAAAGGTCCTGCTTCATGCTGTTGCTTCTGGTTTTTGAAAGTATACAGTCGATGCCGTGGCAGCCCATTTGGGTGCCTTTTCTGATGTTGTTTAGCATATCTGTGTCTGAAATCATATCACGTCACCTCAGTTTAGTTTTTTGCCCGACGGGAATTCTTATTCGCAAAAAATACTTTACAGTTTGAAAAAATGTGGTATAATAACTGGCGGAAAATATAATTTTCGGGCTTGTAGCGCAGTTGGGAGCGCACCACATTCGCATTGTGGGGGTCGAGGGTTCGAATCCCTTCAGGTCCACCAGCAAAGAAACCTGATTTGTCTACCTGACAAATCAGGTTTCTTTGAGTGATGCGTTCCTGTCGGAACGAGATGCACACTTTCGTGCGTGATGCAGGCTTCGCCTGTGATCAACACCTTCGGTGCGTGAACAGAACGCATCACCTATCACAGCGCAGCGACATCGCTTATCACTTATTTACAAAACGAAATGCGACCAGCATCAAATTTCGCAATGATCGCAGATCATTGACGAAAGCAATCTGCACGAGCAATTAGGATTTGAGCTTGTGGATATGATACACTACATTGTCGCCATTGCCGCAATTAACGATATTGATCTCACAACGCTCATGATTGAAAAAGATAAAAAGGCATCCGTCAAGTATCATCATACAATAAATCTCGAAACCTTCTTATCCGAGAGAAAATGATTTGGTGTACTTTTCGCTTTTCTTTGCCCAATTTACGCACCGTTATACTGCTCTTTCGCAGCGTAAAGTCCTGTAAACACCAGGTTTTTTTGAAGTACACACTTTTGATTTGTTATGTAGTATACTCTGTTCAACAGATTAGGAATGCAGGTGAAATAATGATCGTTCTGATCGCAGGGGCATCCCATACAGGCAAAACGACTCTGGCACAAAAGCTGCTTGAAAAATATAAATACCCGTATCTGTCAATTGACCATCTGAAAATGGGATTGATTCGCAGCGGCAACACAGAACTCACCCCTATGGATAATAAACTATGCGAATACTTGTGGCCCATCGTTCGCGAAATGATAAAAACTGCTGTCGAGAACGGTCAGAACTTAATTGTTGAGGGATGCTATATTCCGTTCGATTGGCAGAAGGATTTTGACTCCAGATATCTTGAGAACATCAAATACTACTGCCTTGTAATGAGCGGGGAATATATCAGAAAACACTTTGCCGATATAAAGAAATATGCAAATGTTATTGAGAAACGTTTGGACGATGAATGGTGTACAATGGAGAGCGTGTTGGCAGAGAATGAAGAAATTCTGTCCCTTGCGCAATACCATAAAGTGAACTGCATACTCATTGAAGATAAGTACGAAATCAATATTGCTTTATAGCGGTCAATTGGATCTTGCCCAACAGGGCGATCGCCGATTTGAGCATAGACTACAAAAGAGCCACCTTTGTCGAATGGACAAAAGTGGCTCTTTAATGATATAGAGGATTTACATCGGTGACAGGACCAACACCGGCAGTTACTGGATCATGAACCCTTCTTTAAACGCTGCCAGGTTCATTTCTTTAGCTTTGGCAGGAACCATGTCGGCCACCAGAGCTTCCCAGTCTACTCCGGGAAGATCCAGCACCTTGACAAGGGCGCCAAGCAGACAAATGTTCTGAGCCTTGAGACTGCCGAGAGCCTCAGCCTTTTCAGAAGCATTGACGACCTTAACATTAACGCCGGAGGATATAAGGTCGTCGATGGCGCTGTGGGGATATTCTTCCGCGCCGGTCAACACAGAGGAGGGCCACATTTCCCGGACATCAGTGACCAGAATGCCACCCTTTTTGAGATAGGGCAGAGCCCGGAGGGCTTCCAGCTTTTCGAATGATACAATAACGTCGGCCTCGCCGGCGCCGATATTGGGGGCATAAACCTTTTCGCCATAACGTATCTGGGTAGTGACGCTGCCGCCACGCTGGCTCATGCCGTGTATTTCGGACATTTTAACATCATAACCCAGCTGGGCCAGACCCACGGCCAGGATCTTGGAGGTGAGGATAATACCCTGACCACCAACACCAATAAGAAGGATATTCTTCGTCATAGTTGTTCTCCTCCCTTATTCAACAACGGAAATTGCGCCGAGCCTGCACATCTGCTGGCACAGGCCGCAGCCGGTACAGCCGGACTCATGGGAAATCACTACCTTGCCGTCTTCGATGCTCATGGCAGGGCAGGCTATCTGCATACATGACTTGCAGAATACGCACTTATTGTAATCAATGACGCAGTGACGGTTGCCGTTGGCTTTAATAAAGTCCTTAAGCAGGGCGCAGGGACGTTTGGTGATGATAACGAAGGGACCCTTGACCGCCAGAGCGGATTCTATGGCCTCGGTCATGGCAGCCTGATCGATGGGGTCTACAACACGGAGATTTTCCGCAGGAAGGCCGGTAGCCAGAACCAGCTTTTCGATATCCACGGGGACAACTTCGTATCCCATAAGGTTTTTTGACGTGCCGGGGTTTTCCTGATGACCGGTCATAGCGGTTATGGAGTTGTCCAGAATACAGGCACACACGTTGGCGTTGGAGTGGACGATGTCGATAAGACCGGTGATCCCGCTGTGGAAGAAGGTGGAGTCGCCCATCATGCCAAAGGCTTTACGGTCGTCACCGGCTTGCTCAAGAGCCTTTGCCATACCGATAGTGGTGGAGAATCCGCCGCCCATGCAGATACACAGGTCAAATCCCTCCATAGGAGGCTGAACGCCCAGAGAATAGCAGCCGATATCGCCGCTGCGAACGATCCTTGAGGCGTATTTGCGCAGGGATTGATAAAATCCCCTGTGGGGACATCCGGCGCAAAGCACGGGATTTCTGGCAGGAACACTGGTTTCGACGCTGTAGGTATCCACTTCGTTGCTGCCAAAGAAAGCCTTGCGTACAATACCGGCATCCAGCTCGCCGCAGTAGGGGACGACCTCTTTGCCCAGACATTCAAAACCGCAGGCGCGGACATTCTTTTCGATAAAACCGTCGCCCTCTTCGATGACATAAACCTTTTCTACCTGAGAACAGAAGGATCTGATAAGGTCACGGGGCATGGGGTTGGTCAGGCCAAGCTTGAGGTAAGACGCGTTGTCGCCAAAGACTTCCCGGGCGTGCTGATAGGAAATGCCTGAGGTGACGATGCCAATAGCCTTATCGCCCCATTCAATTCGGTTGAAGGGACAGTCGCAGGCATATTGCTCGATCTCAACAAGTGACTGCTCGTGAACGGCATGGCGAACCTTGGCATTAGCAGGCAGCATGGCATATTTCCCGGCGTTGCGCTGATATTTGGAAAACTGGCGTTCTTCGCGCTGACCAAGCTCCACAAGGCCCTTTGAATGACATACGCGGGTAGTCATCCGCAGGAGGACCACAGAATCAAAACGTTCGCTCAGCTCAAAAGCGGCTTTGGCAAAATCTTTACATTCCTGACTGTCAGACGGCTCCATCAGGATAAGCTTGGCAGCTTCTGCGTAATGGCGGTTGTCCTGCTCGTTTTGAGAGCTGTGACATCCGGGATCGTCAGCAGTGACAACGACAAGGCCGCCGTTAACGCCGGTGGAGCCAACAGTAAACAGCGGGTCGGCGGCAACATTAAGGCCAACGTGCTTCATAGCCGCCAGACTTCTGGCGCCGCCGATAGCGCCGCCGATAGCGATCTCAAGGGCGACCTTTTCGTTGCAGGCCCACTGGGAATAAATGTCGTCGGTATAGGTCCCGCCGATGTTTTCGAGAATTTCGGTGCTGGGGGTCCCGGGATAGGCGGCAGCTACGGTCACACCGGCTTCCCATGCGCCGCGGGCAACAGCCTCGTCGCCGGTCATAATAACTTTTTGCATTTTACATCCGTGCCTTCCGCTAAAGAGGAAGGCTCCTTTCTTAAGGATTCAAAGCATAGTCCCCGGAAGGGGAAGGGAATAATGATCTAAGTGCGGTTATTTTCCCAGCGCTTTTTCCAGCGCCCGGGACAGCTGGTCAGGACATGAGGTGTCCTTAAATCCGCAGGTTATGCCCTTGAGCCGGGATATGGCTTCCGATGCGTCCATGCCCTCGGCCAATGCGGAAAGACCTTTGGCGTTGCCGTTGCAGCCGCCTTCGAAGCTAACGTTGTGGATAAGGCCGTCCTCGATATCGAAGGTTATTTTGCGGGAGCATACTCCCGAGGGAGTGAATTGATAAGTCATATGTATACCTCTTTTTGTCGTATTCGGCATAATTATACCATTGGGTGTGGGTTAATTCAATACCAAGGGCGCCAAAACCAAAGTCGGTTTTGACGCCCGGTTTGCAAAGATGGGCTTACATACTTTCCATTATATAGGTCTGAACTCTGTTTTGAATAAGCTCGGCTACCTGCTGGGCGGTTTTTGAACCGTCGAAGAAGTATGCAGTTTCCTCGGAGATAATGTCGGATATGGTTTCGTCGTATTTGTAGCTGCTGCTGCCGTTGGAAATAGCATCCATTATCTTTTGGATCTCGGCTTCGGTCATGGGAGAAAGCACGTATTCGGTGCCGTCGTCAAGGGTCCAGTTGTTTTCGTATTCAACCTTGTTGCCGTCTTCGTCCAGGTAATAATTGGGTTCCATGGCTTCCTGCTTCTTCTGCTGGAAGACATTGTTATTAATGGGGAAGTTCCAGATGCTGTTGGTCTGATACTCGTCGGAAAGGAAGTATTTGATAAACTCCCATGCGCCTTCGGTGACAGAACTGGTGGCAGACATAGCCATCTCGTCTGACCAATAGATCATATGGCCGTTTTCGGTGGAGCAGGGATAACCCACAATAGTATAATCCTTGCCCCGGAGGTAGGCCCGGTACCAGTCAAGGTCGCTAAAGCTGGACAGATAAACGTCGCACATGAGTATCTTGCCCTGATAAAGCAGGGATGGATCGCTTACATAAACGCCGTCATCGTAGGAACTGTAATCCACTTCTTCAGGGAATGCGGAAGCGACTTCGAGAAGCTTGATAAAATCTTCGCCGGCAAAGTTGCACTGTCCGGTTTCCCAGTTGATATAGTTGTCATATCCGGCCCTGATGCAGTAGTTCAGGAAGGAGCTTTGAGTCATATAGCGCATGATCTCGGCATCATCGTCAAGAGTATTATATGCCGCCATCATATCGTCAAAGGTCCATCCCGCATGGTCGCCAACAACCTCTGTCAGGCCGAGAATCGATTCGAGATAGAAGGAGGTGGCCATAGTATAGAGCTTGCCGTTAGTCTCAAGATTCTCCAGCACACCATCAACAAAGAAGTTCCGGTCAAGCTCGCTGTCAGAATCGATAAGGGTATAAAGGTCGAGGAAAACGCCCTTTTCGGCATAAGAGGCGATATCGAAAGAAGAGGCATCAACAAGATCCGGAACTTTTCCGGCGAGAATGTCGTTGGCCAGTCTGGTGGCGCCCTGCTCGGGGTCGGTATCGGTGTTGTACTGGCTGTAATCCACAGTTGTCACCCGATAGGTCGAGTTGCGACGGTTAAAGCTGAGGATCGCGGACCTGGTGTTATAGCTGAGATAAGAGGTGTATGCAAAGGTGATAGTCTGGCGGACAGGCAGTTCGCTGTAGGGGACCTGGTTTATGGTAACGACTACTGTGGAGCCAATAGCATCGTCATAGGTCAGCATAGCGAATTCAGTATCGGAAACAGCGCACATATTATAGGCGTTGCTGCCGTTGATATCGCATTCCAGCCAGTTGAGGATGGGGGTCAGGCTGTTGTCATCGATCTTATAGCCATAAAGGACGTTGCCGTCGTGGGTAAGCAGGTCGTATCCGGTATTGCCCGCAGCTATGATGGAGTACATATTGTAGCCGTTGGGGATCGATATGCTTTCGCCAAGGCTTTTGGATTCCAGGTCGATAGTGTTGATACAATATCCGCTGTCGCCCCAATAGAGACACACAACATCACCGTCGCTGGTAGGTACGATGGATTCGACCCAGTTTTCGGCTTCAATAGTGAATTGGAGTTCAAGGTCAGAGTTGAGTACGTAAATTGTGGAGTCGCCGGTGAGATACAGATTGTTGTCAGCATCAAGAACCATGCTGTTGAACCAGATGTAGTTCTGATCGTCAGATTTCAGGTCGCTGAGGTTTGTAGAATCGAGGATGTTGCCCTGCGCGTCGCACTTGTAAAGCATGTATCGTTCAATGGTGCCAATATCGGAATCGTCGGTGGCGGCGGCCTCAAGGGTCGCAACGGCTGCTACAGCAGTGGCCATTTCGTTGGCGACAAGGGTGTCTTCGGTTTCGACAGCGTCGTCAGTGGCTTCGGCCACGTCTTCGTAGACCTCTTCATCGGCGGGGACGGCAAAGTCATCGTCGATGATCTCGCCGCTATCTTCGGGGAAATAGTATTCGTAGATCATCAGCCAGAGATTGCCATCGCTGTCGATTTGAAAATTGTTGTAGCTGCGGTAAATAGGATCGTCAAACTGCGGGGTGGGTATCTCCTGAATGTCGGTGCAGTCGGTGTTCATGGACATCAGGGTGGTGGTGGATTCGTAGGTGGTGTAATCGTAGGTGTAAGTCGTGAAATAATAGCGACCATTGGCAAATGTCAGGGTGCTGATGCTGTCGAAATCTCCGGGCAGATCGTTGTAGGTCGAGATATAGCCATAGCCCAGCTCCTCGGCCAGAGATTTGACAGATGTATTATCAGAGCCGGATGACGATTCGCCGGACTGAGAAGAGCCTTCCTTATCGCCGCAGGCTGCCATGCTCAGCAACATCACTATCGTCAGCAGCAGGCAGAGTATTTTTGTCAGTCGTTTCATGTGTTTTCCTCACTTTCTCGTGTTTCCCTCTGGCTTTCCCGCCAAAGAGTTTCGTCTTTCCCGCCTTACGGCGGCAGCTTAAGTCATAAACCCTGTCGGACAAATCGTTTTTCACCTGTGAAAAACGCCATTTGCGCCGACGCCACAGAATTATTATCCAAACGGCCAGACAGATGATGGGAACCAGCATCAACAGCATGATAGCAAGATACTGAAATGCCAGCCGGGATTCGGTGAGCCGGGCTGCGTTTTCCCAATAGGGATAAATGACCGGGACGGTTTGCATACTGCGGGTGGGCATATTTTTTAAAATATTATATTCGTTTTCAATGCCGAACCTGCCGGTGTTCTCAACAAAAAGAGCATTGCTGTCATAGCTGCCAAGAACGCTTTCGACAGTTTCGAGGGCAAAGCCCGGTATGGACTGGGGGATCAGGGCCTCATAGCAGTGGGCGGTGGTTTCGTCAGACAGCTGGTCAAAGGCCATATAGGCTATGGGATCGTCACCAAGAGCAAGCTCGTTGGCATCGCCATCAATTGCCTGAACTACGCCGCAGACGATATAAGGAAGGTTTTGGATATAAACTGTCATCCCCACGCAGTTGTTGGAGCCAAACAGGTTCCACGCCGTCAACTCGTCAATAACGATAAGATCGTGCATAAGATCGCTTTCGGCAAAGTAGGAGCCGCTGACCAGCTTAAGGGGATGGAACAGAAACCAGTCGCCCCCGATACCGTAAACGGTGTTGGCTGAGCTTTTGCCCCCTTCGGTACTGAGGGTCAGGGAAAGGGAAACGCTGTAGCAGTCAAGCCAGGAGCGTTCGTCATAGCTGCCGTCAACAGAAGCTTCTGTAAGAGCCGAATCGATTTTATATCTCAGCTCAGCCGTCTGGCTGGCCGTAAAGCCTGAGCTATGGGTAAAGAACGCGGAAACCTGGCTGTAGCCCCCGTCCTCAGACCATCGCCGGGCCATTTGCTGATGGTCAAGGTCGTCGATCTGACCGCGGCATACAAGCAAAAGTATCAGCGAAAGGACGATGCAGATAAGGGATATGCCGCAAATTATCAAATGCCTGAGCTTTATCCTGCCTTTCATGCATCATTCCTCACTGAGCCGCACCTGCTGGCCGCCCTCGATGGGAGCGGTAGAGGTGACTATTACAAATTCAGAACTGTCGATACCGCTGACGGCGGAACTGGTGTCATCGCTGGCAAGGACAGAAACGTCCATGCGTTTTGCTATGTAACGGTTGCCCAGAGGACTGGACTTGGACTGAACAACATATATGTATTTTCCGTTGGAATCCTCGCGGACGGCGCTGTTGGGGATAATTGCGTCATAGCTTTCGCTCTTCTGACCAATGGAGATGGAAAGGCTCTGACCCGGGATGACCTCATCGCCTTCGACTGAGAAGGTAAGAACCTTGTTTTTGCCCTGACTGTCCCGGTCTGAGGTCACAGAAACAAGGGTGATGTCCATGTTTTCATAGCTCCAATAATTGGTCAGCTCAGCCTTGTCCCCAATACTGAGCTTCCGGGCCTGATCGGCGGTGACCGTAAGGGTCAATGTATAGCCTTTTTCAACCACTTCGATGGTAGCCAAAGCGGCCGCAGGGTCGGTTTTGTCTCCGGCAACAATGTTCACCGAGGTCACAACGCCATTGTATTTTGATGTTATCTCAACGGCGCCTGAGTCGGCTGTCAGACGGTCGACCTCGGCCTGAGCTTCTTCAACGTCTTTTTTCTTTTGCAAAAGGTCAAGCTCTTCCTTAGCGTCAGAGATATCGGCGCTTTCAATGGCGGCGGTCAGAGCCATCTGGGCATCGGTCACAGCGTCGTCGTAGGATGACAGATCGGATTCGGCGTTGGCGGCGCTTTTCAGCTCCTCCAGCTCTTCCTGAGCTGTGGTCAGAGCAGATTGAGCGGCGGTGTTATTGTACTCGGCCTGATTCTTATTGTTGGTGGCCTGAGTGACAGCCTGCTTGGCAGCAGCTTCCTCGGGAGAATCGGAGGGCAGAGAATTGTTATAAGCTATGGTAGCCTCGTTCAGCTTGACCTGGCATTCTGTCACCTGGGCTGACGCGTCTTCATAATCGTTCATGGCGGCAAGAAGATTTTTGTCGGTCAGGACCTTTTGCGCCGCCTTGTAATCGCTGTAGGCATCATCATATTCGGAATTAAGGGAAGAAAGCTCCTTGGTCACGCTGACAAGCTCGTCATTCAATGTGGAGTTTTCCTCGTAAAGAGCTTCGATCTTGCTTATGTATCCCGCTGCATCGGCAGAGGTTATGTAGTCGTCCAGCTGAGATTGAAGAGAGGAAATTGTGCCAACCTGCGCTTCGATTTGATTTATAAGGCTATCGGTTGTATCAGCGTCATCTTCGCTTGTGGCGGCAAGCTTTTTCTCCAGGCTTGCCTTTGTGTCAATAGCGGTCTGAAGCTGAGAATTGAGGGATTCAATGGTTTCGCGATAGTTGGTGTTGGTGGACACAGCTTCGTCGTAATACACCTCAAATACATCCCAGTAAGTAGCTATCAAAGAATCGTTTTCGGCCTTATCCGAAAGAATGGAAGAACGCTCCCGCTGCTTATCATAGATCTCATCGTCCAGATCGCTCATAGTCTCGCTGGCGGTATCGGCAGCGGTTTTGGCAGCTTCGTAGGTCATGCCAAGGAGTCCTTCGTGATATTCCTTTTCGGTGGTGGCGGAATCCAGCAGCAGCTGTGCGTTTTCCAGAGCCCTGGTCGCGTCGTCCACCGGCTTTTTCAAAGCGGCCTCTTCGTCAGTCAGCTCGCCCTGGACCCGCTCCAGCTCGGCATTGGCCTTGGTAAGAGCCAGCTCGGCCTGCTCATAGGCCAGCTTGGCGGCTTCGGCCTTGGATTTGGCAGAGTTGTAGGTGTTTTGAGCCTCGGTCAGCTGGGATGAACTGGCTCCGTTTCCGTGAGCAAGAGTATAGTCGGAATAGGCTTTGTCCCGGGCGTTTTTTGCCTTGGCCAGAGCCTGCTGGGCGCTCTGCACGTTTGAATCCGTGGCTGAAATATCCAGCAAAAAGGTTTCGTAAGCATAAGTAGCAGCGTTCAGAGTGTCCTGAGCAGCTTTAAGCTCGTCGCTTTCACGGTCAGCCAGCACAAAAAGCGTCTGACCGGCGGTCACGGTGTCACCTTCCTTGATGGATACTGACTTGACTTCCCGGGTCTGATCAACGGTTACGTTGAAAACCTCGTTGGAGGATACGGTGCCTGTACCACGTATTTTGGCGGTTATGGTGCCCGAGCGGGGATATTGGGAGGAAACCACCGGCAGGGAACGGTTCATGATCGTGTTGGAAAAGAATGTCAGTAACAGCATGATAGCCAGAAAAATGATGATGGCGTTTTTGACCCATTCTCTTCTTTTGGATTTTTCTTTAGTCATAGCACAAAACCTCTCAAATCATGGACGTCAGCCCTTGACGCCGCCGGAGTATGTAATTCCTTCAACAAGGTATTCCTCGCCGAAAAGGAAAATAAGCAAAGTTGGGATAAGGTAAATTGAAGCCACGGCAAAGGCTATGCCCACTTCGCCGGAATTTATCTTGGACAGGTAGACAGAAAGGGGGTGAAGGTCTTCGTTTGCCAGCAGGATAAGGGGCTGCTCGACCATGTTCCAGTAGTCAATGAAAACAAGGATGGCGACCGAGGCCAGGGCGCTGCTGCACAGGGGAAGACATATTTTGCGAAACATAGCCCAGTGACCTGCGCCGTCAAGCTTGGCGGCTTCAAGATAAGCATAAGGTATCCTGCGCATATATTTCGTAAGGATAAAAACTGAAAAAGGAGCAAATATGCCCGGCAGCCATATGGCCCATCGGGTGTCAAGAGTCCCCAGCCAGTTTGAGACAAGATAATTGGGGACCAGGGTCACCTGGTATGGCATGAGCATAAGGATAACGTAGAGAAAAAACATTATGTTTTTCAGTTTGCCGCCGAAAAAAGCAAAGCTGTAGCTTGCAAAGGCGGCAATAAGCACCTGAAACACAACGATGGGGACAACATAAATGACCGAGTTCCAGAATTTGAGCAGATACTCAGGACTTTTGATAAGCACTGTTGAATACTGCTCAAGGCTCACCATGTCGGGGATCAGCTTAAGGTTGACAGTTTTGCCGATATAACTGGTCACCGCGCTGTCGGAGCTGCTCCAGCCCATGGAGCTTGAGGCGGTCGCGTCGCCGAAAACCGCGCCATAGTTGGCGGTTATCTCCTTTTGAGTCATAAAGGAGTTTGTGACCGTCAAAACCGTGGGCATCAAAAAGGCGATAGCAAAGGCGGCGGCCACAACCGTCAACATCAGGTAGCACAGCTTCCGGCGGATATTGAAACGTTTCATCCTTCGATATCCTTTCCGGCCTTGCTGTCAACAATGAACATTATGCCTATGAGTATTACAACAACGGCGCACATAATAATTGCGGCAGTAGACAGCTTTTGATAGTCAAGGCTCTTGAACATGTTGTTCATAAAGTGCTGCAATAGATAAAGGTCGCCATAAGGATAGTCCCCGGTCAGAAGGTATACCTCTCTGAAAACCTTAAAGGAGTTGATAAGGGAAAGAATGGTGACAAAAACAATGCTTGACACGAGATAAGGCATTTTTATGTACCAGAATTTTTTGATCGATCCTGCACCCTCGATGGTGGACATTTCGAGAATGTCGGTGGGGATATTGTTCAGGGCAGCCATAAAAAGTATCATATTATACCCCAGGTTTTTCCATAAAAACAGGATAATGATAACATATCGGCTGTATTCGGATTTGAGCCAGTCGATCTGCTGGACCCCAAAGCTGGACAGCAGAAGATTGACAACTCCGCTCTGATCGAAAAAGACACGCCAGATAAGCACGATGGACGCAACAGGGACCATCATGGGGCAAAGAAAAAAGGTCCGGAACTGGCTTCGGAAGGGGATCTTGCAGTCCAGCAGCAGAGCCAGAAAAAGCCCCAGAATAACAGCCAGAGGGACAGCTATGCCCGAAAAGACGGCGGTGTTTTTTGCGGCGGTCCGGAAAGCCTGGTTGTTCAAAATAGCAACAAAATTGTCGATCCCAACAAAGTTTTTGCCCACGGGATTGTCGACCAGGGAATAGAATATGACCACACCAAAGGGGACAACGAAAAACAGCATAACGCCCAGCAGACTGGGGGCAATAAACGCGGCGGACACAAAACGGTCTTTTATTTTGTTGTTGGCGCGATGAAATAAGCTTTTCATTTGACCATTTCCTTTCCGGTCGTTTTATATATTAGACGGGATTTGTTAATAGTTGTTCCCGGTGATGGGACAAATTGCGGCAAAAATCAAAAATGTGGCTAAACGAAACCGGTTTGATAATCTGGCACCTAAATGTCCAGCTCGATGCTTACCGGGCAGTGGTCGGAACCCAAAATATCGCTGTGGATAGCGGCTGAGGTCAGGCTGCCTGCCAGCCGGTCGGATATGATATGATAGTCGATACGCCAACCGGCGTTCTTTTCCCGGGCGTGGAACCGATAGGACCACCAGCTGTAGGCTCCTTCAAGGTCGGGATAAAGGCTCCGAAAGCTGTCGGTGAAGCCGCTGCCAAGAAGGATGGAAAACTTTTCCCGTTCTTCGTCTGTAAAGCCGGGGTTTTTGCGGTTGGTTTTGGGGTTTTTAAGGTCGATCTCCTGATGAGCCACGTTAAGGTCGCCGCAGGCGATAACAGGCTTGCGGCTGTCCAGTTCTATCAGATACTGACGGAATCTGTCGTCCCACTGCATACGGGTGTCCAGACGTTTCAATCCGTCCTGAGAATTTGGAGTGTAGCAGGTGACAAGATAAAAACCGTCGTATTCAAGGGTGATGACCCGGCCTTCGCTGTCCAGCTCGTCATAGCCGATGCCACGGGTAACGGCCAGAGGCTGATGGCGGGTGAATACAGCTGTGCCGGAATAACCCTTTTTCTCAGCATAGTTCCAATAATCCAGATACCCGGGAAGCTCCAGCTCCAGCTGACCTGCTTGCAGCTTGGTCTCCTGAAGACAGAAAAAATCCGCATCCAGAGCGGTGAAGGATCTAACAAAGTCCTTTCCTACGGCGGCTCTCAGACCATTGACATTCCATGATACAAATTTCATCCTCTTACCTCCAGATTATGACCTTTGATACATTATATAGTATTCTATTTCGGAAAACAATACTGCATATATTAATAATCAGTAAAATTTAAGCCATCCCTGATAAGCGGCTATGGCGAGAACGATGACCCAAAATTTATGCTTGATAATTGAAACCGGAAGGACAATGTGGTATAATCCAGCCATGATTATTCTAAACTTTGTTTCAATACTTTTGTGCAGGCTCAGCCGCTTTGCGATCAGGCTGCTGGGCAGAGGAGGAACCGATCTTCCGGGCAGGATCGCGCTGAAGGTCAACCCCAACATTTTAAGGGAAATGTCGAAGGGAGTTAAAACAATAATCGTTACCGGTACCAACGGTAAAACCACGACCTCGCGCATGATCGAGCAATGCCTGAAGGATTCCGGCAAATCCTATGTTGCCAACAAATCCGGAGCCAACCTGTTTTCCGGCATCACAGCTGATTTTGCCCAAAACTGTTCGCTGACCGGAAAATGCAAATGCGAATATGCTATCATCGAATGTGACGAGGCGGCATTCAAA
The DNA here is from genome assembly GCA_964384255.1 of uncultured Oscillospiraceae bacterium. GTDB lineage: Bacteria > Bacillota > Clostridia > Oscillospirales > Oscillospiraceae > SIG469. The sequence goes on along the minus strand of CAYLKH010000005.1, from coordinate 20,517 downwards.
ACCGTCAGCCTCCACACCGACCCCTGCTGCGTAGTGGTGACCAATGTGTTCCGGGACCAGCTGGACCGTTATGGTGAGGTTACGGCCACCCTGGAAAGCATCAAGATCGGTTGCCAGAACAGCAAAAATGCAGTTCTGTGCCTTAATGCCGACTGCTCGCTTACGTCGTCCATCGCCGCCGAGGTTGACAACAGATGCGTTTTCTACGGCGTCAATTGCGAGGTCTACAAGACCAGAGTCCAGGAGGTTTCCGACGCGCCCTTCTGCCTGAGGTGCAAGTCGGAATACGCTTATGACTATGTGACCTTTGGCCATCTGGGCGGATGGAGCTGCCCGGTCTGCGGATATCGCCGCCCCGACCCTGATGTTGCCGTGACCCGCGTTCTGGTCAGCGATAATACTCATTCTTCGGTCGAAATAGATGCCATGGGTCAGGTCCGTCAGGTCAATATCTGCCTGCCGGGAGCCTATAATATCTACAATGCTGTCGCTGCGGTAACTGCCGGAGCGGTCTGCGGATTCGACAGCGACGTTGTGGACAACGCTATGGAAAGCTTTGAATGCGGCTTTGGCAGGATGGAAAAGCTGGATATTCCCGACACGGATATCAGAATGATCCTTATCAAAAATCCTGCCGGGTGCAATCAGGTTTTGAACTTCCTCACGGATATGACCGAGCCGTCATTGTTCGTTATCGGACTGAACGACAAGGTCAACGACGGTCGGGACATTTCCTGGATATGGGACGTTGATTTTGAACGGCTGGCCGACATGGGCGATATGCTCACCGGATTGTATGTTTCCGGCATACGGGCTGATGATATGGCTTTGCGCCTGAAATATGCGGGGATCGACCAGACCAGGATAAAAGTATTTTACGATTACGATCAGCTTATTGATTCCGTTGTGGCGGCCCGGGTCCCGGTATATATCATGCCCAACTACACATCTATGATGGACCTCCGGGGCAAGATCGCAAAAAGATTTGATCTCAAAAGCTTTTGGCAGTGACCATAATATAAAATCCTCCATCCTGTTTTCCGGGATGGAGGATTTTTTAATGCCTGTCAAAAGGGATCGGTTGTTGGCCTGACATCCACAAAACTGCCGCCATAGCCAATTACGAACTTGACAAGATAAGAAACGCCTGTAGCCTTTGGCTCGGGCATGAACACTGATACTCTGCCTTCGTATTCGGTAACGTTGAAATCGCCGACGGCGTTGACGGTATTCTGCCAGACCCGATAGCCATATTGCTCAAGGGCATCAACGGAATGGTCAGTGGGGTTTTTGCCAAGGATAAGCATTGTTTTTGTGCAGCTCATTTCGTCCAGCAGCTGATTGAATCGTGAAGCAGCCTCAAGAGCGTGACCCAGGTCAGACATGTCAAGCTCTATGGCTATGCTGTAGCCTGCGCACAAAATGGCCCTGACCTCATCGTCGCTGCCTTCAAGAGAATCGACGGTGTATGTAAATACAGCGGGGACGCTGCCCAGAGAATCACAGACGGTATCAAAGCTGGTTCCGGGCAGGAACAGAGCTACATCGGGGACGGTTATGGGATCCTCCGGTTCCTCGACCGTGACCTCCGGCTGCTGAGGAGAAACGGTTGGCTGAGCTGAGGGAACAGGGGATTGCTGAGGCTGCGAACTGGTAGTAACCGGGTTTTCGGAAAGGTATTGGGATGCCCGGGACTCGACCAGTGCCTTTGACTGAGTTATAAACTTGTCGTTGTCGTATATTTCGCTGCCGCTGGTCAGGCGGACAATAGGATATCCGCCGCTGCCTTCCAGCAGACTGCAACCCAGGCCAAAGTAAGACGCAACGTAAAAAACCGGAACATAATAAGTCCCGTTTCGGGAAAGAGCGGCAACACTGGCGCTGTCACCGGCCAGATTTGTCACCGTGCCTGCATCGATATCGAAGGTGAGCCGGTGGTCGATATTATACATGGCCAGAATATTCTGCGAGCTGTCATAGATGGAAAAAACGTTCAGCGTATCGGAATCAAAGGAGGTGTATGGGATATACAGTTGACTGTTATAGTAAAACGGAACACCGGAACCGGTGAGAGTAACGGGGATAGAGTCATCAACGGCGATGAACCATATGTCCGCAGCCATTACCGGAAGACACAGAACGGCTGCCAGTGCAACTATAAGGACAAGGCAAATAATGCGTTTCATTGATCAGTCTCCATCAGTATTTGTGGTGGGTTCGCTGACATTTTACAACAAAACCTGAGTTTTGGCAATACATTGCTTATTGGACTAGGCGCATATATCTGTCACCGGGGCATCCCCGATATGCTTATCGGTTACTAAGAACAAATGGGGTCGGAGACGAAGGCGATATTTGTGTTAAATAACTATTGCGCAATTTCCGTAAAGTGGTATAATCATGCTATCCAGTTAATAATTATAATTTTGATGAAAAGGAGCAGCCGCAATGGAGAAAGTTGTTGTTGAACTGACCGCAAACCCCAAGCAGAAGCCTGTCGGCGACCTGCCCTTCGGTAAAATTTTTACCGACCATATGTTTGTTATGAAATACGAAGCCGGTAAAGGATGGCACGATCCCCGTATCGTACCCTACGGCCCCTTTAGCATGGACCCTGCAAATGTTGTACTCCACTACGGCCAGGAGATATTTGAAGGGCTTAAGGCATATCGCAGCCCCAGGGGCGAGATCCGCCTGTTCAGACCGGAACAGAACTATATGAGAATGAACAAGTCCTGCGACCGTCTGAGCATCCCTCCGCTTGACGTTGATTTTTGCGTTGAAGTGACCAAACAGCTGGTTGAGATAGATAAGGACTGGGTCCCTGCAACTCCCGATTCTTCTTTGTATATCCGTCCCTTCATCTTTGCCAATGATGTGGGCCTTGGCGTTCATGCTGCCAAAAACTATATTTTCTGCATAATCCTTGCTCCCTCCGGCCCCTATTATCCCGAGGGCCTTGACCCCGTAAAAATCATGATCGAAGACGAAGACGTCCGTGCGGTCCGCGGCGGTATGGGATATGCCAAAACCGGCGGAAACTACGCCGCCTCTCTCCGTGCCGGCGAACGTGCCGTGGAAAAGGGCTATTCCCAGGTTCTGTGGCTCGATGGCGTTGAGCGTAAGTATATCGAAGAAGTTGGCGCGATGAACGTCTTCTTCAAAATAAACGGAGTTATCGTAACTCCTGTACTCCAGGGCAGCATTCTCGACGGCATTACCCGTAAGTCCTGCATCCAGCTGCTGCGCCACTGGGGATATACCGTTGAAGAACGCCTGCTGTCTGTTGACGAGCTTATGGCCGCAGCCGCCGACGGCTCTTTGGAAGAAGCCTTTGGCAGCGGCACAGCCGCCGTTATTTCTCCTGTTGGTGTCCTTGCCTATGAAGATCAGGTGTGCCAGATCAACAACGGCCAGATCGGCGAGTTGAGCCAGAAACTGTACGACGGACTGACCGCTATCCAGTGGGGAAAAACCGAAGATCCCTTCGGATGGAGCGTCAAGGTCTGCGACCTGTAAGCTGCACTGATTTCAAACGCCATAACAGAAACCTCCCGCCTGAGAAAACAGGCGGGAGGTTTTTGTTGTATATGGGTAACAGTCAGCGTTACAGCTGGCTTGCGGCGCCAAAGGCCCGGTGGACACTGCCACGGATGTTTCCGGCTCCGGCGGCGTCGCCGATAATGTAGAATTCAGGAGCAACGGTGGCATATTTAACGGCGATATCTGCGCAGGGTTCAACACCGCCGCAGACGATAACATCGTCGCCTTCGATAGTGTGCTGCTCGCCGTTTTCGTCCACATAAGTGACGGTGTTGGCAGTTACTCGGGTGGTAGTGGCTTTGGTGATGCCCTTGATGTTGTCAAACTTGTTCCAATAGGGTTCCATGCCGCCGTAGCCTTCTTCGTCAACGCCTATGTAAGCGATGGTGATGCTGTGCAGGGGAGATGCGTCCTTGGCAAGACGATCCTGACGGGTGAGGCAGGTAACGTCGTGGCCATTCTGAGCAAGATAACAGGCGGTCTCGATGCCGGTTTCGGAGCAGCCGACCATGATAACGTGCTTGCCGAGTTCGGCTTCCTTGCCGATAACGTCGTGACAGGTGCGGATAGCTGCGCTGCCGTCGGCATTGTGCATACCTTCGATGTTGGGAACCTTTGCGCGGGCGCCAGTGGCGGCCAGAACAGCGTCATAGCCTTCGGCCTTGAGGGCTTCGGGAGCGGGGGCGCAGTTCATGCGGACTTCGACACCTTTTTTGCCCAGCTCGCGGATAAGCCACAAACGATAGTTTTTGAAGGGCCATTTGAAGGAGAAGTAGTCAGCGTGGAACAGCTGACCGCCAAGGTAATCGGATTTTTCAAACAGAACTACCTTGTGGCCACGCTCGGCGGCAGTGATAGCAGCCTGCATACCGGCAACGCCGCCGCCGATGACAGCGACTTTTTTGACCTTTTCGGCGGGCTTGACCATGCGCTGGATCTTGGTTTCCATGTTGAATTCGGGGTTAACAGCGCAAACGGAATGCCAGGGACCTTTTCTGATACCGTGGCAACGGTTGCAGCGCAGGCAGGGACGAATATCTTCGCCGCGTTCTTCAAGGACCTTGGTATAGTAGTCGGCATCGGTAAACTGACCACGGCCAATGCTGATGAGGTCGCATACGCCGTCACGAAGCAGAGTTTCCATTTCGCCGGGATCCTGGAAACCGCCGGCTACAGCCAGAGGTATCTTAACGCCGGATTCCTTCATGGCTTTACAGTAGCCAATGCAGTCGTGTTCACATTCGGAGAAGGTAAAGCCGGTGGGGTGAGACTTGGGAGCGCCGTTCTCGCGGACGGTTATCAGGTCGACAACGCCTTCGGCCAGCTTGGCAAAGGTGATGGTGTCTTCCAGATAGTAGCCTTCCTTCATGATGGTCATGCCGCCGCCCTTGGGGGCTTCGCCCATCATCATTATTTCGATTATAAAGCTGTTGCCGCAGGCTTTCTTAACGGCCTGACACAGCTCGATGGTGTAACGACAGCGGTTTTCGGTGCTTCCGCCATATTCGTCGGTGCGGATGTCGGTCTCGTGTTCCAGCCCCACAACGCCGGTGGATACGCCGTCAAATCCCCAGTCCTTGTATCGCAGACACTGCTTAACAAAGGCGTCGATGGATTCCTGCATCTGCTCTTTGGTGGCGGCGGTGGCGGGAGGCATAGGCATACGGCCATTGCCCATATCGGAAAAAGCGGGGTTTTTGCCGCCCAGAGTAACGCCGTTGGGGAAGGAGGGAGACATCTGGACAACTACCTTGGAGCCATAAAAATGAACGTCGTCAGAAAGCTGGCAGAGGTAGTTGTTGGTGGCGGGGTTAGTCAGGTCAAAGTGGTAAGAATGGGCAAAGTCGTGAGTTTCAGGCAGAGTGCGGACAAAGGGACGGTCAGCGTCGCAAACGACTACCAGAGAGTTGCCTCTGCGGGCAGAATCACGATGGAAATGGATAAACTGGTCGGTGGGCCAGGTTTCGGGACCCTGGTTCTGGTCGGGAGCGCACTTGGGCTGGACCATGCGGTTCCTGAGAACTTCTCCGTTGGGCAGTACCAGGGGAGTCAGCAGCTTTTCATAACGATGGCTCATAATTATCTCCTTTCAATTTTCCTGAAGATCAGGAAAGTACAATTATTTCGCATTATAAATATAGCTTTAGCCTACCACAAACCGGCCCTGTTGTCAATATTGGCCTAAGTGAACTTGACATACTGAGGCCCGTGGCGAGGACGTTTCACCACGGGCCTGATATTGTCAGATTCAGTCGTCAAAGGCGGGGTTATACATATATATGTTGCGGGAATCCATCTTTTCCCGGGCGATCTGTATCGCTTCGCCAAAACGCTGGAAGTGAACTATCTCACGTTCCCGCAGGAACTTGATGACGCGGTTGACATCGGGATCGTCCGAAAGCCGCAGTATATTATCATATGTCACCCTGGCTTTCTGTTCTGCTGCCAGATCCTCGGTCAGGTCGGCGATAACGTCGCCCTTGACGGCCATGGAAGCTGCTGACCAGGGGAAGCCACCAGCAGATTGAGGATAAACGCCGGTGGTGTGATCAACAAAATAGGGGGCAAAGGGACTGTCTTTAATATCGTCTTCGCTCAGGTTCCTGGTCAGCTGGTGAACAAGGGTACCAACCATTTCAAGGTGAGAAAGCTCCTCTGTGCCGATGTCGGTTAAAAGAGCCTTAAGCTCAGGATAAGGCATGGAATATCGCTGGCTGAGATAACGCAGAGAAGCTCCGAGTTCACCATCAGGACCGCCAAATGGCAAACAGTTAGAAATAGAATTATATATTCAGCCGAATTTGAACCATTTGGAAGGTTCTTTCGTCGATTATCGGCTCGTGATTTGAGGGAACCAGATAAGTTATCCCGTCGGTCGTCCACTTTAGCTTGCCGGTGTAGACGGGATTTGAAAGAATGTATTTGACCGCCCTGGAAGAAAAAGGGTTGCCCCGTTTGGTCATAGCGCCTATGGAACTGAGCGTCCTGGAGATTTCGACCACGGTAAGTCCATCCAGAAGCTGCCGGAACATCAACTGAACGTTCTTAGCTTCCAATGGAACGGGAACAAGAATATTGTCAACGACAGTGTATCCATAAGGTGGCGGTGACTGCAATCCACCGCGGCGGGCTTTTTCGCTCATACCCTTTTTGACCTCGTCGGAGAGGTTGAGGCTGTAGTACTCTGCCATGGCCTCAAGTATGCTCTCCAGAATCACCGAAAACTTATCGTCCTCCAACCGCTCAGTAACGCTGATAACCTTAATGCCCCGCTTTTTCAAAACAGATTTGTAAACAACACTGTCCTCCCGGTTCCTGGCAAAACGATCGAAGCGGTGAACGAGTATCACGTCAAAAGGGCGGGGTTGAGCCGCAGACATAGATATCATCTCCATGAATGCGGGCCTTTTCGATGCATTTCGGGCAGATATGCCCTCGTCGATGAATATTATTCGTTCGTTGTATAAATAACCATAGTTATCAGCGTAGTTTTTGAGGGCTCTCATCTGCGCGTCAGGGCTGAATTCGGTCTGATCCTCGGTTGAAACTCTTATGTAGAATGCGGCTGTTTTGTTAATTTTGTTCAAAATGGCACATCCTTAAAAACAAAAGTCAAATGGAAACAAAAAGATTACAGGTGGGGCATGAAGCCCATATTTTATAGGTCTGGTGGGGGATAAAATGGTGAAGAATCTTGCTGAAAAGAGGGAAAAGATAACAAAACGGTTACAAAAAGCTGGTAGAAAATACCGCCGACAAAATTGCTTAATTTGTATAAAATGTACAAAATAATCCGTCGAATGGTTTACATAAAATAGAAAACGGGAATATTCGCTGATTTTCGTAAATTTCTGGTAATTGACAAATCTGATTGAATATATTATCATTCAAGCGTTGCATATGAACAAATTGATGAAATTATTGATCGACGAGGTAAGTATTATGCGATCCAAGTTATTTAAAGCAGCACTGATGATAATGGCGCTGTTTGCCGCGCTTACTGTAACTGCTGGCGCTGAGAGCATCACTTTGGATGAAAACATAAGCCTGGATGAAACGATAATAGTTATTGGATACAACGACGATGAAGATTATATGCAGGAAATAGTCCAGGCCCTTGAAGACGGCAGCGAACACGCGGTTTATGCTGCCAGGATCTATGAGGCCCAGCGCAACCTGAAAATTCAAAGCCTGGGGCTTGATGTTTCCACCACTGATTTTTTCACCGGCGGTAAGACAGTTCAGGAGATACTGGAAGAGGTTTATGATTATATCGGAGCCTCAGATTCGGGATATGAATTGACTGATGCCGAGCGGGCGGTGGTGGAGTCCGCCGTTATGGCCGAAGCCGGCGGCGAATCCTTTGAAGGGCAAATGATGATCGCCCAGTGCATTCTTGACGGAGCTAAGAGAAAAGGCGTTGATGTCATCACCTTTATTGAGCAGAGCCAGATCGTTACCAGCGAAAAAGAACCCTACGAATCCTGCCGCAAAGCGGTTGCTCAGGTATTTGATATGGGCAAGCGAGTTACCGAAGAAGTGGCCGATATCTGGTATGCCCCTGCCATCACTTATTCCGAATGGCACGAGAGCCAGATCTATGTAACCACCATCGGCGCCCATAAGTTTTTCAGAAAAATCAGCGTGTGACCCTGATTTCCAGTCCCGGAGCTTTGGCTCCGGGGCTTTTTTGCGCCGATTACCATTTGGTCCACCATATTGCGAAATGATGATCCCGGCCAGCCGTGGATCAGGCTGGGCGATTTTTATTGGAAATTGCAGCTGCTTTTTATATACAAACATCAGTCATCATCCTCCCCGGTATATTCCCAGGGCCATGGGTCTTTGACCCAGGTATAGCCCTTTGCGGTCTGAACATCCTCTATGCTGACAGGGCCGTAAAGCTCAACATACTTTTGAGTCCCTTCCTTTTGCATCGAAATATAGCTTTGAAGAAGCTCCAAAGCTTCGGGATCTTTGCTGTGGGTGTCAAGATAAAGCTGAAGCTCTTTAATGGCAAAGTCCAGCGCCATCAATTCTGCAAGAGGAGTTCCCCAAAGCTCTCCTTCGTTGACCATGGCGTGGAATGGAAGATCGAGTCCCGGAAACAGGGTTCCCCTCATTATCCCCCGGGACGGCAGATATTTCTGAGGACCAGTAGGCTGATAGGGTACATAGGGATTTGCCAGAGGGGCGGGACAGGGCAAAATGCCGTACATATCTCCGTCTGACTGAGCCTGCTGCTGGCAGGCTTCGGTGGACCCTGATTGAGCTTCGGCGGTCCTCACATATTGAGTTTTGTGCTGTGAGTCTTTGTTATCCAAGGTGTGACCTCCTTAAAGTCGTTTGGCAAAAGCTGCCTATGGTCAATATATGAATCCGGGGCCGTTATGGTGTTTTGATGTTCTATGGGGGCGAAACTGGTAATAATTTAAAATTCGTTCTTTTTTAATGGAAACAAATATGCTATTATAATAAAAACTGCATCGAAAGGTTGATACCATGGCATCAAACAACTATAACGATTCCAACACCATGTCCAGCACCATGTTTTCCTTTGTCAGGAAGCATTGGTATGCCAGCATCAAGGCTGTTGCTGTATATGCGATACTTTATTTTTGCACCTTTTCACTGGTAAACGGAACCGGCAAGGAGTTTTCGGTTTACTGGATAATCTCTGTTCTCTGCGGAATTATGTTTGTATTTTTCAGCTACATGGATACCTGGCGTAAGGCCGTCAGGGATAATAATCTGGTTTTGTATAAGTACATCGAATACAACAAATGGCGCGGCCTGATTTCTGGCCTGCTGGCAGATATCCCCGGCCTGGTGGTGATAGCGTTCATCCTTATTGCCAAAGCGGCTGGTTCTACCAGTTATGTCGACTTTGCAAAGGTCGGCTACTTTATCCTCTATTCGCCTTTTGTTTTGCTCGTCAGCGCTTTTGAAGAGTCCAGCCACGGTCTGATCTATTTTCTGCCACTGGTCATAACCCCGATCACCGGGGCCGCCGGTTACTATTTTGGCTATCGCAACATTGGACTGGTGGGACAGTTTATTTACAAAACTGACAGGGCTAAGAACAAAAAGCTTCGCTGATTTGTCAACGCCAGGCTTATGGAAAGGTTTTCACTTAAATAAGCCTGTAATAATTATTCCCTGCACCCCCATATCATTGACTATGGGGGTGTTTGTATATGAAGCTTATTGCCGTTGCTGCTGCGTTTGTTCTGTTGGCTGGCTGCGGGGCCTTGCCAGCCACCGCACCGGACGACCACGTTTTTACTGTTGTTATTGACCCCGGTCATGGCGGAGCCGACGGCGGAGCCACAACGCCGGAGGGGCTTAAGGAGAGCGGGATTAACCTGGAAATTTCTCTCAGGCTTGAAAGCCTGATGGCTTTTGCGGGGGTAAACACAGTTATGACCCGCAGCGAAGATGCTCACCTTGGGGGAGAGAGTTTCAAAAAATCTGCCGACATTAAGGCGAGACTCGAAATGGCAGAGAATGCGGATATTCTGGTAAGCATTCATCAGAACTATTTCACCGACAGCCGTTATGGCGGCGCTCAGGTATTTTACGGCAGCTCCCAGTCAAGCCAGAGCCTGGCTCAGATGATTCAGGACAACGCCCGGGAAGCCCTTGATCCAGATAACGCCCGGACCATTAAAAATGGCTGTGACGCAGCATATATTATGAAAAACGCAAAGTGTCATGCGGTACTGGTGGAGTGCGGGTTCCTGTCGAACCCTGCCGATGCCCAGAATCTGCAAAACGAAGACTATCAAAAGAAAACCGCCATGGCAGTGGCGGCGGGCCTTATAAAATTCAAAGGAGAAAGCACCAATGAAAGCTAAAACCGTATTCTTCTGTACCGAGTGCGGTAACGAATATCCCAAATGGCAGGGCAAATGCAGCGCCTGCGGCAGCTGGAACACAGTTGTTGAACAAACGGTGAAAACTAACCAACCCACCAGAGCGGCTTCTGCCGCGCCTCGAAAGGCGAAACTGCTCAGCCAGGTGGACTGTACCGAGGAAATACGCTTTGGCACCGGCATGGACGAACTGGACCGGGTGCTGGGGGGTGGAGCCGTAAAAGGTTCGCTGGTGCTTGTGGGTGGTTCGCCGGGTATTGGTAAATCCACTCTGTTGCTTCAAATATGCGACCACCTTACCCGTACAGCTCGAGTATTGTATGTGTCCGGCGAGGAATCAGAGCGGCAGATAAAGCTAAGAGCCGAACGCCTTGGGGTCATGAGCAGCGGAGTGTATGTCCTGTCTGAAACGAACCTTAACGACGTTCTTGAAGCTGTGGACGATATTAAGCCTGATATTCTTATAATCGACTCCATCCAGACCCTGTATAACGACCAGATAAGCTCTACTGCCGGCAGCGTTGGCCAGGTCAAGGACTGTACCATGACTCTTATGCAGCTGGCCAAAAGCGGCGGCATAACGGTTTTTGTTATCGGCCATGTAAATAAAGAAGGAGCTATTGCGGGACCAAAGGTTTTGGAGCATATGGTAGACTGCGTGCTGTATTTTGAAGGTACTCAGCAAATGTCTGCCCGTATGCTCCGAGCCGCAAAAAACAGATTTGGCTCAACAAACGAGGTTGGCGTTTTTGAAATGAGAGATATCGGACTGGTGGAGGTTTCAAACCCCTCGCAGATGCTCCTGTCCGGAAGGCCAAAGGGGGCCCCTGGGACCTGCGTTGCCTGCGTGATGGAAGGCACTCGGCCGCTGCTGGCAGAGATACAGGCTCTGGTCGCTCCCAGCAGCTTTAGCCAGTCACGAAGGATGACCGATGGGTTCGACTATAACCGGGCGATGCTGCTGCTGGCTGTGCTGGAAAAGCGAGGCGGAATGAGGATATCCGGCTGCGATGCCTATATCAACGTCGTAGGCGGCCTTACGTTGGACGAGCCATCAGCTGACCTTCCGGCGGTATTGGCTCTGGCATCCAGCTTTGCGGATAAGCCCATGGCTGAGGATGTGGTGGCGGTAGGTGAAGTCGGCCTGACCGGAGAGCTGAGGTCCGTTTCATATATGGAACAAAGGCTTAACGAAATTAGTCGCCTTGGATTCGGAAAGTGCGTCGTTCCCCGGCAGGGAACTGCTAAAATACACCCCCCTGAGGGACTCGAACTGATAAGAGTGAAAAGTATAAAAGAAGCGATCAACGCAGTTATATTATGACAAAAGGCCAACAGGTCGGGGAATCAGTTTTCCCCGGCTTGTTGGCCTTTTACCAGCTTTACCAGCCAGTTGATGTCCTGCTTTGTTATGGCTCCGGTCAGTACCATGACCAGACTGTAGGTGGTACCGGCGGAGACCGCCAAAAACACAGCTGACGATGCTTCGGGTGCTGAGCTGAAAAAGCCGGTCATTACAATAGCGGCGGCAGCTGACAGCAGAGTTTTGAAAATCAGCGCCGCTCTGGGACGATAGCCGGTGACCAGGATTATCTTTGCCAGACTGAACCCAAAATTGATGAGCTTTGTGATCGCAAAGGCGGCAATATATCCGTCTATTCCGTAGCTGGGGAGCAGCAAAACCAGCAGCATGATGTCTAAAATCGATGTGCAGGTGTTGAGCCGTACATTATATACCTGCTGTCCCAGCCCCTTTAGCATACCGTCAACGATCGTGTCCAGATAAATGAAAACCAGCAATGGAGCAAATCGAACGAAATACAGTGAGGCTTCGGTGCTGGAATAAATCATTATCCCCAGTTGATGGGCGGTTACGTAAAGCACGGCTGCGCACAGGGAGGCAAAGGCAAAGCTCAGCTGCATAATGTGCGAGACTATGTAGGTTATTCTGTTTGGACGGTTTCCGGCCCGGCAGCTGGACAGTTCGGGTATCAGAATATCCGCAACGGAATAAAGGATCGCGGTTGGAAAGGTGATAACAGGAAATACCATCCCGTGGATAACGCCATAGCTGGCTATGGCATCGCTGCTGCCATAGCTTTTTAGTCCCCGCGGTATAAGCATATGTTCAAGGGTGTTCAGCCCTGAGCGGATGTATTCGTTGGCTGCCAGCGGCACGGCCATAGTGAGCAGTCTGCGGAACATGGGCTGGCTTGAGCTTTCGACGGCTGAAATGTCTGACAGATAGATGAAATACAAAACAAAAAACGAAACTGCTGTGGCTATTCCCGAACCGCCTACAACGCAGGCGCAGGCGTGAGCTATACCTCTGGCTCCGTAAAGAGAAAGGAGAAAAAGGGTCACAACAATGGAAAAGCTCCGCTCAAGGAATTCCACAACAACATATCGACCTATCCTGCCTGAGGCGGTGAAGTAACCGGCCATAACCGATGACATAACGGAAAAGGGTATACAGATCGCGCTGATCCTCAGCGGCAGGATCGAACGCGCATCTCCGATCCAGCTTATCCCCAGTCCGGGAGCGAAACAGTATACCCCTGCGGCAACAACGCAGCTGATAACTACCCCGTAAAGCAGGCATTGACGCACAGCCTTTTTCACTCCATGGGTGCGGCCATAGCCGAATTCCTCTGCTATCAGGCAGGTCGATGTAACCCGTATGCCGCTGCCTCCAATAACGGCCGCAAGGCCATATACCGACATAACAAGCTCAAATATGCCTATCCCCTCGGCACCGATCAGATTACTTATGTAAACCTGAAAACCCATGGCTACAGAGCGGATTATGATTGTTGATAATGTAAGCAGAATAGTGTTGGTCAAAAGCTTTTTTGCAGTGTTCAAAACGATCCCCCCGCCAAAGCATATGTTGGCGGGGGGACGGGTATTCGGTATAATTTGTCAGCTTACCGATGCGGGCTGGGGCTGAGCAGCGCCGTCTTCCTGACGGCGGCTTGATCGCGAAGCGTTGGCCAGCATCAGCTTGATGCGGTTTTCCTGGTTTATCTTGGTAGCGCCGGGGTCATAGTCGATGGCGACGATGTTGGAGTTGGGAAAGTCGTCCTTAAGACGCCGTATCATGCCTTTGCCCACAACATGGTTGGGCAGACAGCCAAAGGGCTGGGCACACACGATGTTGGTAACTCCGCTGTGGATAAGGTCAAGCATTTCGCCGGTAAGGAGCCAGCCCTCGCCCATTTTGTTTCCATAGCCCAGATAACCCTTAATAAGCGCCTGCATATTTGAAAAAGGTTCCGGGGCGGTATAGCGGGGGTGAGTCTTCACTATCTCGATATAGTCCCGTTGGAGCATTTCGAAGAACTTTTGCAGTCCTCCGGCAATGACCTTCTTCGCGGCCTTGCCACCGTAGAGATCAACGTCGACTACCCGGTTGTTGACCTTGAAGATCATAAAGTCCATCAGACCGGGGACCACAGGCTCAGCGCCTTCGGAAAGCAAAAATTTTTCAAGGTCGTTATTTCCCAGAGAAGAGAATTTAACATAGATCTCGCCAACTATCCCGACCTTTGGCTTCTGACCGCCGGTAAGGGGAATAGCGTCGAAGGAACTGAGAATATATTCCAGCTCCTGTTTATATGCCTTTCGGGTAAGCCCCTTGCCGTTTTTAAAATCGTTGATAAGCTTTTGCTGACATTCTGCCACAACAGAATCGGTTTCTCCGGCGGTGATCTCATAGGGGCGGCAGCGGTTGGCTGCCAGCATTATGGCATCGCCATACATCATGGAAAAAGCCAGCTTGGGGATAAGGGGCAGAGTAAGGCTGAATCCGGGATTCTTTTCGAGGCCGGACAGGTTGACAGAAACTACCGGCACAAACTCAAGACCGGCCTTTATAAGAGCCTTACGGAGCAGATGAATATAGTTGGACGCTCTGCATCCGCCGCCGGTTTGGGTTATCAGCAGGGCTATTTTATGAACATCATATTTACCGGACTGCACGGCGTCGATCAGCTGGCCAATAACCAGCAGGGCAGGGTAGCAGGTGTCGTTGTGGACATATTTAAGGCCGGTGTTGACTATACCCCGGTGGGATGTAGTGAGCATATCTACCTTAAAGCCTTCAAGCTCGAGGCAGCTTTTCATCATGCCAAAATGGATAGGGAGCATCTGAGGCATCAACAGGGTATATTCTTTTTTCATCTCCTTGGTAAAAAGGAGTCGACCATCATCGGTATAAATCAGCTCTGCCATTATTTCGCCTCCTGTGCTTCCCGGGCCTCGATGGCTGCCATGAGGCTGCGTATTCTTATCTTAACTGCGCCAAGATTGCTGATATCGTCGATCTTGAGCTGAGTATAGAGCTTTCCGCCCTTTTCAAGAATGTCACGAGTTTCGTCTCCGGTGATAGCGTCGATGCCACAACCGAAAGAAACCAGCTGGATCATCTGCATATCGGGCTGAGAACAGACATATCTGGCTGCTGAATACAGCCGGGACTGATAGGTCCATTGGTTAAGCACCTTCCGGGGTTCCTTTGGGCTGTGCCATGCAACGGAATCCTCGGTGATGACAACAAAGCCATAGGAAGAGGCCAGATCGTCGATGCCGTGGTTGATCTCGGGGTCGCTGTGGTAGGGACGACCCGCCACAACAAGGATCTTCTTTCCTTCGGCCCGGGCCTGATCGATCATTTCCTGGCCTCTGGTGCGGATGTCCTGCTTATATGCGTCGTATGCCTCATAGGCGGACCGGGCGGCCGCAACAGTTTCCTTTTTGGGAATAGAGAAGTTGGAATAGAAGTACTCTGCCGCCTTTTTTTCAAAGTCCTTTGGCCGGTGCAGACCAAAATAAGGGGTCAGATATTTTATGCTCCGCAGGTCGGGAACATTGGCTCCCAGAAGCTCGGGATAATAGGCAACTACCGGACAGTTATAGTTGTTGTCACCCTTGCCCTCGTCAAAGTTGTAGGGCATACAGGGATAGAAAATGACATCACAGCCCTTGTCAATAAGTTCGAGGACGTGTCCGTGCATCAGCTTTGCGGGATAGCACACCGTGTCGGAGGGAATGGTGCGCTGGCCTTTTATGTAAGTTGCCCGGGTGGAGGGGGAGGACAAAATGACCTCAAACTCAAGAGCGGTAAAGAATGTGTGCCAGAATGGCAGATTCTCGTACATATTAAGACCAAAGGGGATGCCGATTTTTCCTCTCACTCCGGGTTTTCCGGAATAACCTTTCAACTTTTCAAATTTGTATTTCATAAGGTTGGGGTTTGAAACGGTCCCCTTGCCCAGCGGCTTTTCGCATCTGTTGCCGGATATGAAGCGGCGTCCGCCGTCAAAGGTGTTGATGGTAAGGCTGCAATGGTTGGTGCAGCCGCCACAGGTAGTGGGACGGGAGGTGTGGGTAAAACCTTCCAGCTGGTCCCCAACAAGAAGGGTACTTCTTTCAAGGCCCATATCCATTGCGGTCAGAGCGCAGCCATAGGCACCCATCAGACCGGAAATAACTGGCCGGGTAACGTTCCTGCCAAGCTCGTTTTCAAAGCTGCGCAAAACGGCGTCGTTATAGAATGTGCCGCCCTGAACAACGATGCGCTGGCCAAGGTCGTCAGCCGAGGCAGCCCGGATGACCTTGTAGATAGCGTTTTTAACGATGGATATTGAAAGTCCGGCGGAAATGTCTTCGATGGATGCGCCATCTTTCTGTGCCTGTTTTACAGAAGAGTTCATAAATACGGTGCATCGGGAACCCAGGTCAACAGGATGAGCAGCAAAAAGCCCCATTTTTGAAAACGTGGCTATGTCATATCCCAGAGCCTTGGCAAAGGTTTCGATAAAGGAACCGCAGCCGGAGGAGCAGGCCTCGTTGAGCATAATGCTGTCCACTGCGTTGTTGCGTATTTTAAAACACTTCATGTCCTGGCCGCCAATATCGATAATGAAATCGACCTGCGGGTCAAAATGACGGGCGGCACGATAGTGAGCCATGGTTTCGACCAGACCGGTATCGACCATGAAGGCGCTTTTGATAAGGTCTTCGCCATAACCGGTAACGGCGCTGCCCCTGATGGTTATGCGGTCACCGCAGAATTGGCTGATGGACCTAAGCTGGTCAAGAACGACAGAAACCGGGTTGCCCAGGTTAGCGCTGTAGTAGCTGTAAAGGATACCGCCGTTAGAATCTATAAGCACCAGTTTAGTGGTGGTGCTTCCGGCGTCGATACCGAGATAAGCATCTCCGCTATAGGTTTCCGGATCGGTCTCAGCGGGAGCATTGGAGTTGTGACGGGTGACGAAATCGTCATATTCCTGCTGACTGGCGAAGAGAGGAGGCAGGGTGTTGGTGGTGTTGGCGCTGCTCACGGCAGAGATCAGCCTGCTGCTTAAGTCGTCATAAGTGGTTGGCTCGTAACCGTCGGCGCAAAGGGCGGCACCAATAGCCGCAAAGCAGTCGGCGTTTTCGGGAAAAATGGCGTGTTCGTCGTCCAGTGCCAGGGTTTCGATAAATCGCTGCCGCAGACCCTTGAGGAAAAACAGAGGTCCGCCCAGGAAAACCAGCTTGCCCTTAAGCTCACGGCCCTGGGTAAGACCGGCGATGGTCTGGTCAACAACGGCCTGGAAAATAGATGCTGCCACGTCCTCCTTACGGCCGCCCTGGTTAAGAATGGGCTGAATGTCGCTTTTGGCAAAAACGCCGCAGCGGGAGGCGATGGGATATATTTTTTCGTGCTTGAGGGAAAGCTCATCCAGTTCGCCGGCGCTGACGTTCAGCAGAGTAGCCATCTGGTCGATAAAGGCGCCGGTGCCGCCGGCGCAGGAGCCGTTCATACGTTCCTCAAGGCTATTGCCGAAGAAGATGATCTTGGCATCCTCGCCGCCCAGTTCAATAACTGCGTCGGTCCCGGGGATAAAACGATCAACAGCTTCGGCGGTGGCAAAAACCTCCTGGACAAAATCGACTCCTGCTGCTGTTGCCATACCCAAACCGGCCGAACCGGTTATAACGGCCTTCAGTTGATTGCCTTTAAGGAGCGATTCGGCTCCGGAAAGCAGCTGGCAGGTTTTTTCGCGAACCTTTGAAAAGTGCCGTTCGTAGGAGCGATAGAGCAGCTCATTGTTTTCGCCGAGAACCACGACCTTAACGGTGGTGGAGCCGACATCAATACCAACTTTGTAGATCATAGTCAAACCTCGAATAATAACATCAAAACCAAAAAGCCATTCGACGTTCACGCCGAATGACTTTTAATGTGTGGGTCGGCGGATAAATCACATCAATTTTATTGTGTAATACACCGCCATTATGAACAGATAAATCAGAGTGATAAAAAGGAAAACATATGCCGTCATCGCGCCAAGTATGACAGAAAGAACAAGCCCTGCAAGCATAAGAGCGGCGGTGCAGAAAAGGATCTTGCTGGAGGTTTTGAAAGCCAGGAACTTGATCTCCCGCTTGCCGAGGGCAAGCTTGCCGCCATTTTTACCGGCATAGGCGGTCAAAACAAGAAGGACGGCGTTGATAAGTGCAAAACCAACGATAATAAGCACGCCGATGTAGGTCAGGGGAGAGGACAGCAGCTTGGAAAGAATGTAAAATCCAAAAGCGCATATAACGCAATCGATGGAAAGAGCAAAAAACTCGCTCTGGTAAATGAGGTAGATAAGGTAAAGCACTGCCGCTGCGGGATAGAGAAAGCAGAGAATGGTGATAGCATGGATGTAGAAATAGTACATCAGCAGGCAGGAGATCCAAACCAGCAGACCAAGAGGAAGCAGCACCATGCCCAGTATCTTAACGACCCGATTGGAAGCAAAACGGTCGATTATCAGCAAAACAAAACCCACCAGAGCCACCAGGGCCGCGATTATACCGGCGGTCATAAGGCCGTTGTGGACAGCCATAAACTGGTTGCCGATCTGGTAGTGAGAGCTGATGGTCATCAGGATAAAAACACAAACACATGCGGCCAGGAAGGCTCCCAGAATTTTGTAGGTTATAATATCGTTGGCTCTGGCATCGGCCTGAGCCTTGGCAGATCTCTTTTTGTTGGCCATTGTAATCATTCCTAACTTAAATATCAAATATCGCCGCTGTGGAAAAGAACAGCAGAAAGAGCGCACAGCGGAGCGGTTTCGCATCGGAGAATCCTTTTGCCAAGAGAGCAGCTTATGAGCCCTCTGGAAATCATATATTCGGCTTCCTGGGGGGAAAAGCCGCCCTCGGGGCCGCTTATTATCGAAACAGAGTCGAAGGGAGCCTTTGAAAGGGTATCCCGCAGGGAATTGCCGCTTTCGTTTTCGTAAAGAAGGACGGGAACCTGGCTCAGCAGAGCGGAATCTACCGCTTCGCTAAGACTGGGTAAAAAGCTGACCTGGGGGATAATGCCCCGGCCGCACTGACTGGCGGCGGAACGGGCGATCTTTTGCCAGCGTGACAGCTTTTTGCCAATGTCCTTATCGCCGGGCCGGGAAACACAGTGCTGGGAAACAAAGGCGGTTATTGAAACGGCACCCAGCTCGGTGGCCTTTTGGATAACATGCTCGAACTTGTCGCTTTTTGCGGCAGCCATAAAAATATGGCAGCCTACCCGGGGTTCGCTTACGCTGGGAAGACATTCCTCAACAGCCAGCTCCGCACCGGATTTCGAAAGAGTTTCAAGACGGCAGAAATAATCGGTCCCCATGCCGTCGCACAAAACGATCCGTTCGCCCAGCCGGGGACGAAGGACCTTGAGGTGGTCAAAGTTCTCGCCTTCCATCAAATAAATGCTGTTACAGGCGGGAGCGGCATCGATAAAAAACTTCTGCAATTGTGCAAACCTCATAAAAGAGCATTTTTGGACAAATCTAACCTGTATTGTAACAGATTATCACGAATTTGGCAACATGGAATTTTTAGTTTAGCCAACAAAATTACAGCATTTTGTGCCTTGACCTTTGGCGAAGGGGTACATTTTGTGCGCCGATGGTGTGGTTGTTTGTAAAACGCAGATGAATCGAAGCTTAGTGACCGATGCTAAATCATAAAACAGCTCATGTCAGGACCATCTTTTTCCAGCAGTTGCCCTTACAGGTAGCGGATCTGAATCATATATTAGTTTTTTTGCAGAAGAGGAACAGATTATATTGACTTATGTATGATTTCATACTATAATCCCGCATGTATGATTTCGTACATGGAAAGGAAAATGATATGGATAACGCGAACCAATCGGAAATCAGACGATTTAATCGCCTGCTGTCCGAAATTGACGAAGTATATCACGAGCTTGCTGTCCGACAGGGGTTTTCGGATAGCGCAATGTCGATCCTGTACGCACTGTCCGATAACGATGGGCAGTGCCGGTTGCCGGAACTTATCAAGCTATCCGGCATTAATAAACAAACCGTCAATTCTGCACTTCGGAAGCTGGAAAAGGATGACATTGTTTATCTGGAACCTGCCGGAGGAAAATCAAAACGGGTATGCCTGACTGAAAAAGGGTTTTCTACAGTCCGTGAAACGGTAGAGCGGGTGCTTGACGTGGAAAAGAAGATTTATTCTTCCTGGTCAAGGGAGGAATGGGAACTTTATGTGCAATTAACCGAACGATATCTGTGCCAGGTCCGGGAAGAAATGAAGGAGATCAAATAATGAAGATTCAACTTTCGGATCATTTTAACTATGGCAAATTGCTTCGCTTTACTTTGCCGACCATTGTTATGATGATCTTTACTTCGATCTACAGCGTGGTAGATGGCTTTTTCATCTCCAACTTTGTGGGTATAACACCCTTTGCGGCGATCAATCTGATAATGCCGTTTACGCAGATCCTCGGATGTATTGGATTTATGTTCGGAGCCGGTGGCAGTGCGTTGGTATCTGCCACATTAGGGGCAGAGGACAGGGAAAAAGCGAATCAGATTTTTTCGATGCTGGTATATATCACTATCGTCAGCGGTGCAGTATTTGCTGCATTGGGTATCATCTTTATTGAGCCGGTGGCAACCGCAATGGGTGCAGACTCTGAGCTTTTGCCATACTGCGTCACCTATGGGCGTATCCTTCTTATGATGCTTCCGGCATTTATGCTGCAAAATATGTTCCAGAGCTTTTTGGTAACTGCCGAAAAACC